>VEPJ01000097.1 GCA_012026925.1 Gammaproteobacteria bacterium | reverse complement strand
TGCCCTACATAAAGCGCGAGGGCCTGCGCGCGGTGCAGGTCGAGTATCCGTCGCACGACGCCGCGCGCAAGGGCATCGCGGAGGACATCGCGAACTTCTACGCGAAGAACTACCCGGACCTCGCGAAGAGCAGGGCGGATGCGATCGCACAGGCGGGCAAGGCGCTCGGCGACGTGTACGCCTGGAACGTCTTCCCGCAGATGAAGGTCACGTGGGACACCTACCCGAACCACATCGGCCACAAGCAGTCGCCGGGGTGCTTCCGGTGCCACGACAAGAAGCACAAGACGGACGACGGCGAGAAGATCAAGAAGGACTGCGACACCTGCCACGCACTGCTCGCGGAGGAGGAGCAGAACCCGGCGATCCTCTACCAGATGGCGGGCGAGGAGCCGCCGGCGAAGCCGGCCGCTGGCGAGCTGCCGCCGAGCGACCAGACGGTAAACTGACGGTCGCGGCGAGAAGCCACGGGGCGCGCGGGCTCGGCCTGCGCGCCCCGTTTCTTTGGTGCGGGAGTGGCGTATCGCCGCGGGAGCGTCGGCTCGCGGGAGCTCAGCGGCGGGCTTCGTCCCGCGGCGGCTGGTGTGCACTGCAGCCGCTGCAGGGATCCGTTCCCGAGGGCCCGCCAGTCGCGGCGTAGCGTAGCCGCCGCCCGAGCCAGCCGGGGCACCAGCTCGATGACGCCAATGGAGCTAGACGGGCCGCGAGCGTCCGCCGCGCGGGCGCGGGCAGCAGCGCCCAGGTCGAATAGATCGCAGCGACGAGGACGATGGCTCCGACGAACAGCATCTCGAGCATGGGACTGCCTCAGCCGCCGAGCGCGGTCGCGACCCGGTAGGTGACGAATGCCGCCAGGTACGCGAGCCCGAACAGGTAGCCCGCCATCAGCAGCGGATAACGCCAGGAATTCGTTTCCCGCTTGACGACGGCCAGCGTCGAGAGGCACTGCGGCGCGAACACGTACCAGGCGAGCAGCGAGAGCGCCGTCGCGAGGCTCCAGGTGTGCGCGATCATCGGCACCAGCGTCGCGGCCACGTCGTCACCGGTGGAAGACAGCGAGTACACCGTCCCGAGCGCGCCCACCGCGACCTCGCGCGCAGCGAGGCCCGGGACGAGGGCGAGCGAAATCTGCCAGTTGAAGCCGAGCGGCGCGAACAGGTGCTCCAGCGCGTGCCCGACCATTCCCGCGAAGCTGTACAGGATCGGCGGGCCCGCGGCGCCCGGCGGCGGGGCGGGGTAGCTGCTCAGGAACCAGAGCACGATCATGAGCGCGAGGATGATCGTACCGACCCGCTGCACGAAGACCTTGAGGCGCTCCCACAACCCGATCGCGAGGTTGTTGAGATGCGGCCAGTGGTACTCGGGGAGTTCGAGCAGCAGCGGGTGGTACGAAGACTTGAGCGCGGTGCGCTTGAGCGCGTAGGCGACGGCCATCGCGGCGACGATCCCGGAAACGTAAAGCGTGAACAGCACCAGCCCCGGCAGGTTGAACGGGCCGACGGGCCGGTGCGGGATGAAGGCCGCTATCACGAGCGCATAGACCGGCAGGCGCGCGGAACAGGTCATGAGCGGCGCGATCATGATCGTCGCGATGCGATCGCGGACGTTCGGGATCGTGCGCGTCGCCATGATGCCCGGCACCGCGCAGGCGAAGCTCGACAGCAGCGGGATGAACGCGCGGCCCGAGAGGCCCACGCTGCCCATCACGCGATCGAGCAGGTACGCGGCGCGCGGCAGGTAGCCGCTGTCCTCGAGCGCGAGGATGAAGAAGAACAGGATCAGGATCTGCGGCAGGAACACGAGCACGCTGCCCGCGCCCGCGATCACGCCGTCGATGAGCAGGCTGCGCAGCGCGCCATCCGGCAGCGACGCCGCCAGCTTCGCGCCGATCCAAGACATGCCCGCATCGATCGCGTTCATCGGGAGGGCGGCCCAGCCGAACACGGCCTGGAAGACGAAGAACAGCAGCACCGCGAGGATCGCCGGCCCCGCGACGGGGTGCATGACGACCGCGTCGAGGCGGCGCAGCGCCTCCTTGCGTGCCGGCTCGGCGTAGTCGATCGCGCGCAGGATGCGGCGCACCTCGCGCTGTGTCTGCTGGATGTGCTCGAAGCTCGGGTCGCGCCACTCGCGCCGCGGCGCGGTCCCGGGGTGCTGAATGCCCTCGAGCGCGTCGAGCAGCTGCCGGTGGCCGCTGTTCGCGACCGCGACGGTCTCGACGACCGGCACGCCGAGCTCGCGCTCGAGCCGCTCACGGTCGAGCCGGAAGCCCCGGTTGCGGGCGAGGTCGCTCATGTTGAGCGCGACGATCATCGGCACGCCGAGGTCGCGCAGCTCGAGCACGAGACGCAGGTTGAGGCGCAGGTTGGTCGCGTCGACGACGCACACGACGAACTCGGGTGCCGCCTCGCCGGAGAGTCGCCCGAGCAGGAAGTCGCGCGTGATTGCCTCGTCGAGCGTCGTCGGCGTGAGGCTGTACGAGCCGGGCAGGTCGAGCACGCGATACTGCCGCCTGCGCGTCGGCCCGACGAACGAACCTTCCTTGCGCTCGACGGTGACGCCCGCGTAGTTGGCGACCTTCTGCCGGCTGCCCGTGAGGCGGTTGAAGAGCGCCGTCTTGCCGGAGTTCGGGACGCCGACCAGCGCGAGGCGCATCGGGTCCAGCGCTTGCGCCTGTGCCGTCATCGCCGCCTCAGGGCCGGTCGAGCGCGACGAGGACCGCGCCTGCTTCGCGGCGACGCAAGGCGAAAGTGGTGTTGCCGAGCCGGACCGCCATCGGGTCCCCGCCCGGCCAGATTTCCTGGACGACCTCGATTGCCTCGCCGGGGACGAACCCAAGCTCGAGGAGGCGCCGGCTCACGGTCGAGTGCGCCTCATCCCCCAGGCTCTGGGAGTCGTCCTGGACGTTGGTGACCACGCCGCGGGCACCTTTGCGCAGCGTAGCGAGACTTACCGGGGGCATGAGGAAGGGTCCGGGAGGCACTTTTTCAACGGACCACAGTCTGTCCGGAATGAGAATCGTCTGCAACAGGGGAAACCCGTAATGCCGTCGCGAATCCGGGATCTCGACGCGCAGGCCGGCAGACCTGGATGGCAATTACGATTACTGCTGTCTCGAAACGGAATAGGAAACACCTATACATATCTTGGACATTCTCACTATACTCAGTCCAAGCTTTGATCGGTCTGAAACCATGATTCCCGAGCGGCGAATAGAGGACCAAGCGATGAACGAGTCGATCCTGGCCCGGGTGGCACGCGGCGATGCGAAGGCGGTCCGTGAGTGCATCGATGAATTCGGCGGCCTCGTCTGGGCGATTGCCCGCCGGATGGCGCGGACCCGCGCCGATGCCGAGGACGCCGTCCAGGAGATCTTCGTGGACGTCTGGCGCAGTGCCGACCGCTACGACCCGGCGCAGGGCTCGGAAAAGGTGTTCGTCACGACCATCGCGCGGCGGCGGCTCATCGACCGCCTGCGGCGGTCGAAGATGAGCCACCTGCACGACTCCGAGGAGGCGCTCGAAGACGTGCGCTGGGCGGAGCCCGGCAATGCCGGGGAGATCGCGATCGAGGCGGAACGGGCGGCGGAAGTCGTCGCGAGGTTGCGTCCGGAGCAGCGAAAGGTCCTGCGGATGGGCCTGCTCGAAGGCATGACGCACTCGGAGATCGCGCGGGCGACCGGCATGCCGCTCGGCACCGTCAAGACGCAGATGAGGCGCGGACTGATCCAGGTACGGCAGTGGATGAAGATCGACGCACCGACGAAGACCGGCGAGGCGATGCCCTGACGCCTCGCGCGGACGCGGCCGGCGAGAAAGTCGCCCCCGGCTGCGAGTCCGAGTCACTGCCGCGCTCGGTGCGCCGCCGCCTCGATTCCTGCGCAACTCATTGGGTAAGAGAGCAAGCCGGCCTCCCGCCGCGGAGTTCACGGGCAGCGTGGATCGTGGCCGGCATCTGTTTCATCGCGGCAGTCGCCGGGTGGTGGCTGGCGCTCGTGACGTGGTCGCCGTTCGACGGCGCTTCGCGCGTCGGCCAGCTGGGCGCGGAACTGTCGCGCGAGCACTTGCTCGCATCGGGCGGCGCCAACGTAGGCCGCTGGTCGTGGTCGGCGCCCGGCGGCGATTCCCGAGGCGTTCGCGGTGACGTCGTCTGGGACCGGGCATCGCAGAGTGGATACCTGCGGTTCGAAGGCCTCGAGCCGAACGATCCGGCGCGCCACCAGTACCAGCTCTGGATCGTGGACGCGACGCGGGATGACCGTTATCCCGTGGATGGCGGCGTGTTCGACGTGCCGAAGTCCTCCAGCCCCGTCGTCGTCCGGGTGCGGGCCGCGGTACCCGTGCGCGAGCCCGCCGCTTTCGTCGTGACGCTCGAGAAGCGCGGCGGCGCGGTCGTGTCGGGCCGCGAGAACGTGGTCGCCGTCGCGCGAGCGGGACACTCTTGACGCGCGCGCCGCGCTCCGCCCTTTAGAATCGGCGCATGTCCGGCACAGCATTGCGGCAGTCTGCGGATGCCGTCTTCATGGTTCGTCCAGCGTCTTTCGGCTGGGACGCGGACACGGCTGCGAGCAATCGCTTCCAGAGGCTGGGCGCCCTGCCGGCCGATGAGATCCGGCACCGCGCCGTGTATGAGTTCGATGCCGTCGTCGCGAAACTGCGCGCCGCGGGCGTCGAGACTCACGCGATCGACGAGCCGCCCGCTTCGGCCTGCCCGGACGCGGTCTTTCCGAACAACTGGGTCAGCCTGCATCACGACGGCACCGTCGTGCTCTATCCGATGCTGGCGCCGATCCGCCGCCTGGAGCGGCGCATGGAGTTGCTTGCCGAGTTCGAGGAGCGCGGCGGGTTCACGGTCTCGCGCCTGGTGGACCTGTCTCACCACGAGATGTCGGGGCGGTTCCTCGAGGGCACCGGCAGCGTGGTGTTCGATCACGTCGAGCGCGTCGCCTACGCGTGCCTTTCGCCGCGCACGCACGCCGTCGTGCTGGCGGAACTCTGCGACGATCTCGGCTACGAGCCCGTCGCGTTCGACGCCACCGACGCCGACGGCGTGCCCGTGTACCACACGAACGTGCTGCTCTCGATCGGCCGTCGCACGGCCATTCTCTGCGTCGAGGCCGTCGCGGCCAGCCAGCGCGGCGCGCTGCTCGAGCGATTGCGCGCGAGTGGCCGCCGTGTGATCGCGATCGATCGGGCGCAGATGTCGGCGTTCGCCGGTAACGCGCTCGAGCTCGAATCTCGGGCAGGCGGCGCAGTACTCGCCATGTCCGAGCGAGCGCTCGAGAGCCTCGGCGCCGCAGACGTCGACGCGCTGGAGGGCAACGCTGTGCGGATCGTGGCCACGCCCATTCCCACGATCGAGCAGCTCGGCGGCGGCTCCGTGCGCTGCATGCTCGCCGAGGTGTTCCTGCCGCGCCGGTCGGCCGGCAGACCGGGGGGCGCGTGACCATGAAAGCGACCGACGCCGACGCCCGCCTGGCCGCGGCACTCGTCGGATCCTGGCAACTCGTCCGCTGGACGATCGGGTATCCGGGGACGGACCGCGTCACCGAGCCCTTCGGGCCGAAGCCGGAGGGCCTGCTGCTCTATACGGCCGACGGGTACATGTCGGCCGCGATGCAGAAGCGTGGTCGCCCGCGCCTGTCGCACGCCGACGTCCGGTCGGTGACGGACGCCGAAAAGGCGGCCGCATTCGGCAGCTACCTGAACTACTCGGGTCGCTGGCACGTCGCCGGCGGCTGCGTGATTCACGAGGTCGAGTGCAGCATGAATCCGAACCTGATCGGCACGCGCCAGGTGCGGCGTGCCGCGCTTGCGGGCTCGACGCTGGAGCTCACGGCGGAGGAACTGCTCGAACGCGCGGGACGCATGCGCGTCCACCGCATCGATTGGCGGCGCGCGACCTCGCGGGACTAAGCCTCGTTCTCGAGGTCGTCGAGGAACTCCACCGCGCGCCTGAGATGCGGGATCACGATCGTCCCGCCCACGACGAGGCCGATGCTCATCGCCTCGACCATGGCCTTGCGGTCGTTGCCGGCCTTGCGCGCCTCGACGAGGTGGTACTTGACGCAGTCGTCGCAACGCAGGACCAGCGAGGCCACGAGGCCGAGCAGCTCCTTGGTCTGCTTCGGCAGCACGCCGTCCTCGCCGTAGGCGAGCGAGTCCACCGAGTAGATGCGCTTGATGACACGGTTGTCCTCCGCGAGGATCCTTTCGTTCATGCGGGTCCGATAGGCCGCGAAGTCCTGCTCGAGCTTGCCCACGTCGTCCTCCTGCCGGATTGCGAGAGGCCGTGAAGTCTACGCGGGCCGCGGCCCGGGAGCCGCAGTGACCGATGCTAGAATCGTTCGCAGGAGGCGCATGTGCTCGAACTCGGCGTCAAGGCACTCATCGCATACCTGCTCGGTTCGCTGATCGGCAGCCTCGTGATCGGCCGCCTGAAGGGAGTGGACATCCGCGAGCAGGGCAGCGGCAACGCCGGCGGCACGAACGCGCTCAGGACCCAGGGCTGGAAGTTCGCGCTCGGCGTCATCGTGATCGACGTCGGCAAGGCGCTGCTCGCGGTGGGCCTGCTTCCCGGGCTCGACGTCCCGTTCGTCGGCATCGATGCCGCGCTCTCGCGCGGATGGCTCGAGGTTGCCTGCGCTGCCGCGGTGGTCGTCGGACACGTCTATCCCGTCTGGTACGAATTTCGCGGTGGCAAGGGGGCGGCGACCCTGATCGGCGCCGTGGCGACGCTGGCACCCGCCGCGCTCGTGCCCGTATTCGCCGTCTGGCTCGCCTGCGTGATGCTGACGGGCTTCGTCGGCCTCGGCACGATGCTCGGTACCGCGTCGCTGCCCGTCTATTTCGCGGTCACGCGTCCCGGCGACCTGCCGCTGATCGTGTTCGGCGTCGCGATGGCGGCCTTCGTCGTCTACACGCATCGCGCGAACATATCGCGCATGGTCGCGGGCAACGAGAACCGCGCGCGACGCCTGTGGCTGCTTCGCCCTCGATGACCGGCGGCTCGCGCCGCGCGCTGCTCGAGTTGCTGGCGGACGGCCGGCTGCACGCGGGGCCCGCGCTCGCCTCGCGGCTCGGCGTCAGTCGCACGGCCGTCTGGAAGCTCGTGGCGGAACTGCGGCGGCTCGGGGTTGCGATCGAGAGCGTCGAGCGGCGCGGCTATCGGCTGCCGGCCGCGTGCGAGTTGCTCGACGCGAAGCGCATCCATCGGGCCGCGGCGAACGGGCACGGCGGTCTGCCGGGCGAACTCGAAGTGCTGTTCTCCGTCGATTCGACGAACGAGTACCTCCACACCGCGCCGGCGCCGCGCCCGGGGGAGCCGCGCATCGTCTTCGCCGAGATCCAGACGGCAGGGCGGGGCCGTCGCGGCCGCGGCTGGCTCGCGCCCTTCGGGTCGGGGCTCACGTTCTCGATCGCCTGGACTTTCCCCGAGATGCCTGCGGACCTGTCGGCCTTGAGCCTGGCCGTCGGAGTCCAGGTGGCAGACGCGATGCGCGCGGCTGGCGCGGCCGAGACGATGCTGAAGTGGCCCAACGACATCGTCTGGCGGCACCACAAGCTCGGCGGTCTGCTGATCCAGCTCAAGCTTGAGGCGGGCGGCGCCGCGAGTGTCGTCGTCGGCCTGGGACTGAACATCGCGCTTCCGGACGAAGCGCGCAGGCAGCTGATGGCGGCCGGCGCGGCACCGATGACCGACCTCACCGAGGCGCTCGGTGGCGGAGCGGTCGGGCGCAACGCGCTGGCGGGCCAGCTCGCCCAGGCCATCTGCGCCGGCCTGGATCGTTTCGGCCGCGAGGGTTTCGCGCCGTTTGCGGCGCGCTGGCATGAGCTCGACTCGCTCGCGGGCGCCCAGGTGCGCGTGGCACACGCGTCGGGTCACGCCGAGGGCAAGGCGCTCGGCGCCGACCGGGACGGTGCGCTGCGTGTCGATGTGGGCGGCCGCGTCGAGCGGTTCCTCGCCGGCGACGTGACTTTGCGACCGCTCCCGGGGCCGTCTCCATGATGCTGCTGGTGGACATCGGCAACTCGCGCGTGAAGTGGGCGACGCACGACCGCGGCCAGCTCGGCGCGCAGCGAGCCGCACCCCACGCAGGCTGGACGGTCGAGGATTGGCGCCGGACGCTGTTCGACGTTCGCGGCATCGAACGTGTCGTCGCCTCGAGCGTGGCCGGCGGGCCGAGCGCGGCAGCACTCGACGAGGCCGCGCGCCGCGAGACCGGTTTTGCGGCGACCTTCATCAGGACGAGCCGCGAGGCGGCTGGCGTGCTGAATGCGTACCCCGACCCGCAACTGCTCGGCGTGGACCGGTGGCTCGCCGTGATCGCCGCATATCGGATCGCGCGGGGGGCCTGTTGCGTGGCCGACGTCGGCACGGCGGCGACGCTCGACGGCGTGGCCGGCGACGGGCGGCACCTCGGCGGCTTCATCGTGCCGGGCCCGGATCTCATGATGCGGTCGCTGTGGGGCGGCACGGCCGACCTCGCCTCGCACACGGCCACGAGCGGCGCCCCCGGCCAGGCGCTCTTTGCCGACAACACGCGCGACGCGATCGAACGCGGCTGCCGTCTCGCGGTGGCCTCCCTCATCGACCGCGGCGTGGCCGAGATGACGCGGCAGCTCGGCGCCAGGCCGCTCCTGTTCCTGACCGGAGGGGCCGCGCCGGCCATCACGCCGTTGATCGAGACCCCGCACGAGCCCGTGCCCGACCTCGTCCTTCGCGGGCTGGGCATTGCCGCCGAGGGCGTCGGAGGACCCTGACCGGAGGGCCTTCGGGGCATTGAAACCAGCGCGGAAAGCCGCAGTCTAAGGAGCCAGGCGCGGAGTGTATGATTCGCGCCGGGGTAATCGGCAATCCGGCGACAGTGCCCCCGCCGGGCATTCTTTCTGGAGAAAGTTGATGAAAATCAGCAGCATGGTGACGATCGCGGTGGCGGCAGCCGGACTGGCGGGTTACAGCAGCGCTTCCCTGGCCGACGCGGCCGCGGGCAAGGCGGCCTTCGAGAAGCAGTGCGCCGAGTGCCACGAGACGGCGGACTTCAAGGGCGAGGACGCCAAGGAAGTCGCGGCCAAGATCGACAAGATCTCGGCGGGCCAGATGAAGCACAAGAAGGCCTTCAAGCTGAGCGCGGCCGAGGCTGCTGACGTCGCAGCGTTCATGGTGTCCGGCAAGTAACCGGCAGACGATCCTAATGAAGACGGGTCGTGTCCTCGTCGTCACGGCGGCCGCGCTGGGGCTCGCCGGCTGGAGCCTTGCGGCTGGCGCCGACGCGGCGGCCGGCAAGGCGAAATTCGCGGCGTCCTGCGCCGAGTGCCACGACGTATCGGATTTCCAGGGTGAGGACGTGAAGGGACTGACCGAAGCGATCAGGAAGATCGCGACGGGGCAGCTGAAACACAAATCTCCCATCAAGCTCACCGACCAGGAAATCCCCGACGTGGCCGCCTACATGTCGAGCGGCGGCAAGTAGCGCGATCCGTCTTCCCCGACCCACCGGGCCCGCCTCTCGCTCGAGGGGCGGGCCTTTTCTTTTCCGGCTAAGATCCGACCCCGTTCCTACCCCGGACCAAGCGAACCGTCCCAAGTGCGCGCACTGTTCCTGCTGCTGCTGCTGGCCAACATCCTGTTCCTCGCCTGGACCCAGTGGGTCGCCCCGGCGCCGGCCCCGGCCGGGCGCCCGACACCGAGCAGTGCGCATCCACACTCGATCCGATTGCTGCGCGAGGCGCCGCTTGCCAGCGAATTGTCGAGCGCCGTGCAGGGTTCCGGGCTGTCCGACGTCTCGGGTGAAACCGTGACCTGCGTGAGCGGCGGCCCGTTCGTCGAGAAGATCGCGGCAGAGGCGGCGGCCGGCCGACTCGAGAAACTCGGCTTCACGTCCCGGCTGCGTGCGTCGCGCGACGAGGTCTGGGTGGGCCAGTGGATGCGGGTCGAGAATCTCGCGACTCCCGAGGACGCGGCGAACGCGCTCGCCGCGCTCAAGGCAGCGGGAATCGCCGACGCGTACCTCCTGACGGACGAGCCGCCGGGCAACGTGGTGTCGCTCGGGGTGTTCAGTGATCCCGTGAAGGCGGCCGAGGCGGCGGCGATCGCGCAGAAAGCCGGCTTCACGACGAAATCGCAGGACCGGTTCCGCACCGCCGACGTCTACTGGCTCGACGTGGATCGCCAGGCCAATGCCGGCTTGCCGGGCCTCGACGTCTTCCAGGGGGACGCGCACCCACTGCCGCGGCTCGGCCTGAAGCCCTGCCCGGCGCCTGCGGAAACCGTGAAGCCGGTGGCCCCGCAGCCCTGAGCGCGGCCGTCCGGCGGCGGTTAGAATCGCCGTTCCCGGGGCCGGCTTAGCTCAGTTGGTAGAGCAGCGGTTTTGTAAACCGCTGGTCGGGGGTTCGAGTCCCTCAGCCGGCACCAAGCTTTTCGAACCGCAGACACACGGCACACAAAGGAGAAGGCTATGGCGCTCTGGAAAGATCCCTCGGTCAAGGAACCCGGCACGTCCGAGCCGACCCCGTTGCCGGTCGAGCCCGCCGTCCGCCCGGTCGAGCGTACCGGCCCCATCGCGGTCGATACCGCGCGTCGCCCGGCCGACCGCGGTCCGGCAAAGGAGTCGCTGATCGCGGCCGACGTCACGATCGAGGGCAAGATCGAAGGCTCGGGCCACGTCCGCATCGCGGGCCGCTTCAAGGGCGACGTGAACGTGCAGGGCAACGTCACGATAGAGCAGGGCGCGCACGTGACGGGCCAGGTCAACGCGGCCACCATCGTGGTGAGCGGCGAAGTGCAGGGCAACATCCACGCGACGGCGCGTGTGGAACTGCTCGAGACCGGCGTCATCAACGGCGACGTCAAGGCGGCGGTGCTCACGGTGGCGGCCGGATCGCGCATGCGCGGCCAGGCGGATTTCGGCTGGGGCGAGCAGGGTCCGGGCGGCAAGTGACCTGAGGCCCGCCGGAATGCTTCCAGGGCGCACCTCGGCGGGCACCGTCGGCCGCACCCGCACGTGCCCGCACTGCAAGGCGACGATCCTCGAGAGCGCCGCCGTATGTCCGCAGTGCAAGCACCACCTGCGGTTCGGCGTGGCGGTCGCGCCGCAGGCGACGCCGGAGGGATTCTCGGCGCTGCGGGTGGAAGGGTCGATCGAACATCCCCAGCGCGGTGGGGACTGGGAGTACTCCGTGGTGCTCACGATCCGCAACGAGCGCGGCGAGGAACTCTCGCGCCAGGTCGTGGGCGTCGGCGCGCTGCGGCCGGCGGAGGGGCGCACCTTCTCCCTGTCCGTCGATGTGCTCACACCCGGAGGGCGCCCGAAGTGATCGGCCGGATCGTCACCCGCTTCGCGTCGCGGCTGCGGTTCCCGACGCTCTTCTGGCTGGTCGCCGGTCTTTTCGTGCTGGACGTGTTCGTGCCCGACCTGGTCCCGTTCGCGGACGAGATACTGCTGGCGCTCGGGACGCTGCTGCTCGGCTCGCTCAAGAAACGGCGCCAGGAGCCGGAAACCGCGATACCCCCCTCGGTGATGCCCCGGCCCTGACGCGGGGAACCCCGGACCGCCTCGGGGCATCTACTGATTTGACCCTGCGGGGTGGTTTTTGCGAGTCTGCCGCGCGTTCCGCGGGATCGCCCGCAGGGGGAGGATCGAGGACATGTGCCTGGCAGTGCCGATGAGGATCAAGTCCGTGGACGGCTTCGCCGCCGTCTGCGAGGCGAAGGGCATCGAGCGGGAAGTGAGCCTCTTCATGCTGCAGGGCGAGCCGGTCGCGCCGGGCGACCACGTGCTGGTGCACGTCGGCTACGCCATCCAGAAGGTGAGCGAGGAGGAGGCGCGGCTCACGTGGGAGCTCTTCGACGAGGTCGGCGAGCATGCATGAGCTCGCCGTGTGCCAGGCGCTGATCGAGCAGGTCGAGCGCGTGGCCCGGCAGAACGAAGCGCGCCGCGTCGTCTCGATCGTGATCACCGTGGGCCCGCTCTCGGGCGTCGAGCCGCAGCTCCTCGAGCACGCCTATCCGATCGCCGCGGCGGGGACCGTCGCGGAGCACGCGTCGCTCGTGGTCGAGACCGTCCCGGTGCGCGTGCGCTGCCGGTCGTGCGGCGCCGAGACCGACGTCCAGCCGAACAGGATCGTGTGCGGAAGCTGCGGCGACTGGCAGGTGGACGTGACCGGCGGCGAGGAGATGCTGCTCCGGCGAGTCGAGATCGAGACGGACGCCGCAGCCGTTCACTAGGAGGCGTCGAAATGTGCCGTGACTGTGGTTGCTCGCTCGGCCCCGCTGCAACGCGCGCGCCGCTCGCTGCGCCGACGGGCGTGGCCGGCAAGGTCGAGACGATCGAGGTCATCACCGCGATCCTGGGTGAGAACGACCGCGTCGCCGCGCACAATCGCGAGCACTTCGACCAGTACGGCGTGCTTGCGATCAACCTGATGTCGTCGCCGGGCTCGGGCAAGACGGCCCTGCTCGAGGCGACGATCCGCGCGCTCGGCGGCCGCCTGAAGGTCGCCGTGATCGAGGGCGATCTCGCCACCGAGAACGACGCGGAGCGGATCCGCGCCTGCGGCGTACCTGCCGTGCAGATCAGCACCGGCAACGCGTGCCACCTCGACGCCACGATGGTGCACGACGCCGTGCACGACGTGCCGCTCGCGGGGCTCGACATCCTCTTCATCGAGAACGTCGGCAACCTCGTCTGCCCGGCGAGCTTCGACCTCGGCCAGCACCGCAACGTCACGTTGCTGTCCGTGCCCGAGGGCGACGACAAGCCGGCTAAATACCCGGTCATGTTCCGCGCGGCGGACCTGTCGCTGGTCACGAAGACGGACCTGCTGCCGTTCATCACGGAATTCAGCCTCGAGCGGGCGCGCGCTTCGCTGCGCCAGGTCGGCTTCGGCGGCGAGAGCATCGAGCTCACGAGCCGCGGGGGCGACGGCTTCGACGCCTGGCTCGCGTGGCTCGACCGCGAGGTCGCGGCCCAGCGCGAGCGCACGCGGCGTGGCGAGACCGCGCGACCGCAGATCCAGCCCGAGGGCGCCACGCTGCACGCTGCAGGTCACCGCCCGGTGCGGTGAGGAGGGCACCATGACCACGGCAACCGAGTGGCTCGACCGCATCCGCGCGCTGCCGCTGCCGCCGCGCATCAAGGTCATGAACGTGTGCGGCGGACACGAGCGATCGATCACCACCGCCGGTCTGCGCAAGGCGATTCCGCAGAACATCGAGCTCGTGCCCGGGCCCGGGTGCCCGGTCTGCATCTGCCCGGAAGAGGACATCTACGAGGCGATCCAGCTCGCGCTCCACGAGGGCGTCACGCTGCTCGCGTACGGCGACATGCTGCGCGTGCCGGTCAATGCGCCGAAGAGCGAGCCGCGTTCGCTCGAGCAGGCCAAGGCCGCCGGCGCCGACGTACGACCGATCGCGAGCCCGCTGGAGGCTGCGCGCATCGCCATGCAGGATCCGTCGCGCACGGTCGTGTTCCTCGCCGCCGGGTTCGAGACGACGACTGCGCCGGCGGCTGCGCTGCTCGCGCAGGGCGCGCCGGAAAACCTGCTGTTCCTGATGTCGGGCCGGCGCACGTGGCCTGCGGTGAAGATGCTGCTCGATTCGGGCGAGCCGGGTTTCGAGGCGCTCATCGCGCCCGGCCACGTCTCGACGGTGATGGGGCCGGAGGAGTGGGAGTTCGTCCCGCGCGACCACGGCATCCCGACCTCGATTGCGGGCTTCACTTCCGACTCGCTGCTCGCGGCGCTGTACTCCGTGCTCCGCCAGCGCCTCGAGGGACGCTGCTTCCTCGACAACTGCTATCCGCAGGTCGTCCGTCCCGGCGGCAACGTCGCCGCGCAGCGTTTCATGGACGAGACGATGGACATCGTCGACGGCAACTGGCGCGGCATCGGTACGATCCCGGCCTCGGGTTATGCGCTCAAGGCTGCGTATGCCGCGCACGACTCGCGCGTGCGGTTGTCGTCGTACACCGACATGGCGCGCAAGCGCGCCGGGCAGATGCCGCCGGGCTGTGACTGCGCGAAAGTCGTGCTCGGGAAGATCTACCCGAACGAGTGCCGCCTGTACGGCCTCGCGTGCACGCCGCGCCAGCCGGTGGGCCCTTGCATGGTGTCCGACGAGGGAGCGTGCCGGATCTGGTGGGCCAACGGCGTGCGCGAAAACGTCTGGGCCGGGCGCAGGGCGTCCGGGGCCGACGGGGCGTGAGCGAGACCGCCGCAGGTCGCGCCGCCCGCCGGCTGATCATGACCGGCAGGGTGCAGGGGGTCGGCTTCCGTCCGTTCGTGTATCGGCTCGCGCACGAGCATGCGCTCGACGGCTACGTGCGCAACCTGCGAGGGGACGTCGAGGTCGTCGTGAGCGGTCTGCGCTCGAGTGTCGCGGCGTTTACCGATGAGATCGTGAGCCGTGCGCCGCCGCTTGCGCGGCCGGCGGTCCGCATGGTGTCCGATTGCGCTGCGCCGGATGCGGCGGGATTCGTCATCGCAGCCAGCAGCGCGGCGGATGCGCCGCAGGTCTCGGTGCCGCCGGACTTCTTCGCCTGCGACGACTGCGTGCGCGAGCTGGGCGACGCGGCCGATCGACGCTACCGCTATCCGTTCATCAACTGCACCCAATGCGGCCCGCGCTACACGCTGATCGAGGCTCTGCCCTACGACCGGCCGAACACGAGCATGGCGCGCTTCCAGCTCTGCGCCGAGTGCCGGCGCGAGTACGAGGACCCTCTCGACCGGCGCTTCCACGCCGAACCGGTCGCCTGCCCGGTGTGCGGGCCACACCTCGAGTTCGTCGCCAACCGTGCGGCGCCGGTTCGGGGCGACGAGGCTGCGATCGCGGCCGCGGTCGCCGAATTGAGGGCGGGGCGTGTGCTGGCGGCGTGCGGCATCGGCGGGTATCACCTCTTGTGTGATGCACGTAGCGAGGCCGCGGTCCAGCGCCTGCGCGAGCGCAAGCGGCGCCCGCACAAGCCGCTCGCGGTCATGTTCCCGCAGTCGGGTCGCGACGGGCTCGAGGCGCTTTGCGCGGAACTCGAGCCGAACGCGGTCGAGCGTGAGGCGCTGCTCGACCCGGCGCGACCAATCGTGCTGGCGCGGCGGCGTGCCGGCTCGCGACTCGCGCCGTCGGTGGCCCCGGGGCTCGCTGAGGTCGGTGCCTTCCTGCCGTACAGCCCGCTGCATCACCTGCTGCTAGCCGGGTTCGGCGGCCCGGTCGTGGCGACTTCCGGCAACGTGAGCGGCGAGCCGGTGCTCACCGACCCGGCCGAAGCCGAGGAGCGGCTCGCGGCGGTGGCCGACGCCTTCCTGCATCACGATCGCCCGATAGTGCGACCGGCGGACGATTCCGTGGTGCGCGTCGCCGCCGGCCGTTCGCGGCCGATCCGGCTCGGTCGCGGCACGGCGCCTCTCGAACTCGAGCTGCCGGCGGCGCTGCCGGAACCCGTGCTCGCGGTCGGAGGGCACCTCAAGCTCGCGGTCGCGCTCGCGTGGGACCGGCGCGTCGTGGTCTCGCCGCACATCGGAGACATGGGCACGCTGCGCAGCGAGCGGGTCTTCGAGCAGGTCGTGGGCGACCTGCAGCGTCTCTATGACGTCGAGGCCAGGCACTGGCTGTGCGACGCTCATCCCGGCTACACGACGACGCGCTGGGTCCAGGCGGCCGGACTCGCCCACACGACCGTGCTGCACCATCACGCGCACGCGTCGGCGCTCGTCATGGAGCACGGGGTCGAGGAGCCGGCGATCGTCTTCGCGTGGGACGGCGTCGGCTACGGTGCCGACGGCACGCTCTGGGGCGGCGAGACCTTCACCGGAAAATCCGGTGAATGGCACCGAATTTCCAGCCTGAGGCCGTTCCGGCTGCCGGGCGGCGACAAGGCGGGCCGTTCGCCGTGGCGCAGCGCGGCGGCGCTCTGCTGGGAGGCCGGCGTCGAGTGCCCCGTCGCGATCCCGGACCCGATCGTGCGCGAGGCGTGGCAGCGCGGCATCAACGCGCCCCAGTCGAGCGCTGCGGGACGGGTGTTCGACGCCATGGCGGCCATCGTGCTCGGCGTCGCGGAGACGAGCTTCGAAGGGCAGGGTCCGATGTGGCTCGAGGCGCGCGCCCGGGCCGAAGGCGATTTCCCGGTGCTGCCCCTCTTTCCAGACGCGCACGGCCTGGCACGGATCGACTGGTCGCCACTGCTCGGCTGGTGCGCCGATGCGCGCCGCCCGGTCGAGGAACGCGCAGCAGCAGTGCACCTGGCGCTGGCCGACGCGATCTGCCGCGTGGCAGACGGCGAGCGCGACCGTTCCGGCACAGCCATAGTGGGGCTGACGGGCGGCGTGTTCCAGAACCGGCTGCTCTCGGAGCTCGCGACGTCCGGACTCGCGCGGCGGGGGTTCCGGGTGCTGCTCCCGGAACGAATTCCGTGCAACGACGGCGGCCTCGGCTACGGCCAGGTGGCCGAGTTCCTGGGCGCGCTCCGGTAGACTGCGCCGATGCTCTGGTTCGAACGCCCGTTCCTGCACGTCCTGCGCCGCGAGTACGCGAGCGCCATGCGTTTCGACGAGGACGACGCGGCCGAGGTGATGCCCGAACCGCCGGTGCGCCCTTGCCAGCTGTACGTGCACGTGCCCTTCTGCGAGGTGCTGTGCCCGTTCTGCTCGTTCCACCGCGTGCGCTACAACGAGTCGAAGACCGGGCGCTACTTCGAGGCGCTGCGGCGCGAGATCCGCCTGTACCACGACAAGGGCTTCCGCTTCAGCGACGTGTACGTCGGCGGCGGCACACCGACGGTGAACCCCTCGGAGCTCCTCGCGACGCTCGAGCTGATCCGAACGGCCTCGCCGGTGCACACGGTCTCGATCGAGACGAACCCGAACCACCTCGAGCCCGAGGTCCTCAGGCGCTACCGCGACGCCGGCGTCACGCGCTTCTCCGTCGGCGTGCAGAGTTTCGACGACGGGCTCCTCGCCGGCATGGACCGTCTCGAGAAGTACGGCAGCGGGGCCGAGATCCGCGAGCGGCTGGCGGCGATCCGCGGCGTCTTCCCGACCCTCAACGTGGACATGATCTTCAACCTGCCCGGGCAGACGCTCGCGATGCTCGATCGCGACATCGACGCGCTGCTCGACCTGGACGTGGACCAGGTATCGTTCTACCCGCTCATGACGGCGGCGACGGCCCGCCACAAGATGCAGAAGACCATGGGCCACGCGGACGAGTCGCTGCGGCACGAGATGTACGAGAGGGTGCTCGAGCGGCTGCTGCCGAAGTATCGCGCCTCCTCGGCCTGGTGCTTCACGCGCGGCGAGGGCATGTTCGACGAGTACATCATCGACGAGGACGACTACGTGGGCGTCGGCAGCGGCGCATTCAGCTACGTTGGCGGCGCGATGTACTCCACGACGTTCTCGCTGAACCATTACTGCCAGCGCGTCGAGGGCGGGCAGAGCGGCATCACGCAGAAGCGCACGCTGGGGCTCAAGGAGCGCATGCGCTACGACTACCTCGTGCGGCTCTTCGGCGGCGCGCTCAAGCGCGAGTACATCGCCGAGCGCTACGGCGCGGCGTTCTGGCTCCACATGGCGCCCGAGCTGCTCGCGATGCGCATGGTCGGCGCCATTCGCCACAATTCCGACGCGCTGCGGCTCACCCGCCGCGGCATGTACTGCTGGGTGCTCATGATGGCCGAGTTCTTCAATTCCGTGAACGACGTGCGCGAGCACATGCGCGAGCACATCCGCGCCGAGCTCGACGCGTGGAACGAGGAGGCGCGGGTCCCGCTCGAGTCCATCGGGCGTCCGGGCCGCGAGGTGCGCCAGTGACGATGCAGGACACCCACGTCTCGCTGGCCCACGGCAACGGCGGGCGATTCATGCGCGAGCTGATCCAGGAGCTTTTCGCGCGGCACCTCGGCAATCCGTTGCTCGACACGGACACTGATGCGGCCGTGCTGCCCTGGAACGCGGGCGAGGGCGAACTCGTCTTCACGACCGACAGCTTCACCGTGCAGCCGATCGAGTTCCCGGGCGGCAACATCGGCTCGCTCGCGGTACACGGCACGACGAACGACCTCGCCGTGGCGGGCGCGATCCCGAAGTACCTGAGTCTCGGCGTGCTGCTCGAGGAAGGCCTCGAGTTCGCGGTGCTCGAGCGAGTGGTGGCCGGGATCGCCGCAGCGGCGGCCGAGATCGGCGTCGTGGTGGCCGCAGGCGACACGAAGGTCGTGCGCCGCGGCGAGGGCGGCGGCATCTACCTCAATACCAGCGGCATCGGCGTGAAGGATCCATCGCTAAAGCTCGGCATGGACCGCATCCGCGCGGGCGATGCGGTCCTCGTGAGCGGACCCGTGGGCGACCACGGCATCGCGGTGATGCTGGCGCGCGAGCAGTTCGGATTGCGCGGCGACCTGCAGTCGGACGCCGCGAGCGTGCTGCCCCTGACGCGCGCGCTTGCGGCGATCCCGGGGCTCCGCTTCATGCGCGACCCCACGCGCGGGGGACTCGCGACCGTGACGCACGAGATCGTGCATGCGAGCAGCCTCGGAGTCGTGCTTCGGGAAGGGAGCATTCCGGTCCGCGACTCGGTGCGCTCGGTCTGCGAGATGCTGGGCTACGACCCGTACTTCCTCGCGTGCGAGGGACGCGTCGTCTCCGTCGTGGCCGCGGAGGACGCCGATCGCGCGCTCGCGGCGATGCGGGCGCTGCCGGGCGGCGCGGATGCATCGATCATCGGGCAGGTGCGCGCCGAGCCGCAGCGAGTCGTGCTCCAGACGGAGTTCGGCGGCGAGCGCGTGATCGAAGAACTCGAGGACGATCCGCTGCCGCGGAGCTGCTAGCAGCAGCTGCGCGACGCACGGCGTCCACCCCGTCGTTACGGCTCGCGCAGGAGCGCGCACCTCATCCGCCGTTGTTGAGAATCGCTATCAGCACGGCCCGCGATGTATCGAAAAAACGTGATGGCGTAGCGGGTTTCCGAGGTGCTGGGAACTTTTCCGAGCGAATACGATCGCGCGTGAATCTGCCGCGTCCGGGGACAGATGGGGCGTAGTCGCTGCTCGGACACGAGTTTTTCCCAGGGAGTCAATCATGAGATTCGCAGGCGTACGAGGCATCACGCGATCGCGTGTGCCGTTGATTGCGATGCTGGCACTCGCTGCCACGATCGGCATCGCCGGCTGTAGTGGCGACGACGGCAAGAACGGGGCCACGGGTCCAGCCGGTACGCCCGGCGCAACGGGTCCCATCGGCCCGACGGGCCCGACGGGTCCGACCGGCCCGACAGGTCCGACCGCTTCGCAGAACCCGGTCGAGACTTGCACCGTCTGCCACGGCGACGGTGCCACCGCCAGCGCAAAGGTGGCGCATGCCGTTACCGGGGTGCCCACGGTCACGCTCAGTTCGGTCGCTGCCAGCGGCGCGAACCTCGTCATCGCCTTCAACCTGAAGATCGACGGCGTGAATGCGACGGACTTCACCACCCTCAATCGTTCAGTCCGGCTGGACGGGACGACGATGGTCGAGGGAAATATCGACACCGCGTTGACGCCTGTCGCCCTTGCCGGCGGTACCGCTGGCAACTACACGATCACGGTCACCAACGCCGTGACCGCGTACCCTGCCAACTCGCGTTACGCCTTCCGTATCGTCAGCGCGTCCAATTCGACCGTGCGCTCGTACGTGGTCGCCGACTTCCCGGCCGCTCCGGTCACGCAACTGGTGAGCGACCAGTCGTGCCAGAACTGCCACGGCGGCCTCGGACAGATGCACAACGGCTACCCGATGGGCGCCAAGCAGTGCGTGGTGTGCCATGACTCGACCAACGTCGTGGCATCGTACCCGAACGCCAAGTTCTTCAAGCTGGTCCACGGCATCCACAATTCGGAGGTGATGCCCGCCGGCAAGTGGGACTTCGACGCCCGGACGTCCTTCGCGGTCACCTATCCGACCTACATGATCAACTGCAGCGTCTGCCACGACACGCCGTCCACGCTGTCGACGGTCAACGCAATGCCGGTCACGGGTCCGGGCTGCCTGAGCTGCCACGGGTCGATGGAAAGCTGGGACTTCGCGGCCTCTGGTGCCACCTTCCACAACTCCATGGACGCGACGACGGACTGCCAGCAGTGCCACAAGGCCGGCGGCGTCGCGGCTGGCCTGACCAAGGTCACCGACTTCCACAACGGGTTCGAGACGGAGCGCGTGGGCATCATCTGGGACGGCGTGGATACCTCCGTCACCGAAGGCAAGAAGATGACCATGACGATCACCGGCGTCACCGACGACGGCACGAACCAGAAGATCACGTGGAATGCGACCCTGAACGGCGCCGCGGTGAATCCGTGCAACGCCACCGTCGGACCGACCGCGCCGCTGTTCCTCATCCCGGCTGGTACGGATACCAGCAAGATCGATGGACAGTTCAGCATGCTGCGCACCTACGCGCTGGCTGACGACTGGGTCGCGAGCACGAGCTCGAGCGCGCCGGGCCAGCCGGGCAGCTCCGTGAACCTGACCGCGACCAACACGACCTGCTCGGGCAACGTGGCAACCACGACCGTTCCGACCGAGGCGGGTACGACGGGCATGCGGGCCATCGTGGCCCTGCAGGGCAAGCCGATGTTCCCGGTCTCCGCAGCGCTCAAGGCTGCGAATCCGGAATACGAGTGGCTCTTCACGTACGTCCGCGTTCCGACCCCGACCTACACGTACACGGTCGGTACAGGGGCCGCCGCTCCGGCACGCCGCACGGTGGTCGATACGAGCCTGTGCCTGAAGTGCCATGTCGGCTCGCTCTACCAGCACGGCAACACCCGGGTGGACAACGCGAACATGTGCGTCATGTGCCACAACCCGGCGTCCAGTGATCAGAACAACCGTTTTGCGATGGGCATCGTCGCCAATGGCGTCGTCGACACGACCAAGACGTATGACGGACTGGTCGGCCAGACGTACGAGCTGAAGAGCATGCTGCACCGCATCCACTCCTCCGGCGAGAGCACTGCGACTCCGCTAGTGATCTATCGGACGCGTGGCATCTATGGCTGGGCGCCCGTCGAGTCGCTGCTGGGTCCGAACTGGGCGAGCCTGCCGTGTGTGCCACCCAGCACCACGGGCGGACACCTGGTTTATGGGGCGAATCCGTCCCTGGCGGTGTCGTGCCAGCCGTTCAACTTCTTTGAGCCCACCTACTCGGGCGCGCGGGAGCTGAATGATTGCAAGGCCTGCCACGGCACGATCCTGGATACCAAGGGATACTTCCCGGATCCGAAGAAGGCCGTCGCAACGACGCTCAACGCCGGCGGCACGACGTGGAAGACGCAGACCGACGACACGCTGCAAGGCGCGGCGGCGGCTTCCTGCGTGACGTGCCACCACACGGGCAACGACGTGAAGGCTCACGCATACCAGAATGGTTTCAACCCGGCGGTGTTCCCGAACGGGCGCCAGACCATCCTCGATGCGAACAAGTGAGGTCATGATCGACTGACCGGAAAGCGAGCGGGGTGGGCCCACGAGGCCCACCTCGCGGCGCGCCAGAGATCGCAAGAACAAGAGTCAGGAGGGCCGGGCGTGAATCGCCCGGCCCTTTTTTTTGCACCGCAATCGCGCGCCTGCCGTGCCGCGGCTTGGCCCCTTGACCACCGCGGATGCAAATGAGAATTGCGGATAACCGAAATACTGATCGCCACATCCTTTACCTAACATCGGCCGCGACTCCCCGGCCCCGGGCCGGGGGATCCTGTATTGCCTCCGGCATCACAAACGAATTCTGGGAGTCACCGATGAAAACAGGCACGGGCCGAGGCCTCACGCGATCCCGCGTGTCCGCCCTCGCGTTGATAGCTTTGACGGCGATCGGCATCGCCGCGTGCTCCGGCGACGACGGCAAGAACGGCGCGACCGGTCCCACGGGCCCCACGGGGCCGGCGGGCGGCGTCGGTCCCACGGGTCCCACGGGTCCCACCGGCCCGGGCACCCCGCCCAGCATCGAGGCCGGCGGTCCCGTCGTCATAGGCGACGGCAGCGCTCTCACGGCCGACCAGATCAAGGCGATCGGCGTGCTCGTGGCGCAGATCACCTCGGCATCGATCCCGGCCGCGAGCCCGGTGCCCGTCATCGAATTCACGCTGAAGACGTCGCACGGTGGCGCGGCGACCGGCCTGGCGCCGAGCGCATTGCTCGTGACGGTCGCGAAGCTGGTGGCTCCGCCGGCGGGCTCCACGAACTACCCGCAGTCGTGGCAGAGCTACATCAACCGGACGCAGACCGCCTCGGCGGGTCCGAAGCCCCTGCCGAGCGCGACGCAGGCGAACTCGGAGTCCGGGACAGCCGGTACGCTGGTCGACCTGGGCGACGGCAAGTACAGGTACACGTACAAGGTGAACCTGGCGCAGGTGACGACCCCGATCGCGGTCGCTTTCGACCCGGCGGCCACGACTCGTGTCGGCCTCGAGGTTCGCCTCGCCGGCGCGGCCGAGCCGCTCGGTCCGGACAACCCGTATAAGGACGTCGTCCCGAACGGTGGCGCCGGCAACGGGGACAAGCTGATCGCGTCGACCGTCGCATGCGACACGTGCCACGAGCGGCTCGACCTGCACGGTGGCCCGCGCCACACGGTCGAGTACTGCGTGACCTGCCACAACCCGGGCACCGTCGATCCGGACAGCGGCAATTCCGTCGACCTCGCTTACATGGTCCACTCGATCCATGCCGGCGACCTGCGCGGGCCGGCGATCCCGAGCTCGACCAACCCGACCCCGATCCCGTTCATCGTTTACGGCTTCGGCGGCAGCGTGAACGACTTCGGCGATGTCACTTATCCGCAGGCCCTCAACTTCTGCGACAAGTGCCATACGAAGTCGACGGCGACCCCGGACGGCGACGCGTGGATGACGAAGACGTCGGCTCCGGCGGGCGGCGGCTGCCACATCAAGGGACTGAACAAGACGGCGTACAGCGCGACCACGGGCTATACCTACACGTACTCGCACACGGCGCTCGTGTTCACGGCGCCGGACGGCACCTGCGGACAGTGCCACGTGGCGGGCAGCGCGGGCGGCTCGACCTCAGACCACCACCTGCTGGCCGGTGCTCCGCTTGCCAAGATGCTCGGCGCGCAGTTCAAGTTCCAGATCCTGGGCGTGACGAACGTCGGGTTGGGCAAGACCCCGTCCATCAAGTTCAAGGTCACGAAGGCGGATGGCACGACGGCGTACGACGTCGTGAACGACAAGGCCTTCACGACCTCGGGCGCGAGCCTGAACATCAACCTCGCCTGGGATCCGGCCAAGGACATCACGAATGCCACGGCCGACGGCACCCAGCCGGGCCTGCGCTCGAACAGCACGCCGCGTCGCAGCGGCTACACGCTGCAGATGAACATCCAGCAGGTCCTTGCCGCTGCCAAGACGGCGGGCCAGGCGAGCGACGGCAGCTACACCATCCCGTTCTTCACGACCATCCCGGTCGCGACGACGAACCTGATGGTGCAGATGGACGGCCACCCGAAGGCCCTGCCTCCGGGCGTCACCGACTGGGCGCAGTCGGTCAACGCGGCGGCTGGCATGACGGTCTTCTACACCGGCACGCAGCGGCCGCGGCTCGTGACCCAGGCCAACTGCGAGAACTGCCACAACCAGCTGTCGTTCCACGGTGCGAACCGCAATGGCGATCCGCAGGGTTGCACGGTGTGCCACAACAGCAGCGGCGGCTACGCCGATTCCGGGCTCGGCACGATCGCGTTCGGCACGTTCGCGCACGCGATCCACGTCGGCTCCGTCGAGGAGATCGGCGAGGTCACGTACCCGCAGAGCCTCGCTCGCTGCGGGGCGTGCCACGCGCCGAACACGTACTACACGGCTCGCGACGGTGCGGTGGCGGTCAGTACCGGCTCAGGGACGAACCAGTTCAACCTCACGGACGACACGTGGAGCACGGCGACGTCTGCGACTTGCTCGGCCTGCCACAGCGGCAGCTCCGCGAAGGCGCACATGACGCAGAACGGCGGCATGTTCGACGTCGTGGGCGGCAAGACCCAGAACCCGTCGTCGGCGACCGAGGCTTGCTCGGTCTGCCACGGCCCGGGTCGAATTGCCGACACGGTCGCGGCGCACGAGTAAACATGACGAGCGGCCGGGCACCCCGAGGGGTGCCCGGCTCCTGCCCCGATCCGTCGGGGACGGGTACTTGGGGCCGGGCATCCACCCGGCCTTCTCTTTTTCGGACCCGATCGCCAGGCTGTTGCTAATTGCGGATATCCGAAGTATCTCGTGGCGGAGGTTGGCCGCTAGCATCCGCCGCAATCGCGTTCGTCGCGGCGGTTGGGCCGTGGCGGCCAGTTTCGACGAGGCTCAGGCCCGAGAAATGACATCGCACAGGGAGCCAGCAATGAAATTCCGAACCCCCCGGGGCTACACGCGGTCGCGCGTGCCACTCCTTGCGTTGATGGCATTGACCGCCGCCGGAATCGCGGGATGCGGTGGCTCGGGCGGCACGGGCTCGTCGGGATCGGGTGGCCCGACCGGCCCCACGGGACCCACGGGCAGTGGCCAGGCGATCCCGCTGTCGATGGCGAGCAACGTCATTGCCACGATCACCACGGTCACGATCGCCGGCGACACGCGGAAGCCGACCGTGACGTTCACGCTGCAGGACAGCGAGGGGCGGCCGCTGACGGGTCTCCAGGCCCCGAACGTCCGGTTCACGATTGCCAGGCTGATCCCCGGCGAGAACGGTATCCCGAGCGAGTGGCAGAGCTACATTTCGAACGTCAACAACCCGGACCCGGCCGCCAACCCGGTTCCACCCGCGACACCCGCGGCCGAGCAGAAGCCGACGCGTTACGCGACGTACGAGGCAGCCGTTGCAACGGTGAGCGGCAAGCCGTGCACGTCGACGGGCGGCACGTTCAAGGTGCTCGGCTACGGCACCTACCAGTACACGTTCTCCAAGGGCCTGCCCGACTACACGGGCGTGTCCTATGACCCGTCGCAGACCCAGCGCGTCGGCCTGCAGGTTCGCGGCGACTCGTCGTGCGCCCCGGGTGCCGCTTCCGACCAGCTCCTCAAGCTGACGCCGAGGGGCTTCGTCACGAACGGCGTGCTCGACTTCGTGCCGGCGGGTGGCCTGCCGGCGTCGCGCAACATTATCGACCAGGGGCAGTGCAACGCCTGTCACGTCCAGCTGGGCGCGCACGGCGGCGGCCGCATCGACGTCCGCTTCTGCGACACCTGCCACAACCCGTCCACGGTGCAGTCGGCGACGAACACGTCGTTCGATCTCATGTTCATGGTCCACCAGATCCACATGGCGGCCAACCTCGCCCAGCCGTTCCCGATCTGGGTACCGGCGACGAGCACCGCGCCGGGTCGCATGACGTACCCGTTCGCGGAAGTGACCTACCCACAGGACATGCGCAACTGCACGACCTGCCACAACGACAGCGCGACGGGATCGAGCTGGAAGACCGCCATCACGATCGCCAACTGCACGTCCTGCCACGATTCCACGACGTTCAGCGGCCCGAACCCGACCCACGGCGGCGGGCCCGCGACCGATGACCAGTGCACGGCGTGCCACCAGCAGTCCAACCTGCCGCAGCTCACGGTCGCAGGCGCCCATGCGAAGAGCACGGCGGCGCCGCTGCAGGCCTCCACGCCGTCGGTGCGCGAATACGCGAAGCGCTTCAAGTTCGAGATCGTTTCGCTCGACGCGACGACTTTCAAGCCGGGCGCATTCCCGAAGTTCACCTTCAGGATCGTCGACCCGACGAACGGCAACGCGCCCTACAACATCGTCACCAGCCCGTACTTCTCGGGCGCGGCGTGCACGAGCGGCACGGCCCGCCTCGCGCTCGACATCGGCTGGTCCGCGGCCGACATGAACAATGCCGGCAGCGGCGCGTCCGGTCCGGGGCAGCCGATCTCTCTCAACCCGCTCGCGGGGTGCTCGACGACGACGCCCGCCCCGGGCGTGGTTGCGAACGCGGACGGCTCCTACACGATGACCTCGTCCGTCGCGATCCCGGCGACGGTGACCGGCACCGCCGTGCTCGCGTTCGAGGGGCACCCGGCCGGTGACGTCGACGGCGACGGCAAGTACACCGACCGCATCCCGGTGACGAACGTCTACAAGACTGCGGCCGTGACGGGCACGAACGTGCCGCGGCGCGTGGTCGTCGAGATCGCACGCTGCAACCAGTGCCACAAGGTGCTGAGCCTGCACGGCAGCAACCGGACGGACGAGCCGCAGGTCTGCGTGATCTGCCACAACCCGGCCGCGACGGACATCAGTCGGCGCACGGGCTCGACGATGGTCGCCTCCGCGAGTTGCCCGCAGGGCAAGGTCTCGACCATCGATGGCAGGTGCGAGCAGACCATCGACTTCAAGCGCATGGTGCACATGATCCATGCGTCCGGGCTGCAGCCGAGCGCGTCGCCCTTCGTCGTGTACGGCTTCGGCGGTCCGGTCGACTTCGCCGAGGTCACGTATCCCGCCGGCGACAAGATCGCGCAGTGCGAAACCTGCCACGCCCCGGGCACCTACTACCCGGTGGATGCGACCAGGGTGCAGGCGACGACGACCAGCACCGGCGCGAGCATCGCGTCGCAGACCGACGACTCGGGCATCACGCCGAACACGGCGGTCTGCTCCGGCTGCCACACGGACTCGACGGCGGCGCTGCACATGACGCAGAACGGCGGCAGCTTCAACGTCGCGAAGCCGGCCAGCGGCATCGTCACTTCGCCGCTCGAGACCTGCGACCTGTGCCACGGCCCGGGCAAGCCGGCCGACGTCAAGACGATGCACCAGGTCGGGGCCTACAGCTTCGACGACGAGACGCCGAACTGACCGGAGGGAGTGCCCGAGATGAAACGCGAGATTCACGCTCCACTTCCGGACGCCGCACGCAACACTGAGGCGCACATGAACCGCACCCATACTCTGCTCCATCGGCTGATCGCGGTTGCAGCGCTGTGGCCGGCGGTCACGCTCGGCCAGGCGACTGCACCGGCCGCCGAAGCCAAGCCCGCCGCCGAGGCCCCGGCGCCGGTCGAGTACAGCAAGAAGGGCGCGGACACGTGCCTGAGCTGTCACGACGACGACCACGTCAACGCGATCTTCCTCACGAAGCACGCCCAGCCGAACGATGCGCGCAGCCCGTTCGGCAAGGGCCAGCTGCAGTGCGAGGCCTGCCACGGGCCGGGCGGCAACCACACGAAGAAGGTCAAGAAGGGCGAGAGCCGGCCGCCGATGGTGCAGTTCGGCCGCAAGGCGGTGACGCCCGTCGCGAAGCAGAACGCGCAGTGCCTCACCTGCCACGAGAAATCGATGAGTGCGAACTGGCACGCCGGCCCGCACGACGCAAACAACGTGCCGTGTGCAGCGTGCCACGACCTGCACGCCGCGAAGGACCCGGTGCTCGCGCGCAGCACGCAGCCCGACGTCTGCTACACCTGCCACGTCGCGCAGCGCGGCGAATTCCTGAAGCCCTACGCGCACCCGGTGAAGCAGGGCAAGCTCGCGTGCAGCGATTGCCACCAGCCGCACGGGACGACGGCCGAGAAGCAGCTCGTCAAGTCGACGATCAACCAGACCTGCTACGAGTGCCACGCCGAGAAGCGCGGTCCGTTCCTCTGGGAGCACGCGCCGGTGCCCGAGAACTGCGCGAACTGCCATGCGCCGCACGGCGCCTCGAACCCGGGGATGCTGACGGCGCGCGGTCCGCTCCTTTGCCAGTCCTGCCACTCGCAGCAGGGCCACCCGAGCCTGTCCTATGGGCCGGCCGGGCTGCCTGGAGGAACCGGCCCGACGGTATCCACGATCGTGCTCGGTAACTGCATGAACTGCCACTCGCAGGTGCACGGCTCGAACCATCCGTCGGGCGCGACGCTTACACGGTGAACACTATGGAAACCCGCAGTCTTCTCCTGTCGCTCGCGGTCGCCTCCTGCCTCGCCGCCGCCGGCGCGGCCTCGGCCGAACCCGCCGCGCCGGACACGAGCGAGTGGAAGTGCTCCAAGTGCCCGTTCCCGGGCAAGTCCTACGAGTCGACCGTGACGGTCGGCGGCGGTTACCTGAGCGAATCGTCCGCGAAGTTCGGCGACTACACCGGCCTCACCGACAAGGGCGGCTACGTCGTTGCCGACGCGGAGGGCGGCTACACGTCCGACTCCGGCTACGGGATCAGCTACGAGCTGACCGACCTCGGCCTCGACTCGCGCGCGATCAGCATCGAGGGCGGCAAGCAGGGCGCGTACCAGTTCGGGCTCAGCTACGACCGCATTCCCGTCAGCATCTGGGACACGACCGAGACGCCGTTCAAGGGCGCCGGCAGCAAGGACCTCACGTTGCCCGCCAACTGGGTATTCGGCGGCAGCACCTCGGGCATGACCTCGTTGCCGGACGACCTGCACAACGTGGACGTGGGCTACGACCACGACCGCTACGGACTCAACGGCAAGTACTTCCTGGGCCAGGACGTCGTGCTCGCCGTCGATTACAAGCGCGACGAGCGCAGCGGCTTCCGCAGCCAGTTCGGCGCCATCGGCGGCACGTCCACGCAGCTCCTGAAGCCGCTCGACGATGCCACGGACCGCGTGACGGCGACCGTGCGCTACCAGACGAGCCGCTGGTTCGCCGAGGTCGGCTACTACGGGTCGTTCTACAACACGAAAGCCGCGTCCCTGGACTGGCAGAACCCGTTCAAGCCGGGCGTGCCGGGCGCGACCGAGGGCCGGATGGCGCTCGCGCCGGACAACAGCTACAACGAGTTCGCGATTTCCGCCGGCATGTTCGGGCTGCCGGGGAACACGACCGTCGCGCTCTCGGCCGCCACGGGCAAGGGTACGCAGGACGTGAGCTTCCTCCCGTACACGGTCAACCCGACCATCGCGACGCAGCCGCTTCCGATGTCGAACCTGCGCGGCGACGTGGACGTGACGCGGGCGGATCTCACCGTCACCTCGCGCCCGATGAACCCGCTGCGGCTCCGGGGCTCCGTCACCTATGACGAGAGCAAGGACGGCAGCAGGCAGGCGGCGTTCGGCTCGATCGTCTATACCGACGCCTTCCCGACCTATGGCGCGGTGACGAACCCGGCCTACGGCTTCGAGCGGTTCCGCCTGTTCGGCAGCGCGGACTACGACGTCTACAAGGACCTCAACGTCGGTCTCGGTGGCGAGTACAAGGAACTCAAGCGCACGGGCACGGAGCAGGAGGTTTCGAAGGAGCGCCTGACCGACGGCTGGGCCCGCGCGGAATACCGTCCGACGGGCTACCTCGGCATCGTCGTGCGCGGCGGAGCGCTGGAGCGCAAGCCGTCCGGCAGCTACGACGTGTCGGTCGCGCAGGCGGACGGCCAGAACCCGCTGATGCGCAAGTACAACATGGCGTACCTGTACCAGTCGTACGGCAATCTCGTCGCGAACCTCGCGCTGGGTACGCTGCCGCTGACGGTGAGCGCGAGCGTCTTCTATGCGGACAACGGCTACGACCAGTCGCAGATCGGGCTCACGTCCGGCATCGACCGCCGCTACGGCGTCGACGTCAACTGGGCGATCAACGAGAAGATGTCGGCGTACGTGAACGGCGGCCAGGACAAGATCGACACGAAACAGTCCGGCAGCAGCGCGTTCGCGTCGCCCGACTGGAGGGGCGTCGTCGACGACGAGTTCATGACGGTCGGCGTCGGTTTCACGACCCGCATCTCCGACCGCGCGAGCCTGAACCTCGACTACACCTATGCGACGGGCGACTCGCGGACGACGATCCGGGGCGTCGCAGCGGGCAACTTCCCGAAGGTGACGAGCGACCTGAACAGCTTCAAGGCCGACTTCACGTACGACCTGTCGGAGAGGCTGGACGTCGTGCTCACGTGGTGGCACGAGCGCTTCGACAGCAACGACTGGGCGCTCGACGGCATCGGGCCGGCGACGCTGCCGAACGTGCTCGCGCTCGGCGCCGACCCGTACAACTACAGCGTGGACTACGTCACCGCGTCGCTGCGCTATTCGTTCGCGCCCGGCGCAGCGAAGAAGACCGAGGAATGATGGGGGGGGTGCCCCGCGGCCTGCAGCATCGGGGCTGCAGGCCGTGGCGGGCCCGCGCCGGCGGACGCCGGCGCGGGCAACGCGATTACTTGAGGGTCGCGTAGTAGGCGGCGACGTTCGCCACGTCGGCCGCGCTCAGCTTCTTGGCGGCCTTCGCCATCTTCGCGTCCTTGTTGCGCGCGCCGCTCTGGTAGTCGGTCATCGCCTTGGTGAACTTGTCCACCGCCATGCCGGCGAGCTTCGGGTTCTCGTCGTCGCCCTCGCCTTTCTCGCCGTGGCAGTCGGCGCACCCGCCCTCGGCAATCTTCTTGCCCGCCGCGACGTCGGCGGCGTAGGTCGGGGCGGCGGCCAGCGCCAGGGCGGCGATCAGGGCGGACAACGTCAGCTTGTTCATCTCGAGTCTCCTGGAAGTGATTCGGTCCCGACGGTCTTGGACCGCGGAGCGCCGATTTTGCTCCCAAGCCGCCGGCGGTGCTAGACGACTTGCGTCGCCATGCGCTGGATCGTCCGCGTGAGGCCCTGGAACAGGAAGGCGTGGGCCGGACCGAGTCCATACCAGTAGACGAGGCCGGGCAAACCGGCCGGGTGCCAGTACGCCGTGGCGCTGACCGCCGAACCCGAGCCGCCGGGGCCCGGCCAGACGACGAATTCGAGCACGCCCGCCCCGGGACCCTTCATTTCCATCAGCAGCGTCAGGCGCCGGCCCGGTTCGAGCGCGATGACGCGCCACGAGTCGATGACGTCGCCGACCCTGAGTTCCGTGGGGTGGCGGCGACTCCGGCGGAAGCTCGGTCCGCCGACGAGCCAGTCGACGGCGCGTCGAATCGTCCACAGCGTGTCCGCGAAGAAGTAGCCGCGGTCGCCCCCGATCGTGCAGACCGTCCGGAAGACCGCGTCGGGGCTCGCCGGGCCGCTCGCCTCGGCTCCGGCGCGCATCGCGTAATAGCCGTATTCCGGGTGGAAGTTGCGGCAGGCGATCGCGCCTTCCACCCAGCGGGCGATGACCTCGTGGCGAGTGTCCGCGTCGATCGCCGCACGAATCGACTCCTCGAGCCCCATCAGCCGCCGCGGCGCCAGTCGCCGGATTTCCGCGTCGTCGGCGACGAAGTCGTGCTCGAGGCCCTCGACCAGCGCGCGTGCCACGTTGGTCGGCACCGAGGTGACGAATCGCAGCCAGTAGGACGACAGCCGCGGCGTGAGCACGGGCACCGCGACGATGCGCACGCGCCGCCCGACGAGACGGCCGTAGCAGCGCATGATGTCCTCGTACGTCACCGCGTCGGGGCCGCCGACGTCGAGTACGCGCCCGGCGGTCCCGGCGAGGCCCGGGACGGTCACGAGGTAGGCGAGCAGGTCGGGCAACGCGATCGGTGTCGAGCGGGAACGCACCCAGCTCGGCGTGACCATGACCGGCAGGTGGTTGACCAGGTCGCGAATCACCTCGTAGGCCGCGGAACCGGGTCCTATGATCATCCCCGCACGGATCTCCGTGACGGGAACCGGGAAGCCACGCAGCACCTCGCCCGTTTCCGCGCGCGAGCGGAGGTGCTCCGAACGGGGGTTGGGCGGGATCAGGCCGCCGAGGTACACGATGCGCCGGACGCCGGCCTCGGCCGCCGCGCGGGCGAAGTTAGCGGCGGCACGCCGGTCGATCTCCGCGAAATCGCGTCCCGCGGCCATCGAGTGCACGAGGTAGTACGCGGTATCGACGCCCTCGAGTGCGCGGGGCAGCGAGGCCGGATCGAGCGCGTCCGCCGCGACCAGATCTACACCGCGCCAGCCACGGGCCTCGAGCACCTCGACGTTGCGAGCGGTCGCGCGCACTCGGTGGCCCGCCCCGAGCAATGCCGGGACGAGATTGCTGCCGATGTAGCCGCTGGCACCAAAGACGAGGCGCAAAGGCTCAGCCCCGCGCGCCGGCGGCGTTGCGCACCCGGATGGCTTCTTCCTGGTCAACGGCGTCGAGCTGCTCCTCGATGAACCGCAGCGACTGGTCGATCTCCGGCAGCACCACGTTCTCCAGCGCCCGTGCGCGACGTTCCGTGCGGGTGTATTCGCGCGCCAGCCGCCGCAGGTTTCCCGCGCAGGCAGCTATCGAGACGTGGTCCTCCAGGAGCCGGCGGAACGCCTTCGCGCACGCCCGCGCCTCGGGCAGGGGCAGCAGGGATCGCGGTTGCTCGGGCGCGGCGGGCTGCTCGAGCGTGGCCTCGACCAGGTGCAGCCCGAGGAACGTCTGGGTGCTCGTGCGTACGAGCGTGTCCTCGAGGCTCCACTTCGCCTCGCCAGTGAGGTCGTCGAAACCGTACGCGTCCACGGCCGCCTCGTGCGCGGTGCGCGCAGCCTGCTCGTGCTGCCTCAGCTGCTCCTGCAGCGCGCCGTAGTGCCTGAGCTGCCGCAGGATCTCGGTCGCGAGCAGCACGCGCTTCTCGTCGAGGAGCTCGTAGCCCTCCTGCACCAGGCGGCGTTCGTCCCTTAGTTCGAGGAAGGCGACGCGCGTCGCCAGGACCTCGCCGCCCATGTCAGGCATCGGCGCCCTCCGCGAGGTACCGCTTGATCTGCGCGTCCGAGAGGCGGGTGAGCTCCGTCCTCGGCAGGCCACGCAGGGCCTTCCAGCCTTCCTCCATGCTCTGCTCGAGGGTGCGTCCGGCCGCCTGCTGCAGCAACTGCTCCTCGAAGCGTTGCCCGAACGCGAGGAACGCACGGTCGGCGTCGGGCAGCCCCTGTTCGCCCATTACGCTCGCGAGCGTTCGGACGCGGATCGCGCGCGCGTAGGCGGCGAAGAGCTGGTGGGCGAGGGCGGGATGGTCGGCATGCGTGTATCCCTCGCCGGTGCCGGCATCCATCAGGCGCGACAGGCTCGGCAGCACCTTGATCGGCGGGTAGATGCCGCGCCGGTCGAGCTCGCGGTCGAGGACGATCTGGCCCTCGGTGATGTAGCCGGTCAGGTCCGGGATCGGGTGGCCGATGTCGTCCCCCGGCATGGTGAGGATCGGCAGCTGGGTGAGGGTGCCGGCCACGCCGCGGATGCAGCCCGCGCGCTCGTAGAGCGCCGCGAGGTCGGAGTACATGTAGCCCGGGTAGCCCTTGCGGCCCGGGATCTCGCCGTGGCTCGCCGAGACCTCGCGCAGCGCCTCGCAGTAGTTCGTCATGTCCGTCATGATCACGAGCACGTGCCGCCCCTCGACGAACGCGAGGTACTCGGCGGCGGTGAGCGCGTAACGCGGCGTGAGCAGCCGCTGCATGCCGGGCTCATCGGCGAGGTTCAGGAACAGCACCGTGTGGCCGAGCGCGCCGCTCGACTCCATCGCGCGGCGGAACTGCTCGGCGGTGTCGTGCGATACCCCCATGCCCACGAACACGATGGCGAATTCCTCGCGCTGCTCGCCGCGCAGCCGCGCGCGCTGCGCGATCTCGGTCGCGAGCCGGTCGTGGGGCAGGCCGCCGGCGGAGAAGAGCGGCAGCTTCTGCCCGCGCACGAGGCTGTTCATGAGGTCGATCGCGGAGACGCCGGTCTCGATGAAGTCGCGGGGCAGCGCCCGCCACGACGGGTTGATCGCCAGCCCCTCGATGCGCATGCGCGCCCGCGCGGAAACCGGCGGGCCGCCGTCGATTGGCCGGCCGAGGCTGTCGAACACGCGGCCGAGCATGTTCGGCCCGACGCCGAACAGCAGTGGCTCGGGCCGGAGGCGCAGGCTCGTGCCCGTTAGCCCGAGGCCTGCGGTCGGCTGCAGAACCTCGATGACCATCGACGTCTCGTCGAGCGCGGCGACGCGGCCGAGCCGCGTTCCACCGTCGCTGCCGAGGATCTCGACCGCGGCGTTGAGGCCGACGCGGGCCTCGCGCTCGGCGAAGAGCAGCGGCCCCTCGATCCGCGACACGGCACCTTCGAGCAGCAGGTCAGCGAACATGGCTTTGCACCGGCTGCAGCGAGTCGAACTCGTAGTCCACCTCGCGGTGCAGCTGACTGAGGCGTTTCAGGTCTCCCTCGCCGAACTCCTCGCCGAGCCGCTGCAGCTGGCGGAGGATCTTCATCTCCACCAGGCGTGCCGGCGGGATGCCCGCCTGCACGGCGGCATCCGCGCGGTCCATGAAGTGCAGCAGGATCGTGATCATCGCGACCTGCCGCGCCGGCGAGCAGTAGCGGTCGACCTTCGAGAACGACGACTGGCGCAGGAAGCCCTCG
>VEPJ01000099.1 GCA_012026925.1 Gammaproteobacteria bacterium | reverse complement strand
GGGTCCCGTCATCGTAACGAGGCGCCCGGGCCCGCGCAAAACAGTGGCACAAAAAAAGACGGCGGGGATTGCTCCCCGCCGTCAGAGTCATCAGACCGTGATCGCTAGATCACAGAGGCGGCGTGAACGGGAAGCCCGTGCCGTAGAAGAACGTACGGCCGTTGCTCGTGTTCACAACCGTGCCGCGGTCGCTGCCGCCCACGTTGTACGCGCTGTAGACCTCGATGTCGCTGTCCGGAGCGGTGAACGTGAGGAGGATGGCAACCTTGCCGGCGGTGACGCCCATGCCCGCGACGCACGCGTCAATTGCACCCGACAGCTCGTTGACCGTCTTGTGGTTGACCGCGCCGACGGCGCACTGATGGACCGAGCCACCGTAGTAGATGTCAGCAGTGGCGTCTGCATCGATCGGGCCCCGGTTCGCGGCGTAGATGATGCGGCTGATGCCCGTGCCGTACGGCATGTACTGGATGTAGACCTGGGCACCATTGATGTCCCAGATGCCCGGATCCCAGGACAGGCTCGTCGTGCCCGTGGCGCTGCCGTAGTGGTACTTCCACGACATCGAACCCGTGTAGTCCGTCGGGTTGAGGATCTTGTTGCCCGGCACGTAGAAGTAGCCGTCGTTCGTCGTGTTGCCCGTCGGGCCATTCAGGACCAGCGAAGCGCAATTCGACGTGGAGGCCACCGACCAGCCGGCGAAGGCCACGATGCCGCTGTCGAAGCAGGTGCCCGCCGGGGCAGCGGTGTCGCTCCAGTTGAAGTCGCCGCCGATCGTAGCCGTCTGGCTGTCCACGGTGACGGTCGGGCCGTCGAAGACCGTGCCATTGGCATCAACGGTGGGCTCGAACTGCAGCGTGTCGGCCTGGTCCGGGTTGGCGGCGCCAGCGCCGCTGCCCACGGTCTCGTCATCCACGAACGCCAGGCGGTCCTTGTAGACGTCGATCGTCGCGTTCAGCGCCGTCGTGACGTGCACGCCGAACTGGCTCTTGATCGTGAGGCTCGTGGTGTTGTCCGCTCTGTCGACCAGCTGGCCCGTCTGGTAACGATAGGCGCGATAGCTGATCGTGCCGCTGGAGTTCGCCAGCGACGCCGCCTGAGCCTGGAGGTACACGGCCGCAGGAGGAGGAGGAGTCGCACCGTTGCTTCCGAACGTGCACGTATCGCCGATCGTGACGCCAGCGACGCTCGTCACGCGGAAGGCCCAGCCACCGTTCACGGTCGCGACATAGCCGACCGAGGGAGCCGGGTTGCCAACCACCGCAGGCGCGCACGTCACCAGGTTCGCGGGCGGCGGGTAAGCGTCCACCGACGTGATGCCAGGAACCGTGATGATCACGTCGTCCTGGTACGTCAGCGCGTTGCCGAACGTCACCGTGATGATGGGAAGGTTGACCGGGGTCGTGCCCGCAAGAGTCAAACCCTCCTTCGAGTACGTCGCGGCTCCGGCAGCGACTGACGCCGCCGCGTGCGCGACGCCAGTGCTCATCATCGCAACTGCAGCCGTGGCAGCAACGATCTTGAGGTTCAATTTCATAGACCCTGTTTCTCCGTGGATGGTGGACTGGTTAGCGAACGTCCGGCCCCCCGTGGGGTACCTTCGATTCCTGTTGGTTGTTCACAACTAACATCAGACCGGCTCGTTCCAAGCCAGTTCGAAGCGGAAGTTTAGGCTGCTTATGTCTCTTGTCAATAGCAAAAAGCGTGATTTGCCGCCGACTTGAGCATATCCCTGGAGGCGTCGTCATCACTTGCGAACCGCCTCCGAATCGGCCTCCGCCGGCTGTGGCGCGGACGCCGCCGGCGCGGGTACGGGCGTTGTGCCGTCGCCACGCTTGACCGCGGCTGCGGTCGGTTCGGGAAGCTCGAGGTTCTGCATCGCGCCTTGCATTCCGAGCCGGATCTCGTTCCATTCCTTCGGGTCCTCGATGACCCGCGGCGTGATCAGGACGACGAGCTCCGTCCGCTCCTTGCTCTTGCTGTCCGAACGGAAGAGCCAGCCGAGGCCCGGGATCTGCGCGAAGCCCGGCACGCTCGCGGAGCCGTCGTTGTGGCGCTCCGAGACGAGTCCGGCCAGGAGAATGCTCTCGCCCGACCGGGCGACCACTTCGGTCGTCACCGCGCGCTCGAAGAACACCGGGGCACCCTGCACGTCCGACGCCCCGGGGACCGTGTTCGAGATGCTCTGGCTGATGGTCATCACGACCACGCCTTCGGCATTGATCGTGGGCCGGATCCTGAGGTCCAGGCCGGTCTTGCGGTAGAGAACCTGCGTGATCTGGGTATCGGACGTCAGGGGGTCCGTCGCCGTCGCGCCGACCGTCGGAACGTCGTTTCCGACGGCAATCGACGCCTCGACGCCATCGCGCACCACGAGCGTCGGGTTCGACAGCACGTTGACCAGGTTGTTGCTCGCCGAGAGCTTGACGCGGACCTGCTGGGTGACGCTGTTGATCCAGTTGAGTGCCATGCCGCCCGAGGGCAGGCCGAGGTTGCCGAGCGTGCCGCCGCTCACGTTGCCGTTCGTGAAGGCGAACTCCACGCCGTACGCGAATTCTCCGGTCAGCGTGACCTCCGCGATCATGGTCTCGAGGAGGATCTGCTTCGGTGGTACATCGAGGCGCTGCACCATCGGCAGCAGCGTCTGGTAGCGCGAACCCGTCGTGTAGAAGATCAGCGAGTTCGACCGCGGATCGACCGACAACGTGACGCCCTCGCCTTTCACGGAGATCGCCTCCGACGCGACCGACTGCGCGCCAGCGTCCCGCCGCAGGACGTTCTGCTGTGTCACCGGGTATCCGGCGCCCGCGCCACCGGACGCCGTTGCCGCTCCAGCGGTGGTCGTACCCGGCTGGGTCATGGACCCTCGGTTCGTCCCCTCCGACCCCAGCGCCGAACGGGTGTCGCGCGCCAGGTTGCCCATGGCCGGCAGGACTCCGCCGAGCAGCGGCACGAGCGACTGACCGAGGTCGGAAGCACGCGCGTAACGCGGGTGATAGATGAAGTAGCGTTCCTCGGGACCCTGGTTCGGCTTGTCGAGCTGCGATACCCAGTACTGCACGCGCTGCAACAGGTCCGCCGATCCCGCGAACACGACGATCGCGCCGAGCTGTGACAGCGGGACAATGGCGACGCTCTTCAACTCACCGGTGTCGACCGCGGCCGGTATGCCTTCGTTCTGCAGGATCGTGACGAGCTGGGCACTGATCTCCTTCGCCGTCACGTAGTTGAGGTTGATCAGCCCGACCTCGCGTGCACGGGACGCCGGCTGGTCGAGCAGGCTCACGACGTCGAGGCCCCTCAGGATCGCATCACGCTCGCCGGTGATGAACAGTGCGTTCTGCTGCGCGTCCTGCTTGACCTGCACGTCGGCGAGATCGGTAATCGTGCGCTCGATGCTCGAGTTGAGGCCGAAGCGGAGCGGCACGACCTGCATGATCTTGCCTGCGACCTCGGGCACGTCCTGGGGGCGCCGGCCGAAGCCGATCGGGATGTTGCCCTTGGTGGTGCCGCCGATCGGCGCGAGGTAGAAGACGCCGTCGCGGAAGGTCGTGCCGATCTTCCGGGCGGCGAGCATTTCCGTCACCAGCTTGTAGTAGGCGCGACTGCTGATCGGCTTCTCGATGTTGAGCGTCACGGGGTCGTCGAGCCCCGGCACCCCCTGCGCGAGCACGTAGTTCGCCTTGAGTGCCTCGCTGAAGGAGTAGTTGATGAAATCCTTCAGGGGCATCGCATCGACCGCCACGGACAGCGAGTCGTTGGCGGGGAACCTCCCGGACCAGTCCTGCTGCTGAAGCTGTGGCGTCGTGCGCGGCGGCGGCGGCAGCCGCGTCATCGAATCGGTCGTCCCGCGGGCCGATTCCGCCTGGGGAGCCGTATCGTTCGCCTCGGTCTGCTCGGTTTCCGTGGTCGTGCCCGAGGTCGCGCCCGCCACGAGCGGCGGCGGGATCTTGAGCCGCTCCGGAGTCTGCACGCAGCCGGTCACGAGGACGGCGACGCAAAGGGAGAAAATTGGTCTGTTCATACTTCGTCAGGCGGTCGTTGCGTCAATTCTACGGCTTCCGCGGCGCCTGCTCCGCAGGCTTTGCGGACGACGGGGTCCCATTCTTCTGCGGTGGCGGCGGAGTCACCACGATCTTCAGACCTCGCATGCTTTCGGGGAGCTGCGTCGGATCACCCGACTTGAGCTTCGTCATGTCGACGGTCGCGGGGGCCGCCGGCGCGGTAACCGGCCCGGCGAGCTGGCCCTGCATGCGCTGCGGCGACGGCGCGGTGGCCGCTGCCGGAGCCCCGCCAGCCCCTGGCTGGATCGTCGCCGGAAGCGACTCGCGGGCGGCCGGTCCGGCACCCCGCGCGCCGACGCTGCCCGGCTTGAAAAGGCGCAATTCCTGCTCGCCCTGCTGGCCCGTCAGGGCGACGGCCAGCGGCGCGATGCGGGCCACCTCGTAACCGTAGAGCTTGTCGCCTTCGGCGACGCGCTTCAGAACGCTGCTGCCGCCGGCGGCGGGGGTTGCGCGGATCACTGCAAACCTGGCGCTCCGGTCGTCGAATACGGCGAGCAGGGTGAGCGACCAGTCCTGGTCCGCGGCAGGACCGGAGCCTTCGGCCACCGGGCGCAGCTTCGGCAACCAAGTCGCAAGGTCCTGGCGGATCCGGCTCGTGGCCGGCGGCGGAGCCACCGTCGCCGGAACGAAACTCGTCGCGGCCCGGGCCTCGAAATGGCGTGGCACCCAGATTCTCCGCGTGAAATCCGTCATTGCCAGCAGCAACAGACACGCCGCGAAGATGATGCGAACGCGTTGCGCGGTCATGACCCGCTCCCCGACGGCGACTGTGCGGCTGCGGTCGGCCGGTAGTAGAGGTCCATCACCAGCGCAAGCGTCGCAGGCTCGGCGTTGAGCCCCGACGCCCCGCCCCGGGGCAACTCGAGCTTGACCTCGCGCACGGCCGCGAACGGCATCTCGCCTTCGATCTGGCCGTGCACGGATACGAGACTCTCGAGGGGCCCCTCGAGAGTCGCGTTCACCCGCCCGTAGGCGAGGCCGGCCTTCGCCGCGTCACCGTCGACCACCCAGTCGAACAGCACCACCCGGGCGCCCCCACGTCCGGCGATCGCGGCCAGCATGCGTTGCGACTCGAGGCGGAACCGGTCCCGGTCGGCGATCTCCGGGAACGGCTTGCGGGCAGCGGCGGCGGCAGCCATGACCTTGCCTTGCGCACCGCGTATGGCCTGCGCATTGGCGACCACGCCGGCAGAGCGATCGAGCCGCTTCGTCAGCACCTCGAGTTGCTGTCGCTGCTCGACCTGCGCCTGGGTCCACGGCACGATCACGAAACGCAGCGCCGCGAGCACGAGCGCGACGACGACCAGCCAGCGGACGCGTGCGTCAGCCACGATCCGTCTCCGGCTGCAGGGTCAACGTCAGGGTGAATTCTTCCCGCCCCTGGGAATCGCGCCGAACGGGCGCCGAGAACTTCGCGTTGCCGAAGCCCTTGATCGCATCGACGGCCGCGAGAATGTCGGTCGCCACCGTCGCGTTGCCGCGGATGGTCAGCTTCGAGTCCTGCAATTGCACGCCGGTGATCGCCGCGCCCTTGCCCCATGCCACCGCGACCACCTGCCAGATGCGGTACGTGGCGCGGCGATCGGCCATCACCGCTGCAAGGCCCGCCTGCTCCGCCAGCACACGATCGACGTCGCGCTGCGCGACGAGCAGCTTTTCCACCTCGCCGCCGAGCCCGGCGAGCTCCTTCTCCCGCGCGCTGCGGCTGAGCGACAGGTACCCCGACGCCAGTGCCAGGTAGGCCACCAGGCCGATCCCCGCCATCGTCGCGAGCGGCCGCCACTCGATCTGCAGGCGCGGCCGACTCGACGGCGCGAACAGGCGCAGCCACGAGTTGACCGGCAAGTGGCGCAGCCCCGCAAGCACGCGAGCGCGCAGCGCGTCTCCGGAAATGGAAACGATGTCGCCGCCATCGAGGCCGGTCGCCAGTGCGAAAAGTTCCGGCGACGTCACCGCTCCGCCGGACGGCTGGCTTGCGCCGCTCCATGCGAGGAAATATCGGAAACCTTCCCGCTCGACATCCGCGAGCTGTCCTGCGCTCAGCGCCGACGCCAGGGCAAGGCTCTCCGGCACGAGCCAGATGCAGGGGCCCGCGCGGCCGAGCGCATCCGCCTTGACCTCGAAGAAGGCGACTTCGCGCTTGTCGTCTTCCACGGGCCCGACCGCAGTGAGCGTTGGAGGCGCGTCGGCGAGTTCCTGCCGCAGGACGGCATCGAGATCCCGGCGCGAGTGAATCGGGTACTTCCTGCGGCGCTCGGTGTAGTGCTCGCGCCCGAGGACGGTTACCAGGGCAGCTGCCCGGGTCGCCTCACCCTCGGCGTCCCGTCGCTCGTCGGTCAACCAGACGATACGGCGACCCAGCGCCCGCCTGATGCGCGCGCCGATGCCCGTCGCCTGTCCTGTCGAACCGTTCATCATTCTTCCTTTCCGTCCGCGCCCGAACGCTGCCAGACGGCGAGCGCCTCGTCCTGGTACGGGCGCACGCTATAGGTGGTCGTGCGCGTCAAGTGCACTTCGCGCAGCCCCATGTCGAGTCGCACGGTCAGGCCGGGGCCCGGCAGCAGCACCGTCGTCTCGTTCGCCTGCTCGCCGGTCAGTTTCCAGAGAGCCTGCGCGTCCATCGTGTCGCTCTTGCGGGCATCCTCGACTCCGGTCACCTGGCTCTTCGTCATTTGCGCGCTCAGCAGGTCGGGCGGTGCCGTCGTCGGGTTGAAACCCGGCGTAGGATACAGGGTCAGCAGCGGACGCAAGCGCCGATAGAGGTCCGCATCCAGGTCCGGGAGCAGCCGCAGCTGTCCGACGTACTGCAGCGGGAACAGCCCGGGCGCGGGTTTCATCGTTGCGTCCCCGGCGTTGCCGAGCGTCCGGAGGTCCTGGTTCACGCCCTGCATTGCCATGAGTTCCAGCGTCAGCTTCCGGGCACGGGTGGGTTCCACGCCGAGCGCCGCGAGGAGACGTTCGAAGTCGCCGCCCTGCTGGTCCGGAATCCTCATCTTGCCCGATTCGTCCTGGATCGTGAACGTAACCTCGTCCACAGTGAAAGGCTGCCCCCGGAAATTCCATGCCGCCGCGTACGGATTCTTGCTTTCCTCCACTTGCACCATCGGCTCCGTAAGCAGCGAGTAGAGCAGCGCGGCCTCGCGGGACTGCGCTGCGAGCTGCAGTTCCGCGCGGTCCGCCAGGGCCTGCGCCCGGGCCACCTGCTCGCGGGCCGTGAGCCCCATCTGCAGCATCAGGAGCCCGATGATGCCCGTGACGAGCAGCACCTGGATCAGCGCGATGCCGGATTGACGCCTCATTCGCGTCCTATGAAGCGGCGGAAGGAAACGTCCGCGCGTTCGGGCACGAAGATCACCGCCTCCTGGTCGCCGAACCTGAGCGCGATGCGCTGCGGGTGGACGCGCTGGACGAGCCCGGCGAGCTCGGGCAGCCAGGCGGGGGCATAGCCGAGCTCCGGCGCGTTGGCTGCCGCGAGACGCTGGTCCAGCGAACGCCAGCCGTAGTACGCGAAGCGCAGGTCCGGCACGTCGCGCAACACCACCATCCGGTGGCTGAACGGCAGCGTCTGCGAAGCGAACCGCAGCTGCACGCCCGCAAGCGGCGCCTCCTCGTACAGGAGATTCCACCTTCCGTCGCCCGCCTGCTCGCGGAAGACGCGGATGACCGCGAGGTCGCCCGGACTGAATACCGGGCTCATCGTGACCAGGGTCAGGCCCTCCTCGCGCCCGAGGAAGTAGAACCCTCCGGCGCCGGAGGCGTCCCGGACGACGTAGGGCAGCGTGTTCTCGAGCGCCGCAACCACCAGGTCGAGTCTCTGGTACTGGTCCTGCGCCCTCTGGAAGCGTCCGAGCCGCCCTTCCCAGTTGCGCGTGAAGAGCGAATAGCCGTAGCTCGCGATGCCCACGACCATGCCGAAGATCGCGAGTGCGATCAGCAGCTCGATCAGGGTGAATCCCTTTACCTTCGCATGCGTTCCCATGCGATCTCCTGGTAGAGGAATACGCGTTCCTGTCCCGCGCGGCGCAACGTCAGCCGGATGTCGTACAGGCGGAACCGCGGCGGATATTCCCGGAAGTCCGTCGCGTCCGGGTCGAACCGGCGGGGCGGCGAGCCGTAGCGGACCGTGTTCGCCTCCCACTCGTATTTCACGCCGAGCAGCTCCGAGCCACCGTCGAGCTTCTCGACCGGGTTCGACCGCAACTGGCTGCGGATCGAGGAGGTGATGAGCGGCAACGGAGTCAGCATCGACACCAGCCCCTCGGCGCGGCTGCTCGCGAGCAGGTTGCTGCGATAGGTCTCCGTCGCGACCGCGAGCGCCGTGAAGAGGATCGTCGCCGCGATCAGCACCTCGAGCAGCGTGAACCCGCGCTGGCGCTTCACTTGCCGTCCCCGAGCCAGCCGTTCAGTTCGAGGACGCGTGCGCGGCCGCGCTGATGGATCGCAATGCTCGCGGGCTCCGCGATGCCGTTCGTGTTGATCCGCACGACCTGTGGCGAGTCGAAGAACAGGTGCGGTAGCGGCAGCGACCGCTCGTCGGCGCCCTCGACCTTCCACCTGAGCTCGGCGCCCTCGCCCCGCAGCTCGACCGCGCGACCCTCCGCGAAGGCGCGGAACGCGAGCCCGCGCACCGTGCGGTCGAGGATGAGCCACTCTTCCTGGGCCCGCGCCTTGTCGAGGCGGTCGGCGGTGAGCGGCCCCACGAGCGCGATGATGAAGCCGAGGATCGCCAGTACGACGAGCAGCTCGACGAGCGTGAAACCGCGGGCGCGGACCATGGTCCTACAGGCCGATGTCCGCCACGGAAGTGATGCTGAGCATCATGATGACGACGACCCCGCCCACGATCAGGCCCATGAGCAGGATGAGCGCGGGCTCGAGCAGCGTCGTGACGCGCTGCGTCCAGCTCGAGAACGCGTCGCGGCTGCGGCGCGCGATCTCCGTGAACACCTTGCCGAGCTCGCCGCTCTCCTCGCCCACCTCGAGCAGCGAGGCGTAGAAATCCGGGAACAGGCGCGTCTGGCGCAGCACGTGCGACAGCTGCTCGCCCCGCCGCACCTTCTCGACCGCGATGGCGATCTCGCGACGCAGCTGCCCGTGGCGGATGTTGCCGGTCGCCAGCTGCAGCCCGCGATCCACCGGCACGCCGGACTCGAGCATCATGCCGAGCCCGCTCGCGAAACGGATGCGCTCGACCGTCGTCGTCGCCTCGCTGAGGAACGGCGACCCGATCGCCATGCGCTCCCGCAACTCGACGACGGACGGGTTCCTGCGCGCCTGCCAGAGCAGCGCCCCTGCCGCCACGAGCGCGATACCGACGGCCCACTGGTATTGCTGCATGAAAGCGCTCGCGCCGAGCAGGGCCGTCGTGTACCACGGCAGCTCCTTTGCATCGGCGAACAGCGTCGCGAGGTTCGGCACGACGAAGTTGAAGATGAAGAGCAGCGCGAGGACGCAGACGCTGAGCACGATGAGCGGATAGGTCGCGGCCTGCAGCACCTTCTGGCGGATGTCGCGACGGAAGCGGAGGTCCTCCGCCAGGCGCCGGAACACCTCCGGCAGCTGGCCGCTCGCCTCGCCGAGCGCGATCAGGTTCACGTACAACGGGTCGAAGACGTCCTTGTGCTCGGCCGCGGCCTCGGACAACTGCCGGCCCTGCTTGAGGTCGTTCGACAGCGCGGACAGGAGCCGACCTACCGCGCCACTCCTGCCCGTCCGCTGCAGGATGCCGATGGCGCGGTCGATGCGCACGCCGCTGTCGAGCAGCAGGCTCAGCTCGGAGGTCAGGAACTCGAGGTCGTCGAGCTTGACGCGATCCGACTGCAGGCCCAGCGTCTCGCGCCAGTCGCGGCCCGTCGCCTCGGCCGCGAGTTCGCTCACCATGACGCCGCGCCCGCGCAGGTCCTCGCGGGCGAGATCCATGGCTTCGGACTCGACGATTCCGGACACGCGTGCGCCGGAGGGGTCGAACCCCACGTATCGGAAGCGCGCCATCAGCCAGCCACTCGCAGCACTTCCTCGAGCGTCGTGAGACCCTGGAGCGCCTTGAGGTAACCGTCCTCGCGCAGGGAGCGCCAGCCCTGGGAGTCGCAGTAACGGCGCGCCTCGGCGAGGAAATGCGGGCCGACGTCGAGCGCCTTGATGCCCTCGTCGCAACGCAGGTACTCGACCACCGCCATGCGCCCGCGATAGCCGGTGTGGCCACACGCGTCGCAGCCATGAGCGTCCATGAGGCGCGGGTCCGCGATGCCCACGTGCTCCGCAAACCGGCGCAACTCGAGCCGATCCATCAGGGCATCGGCCTCGGGATGCGGAACGGCGCACTGCGGGCAGAGGCGGCGCGCGAGCCGTTGCGCGACGATCGAGCGCAATGCCGCATTGAGCAGGTACTCCTCGACGCCGAGGTCGAGCAATCGCGTGTAGGCGCTCGGCGCGTCGTTCGTGTGCACCGTCGAGAAGACGAGGTGACCGGTCAGCGCGGACTGCATGCCGATCGCCGCGGTCTCGCGGTCGCGGATTTCGCCGACCATGATGATGTCCGGGTCCTGGCGCACGATGCTGCGCAGGCCCGTGGCGAAATCGAAGCCGATGCCGGGCTGCACCTGCACCTGGTTGACGCCGGCGAGCTGGTACTCGACCGGGTCCTCGAGCGTGATGATCTTCACCTCGGGACTGTTGAGGCGCGACAGGAAAGTGTAGAGCGTCGTCGTCTTGCCCGAGCCCGTCGGCCCGGTGAGCAGTATGACCCCGGCCGTCACCTCGAGGTCCTCCAGCACGCGCGCCTCGACGTCCGCAGACATGCCGAGCAGCTTCATGTCGTAGACCAGCGCACCCTTGCGCAGGAAGCGCATCACCGCGCTCTCGCCGTCGGTCACGGGCAGCGCGGACACGCGGATGTCGATGTCCTCGCCCGCGACGCGCAGGTCGATCTTGCCGTCCTGGGGGCGCCGCCGCTCGCCGATGTCCATGCCGGCGAGGATCTTGAGGCGCGTGATCACCGGCAGGACCATCGCAGGCGCGATCGAGTCCACCTCGTGCAGCACGCCGTCGATGCGGAAGCGCACCCTCGCCCGCGCACCCTGCGGCTCGATGTGCATGTCGGAGGCGCCCTGCTTCAGCGCGCGGCCGATCAGCGTGTTGAGCAGGTTGACCGTCGGGGCCTCGGACGCGAGTTCGCGCAGGCGCCCTTCCTCGACCGAGCTCAGGCTGGCCTCCGCGGTGGCTTCCTGCCGGCGCCCGAGTCTCGCCTTAAGCGCGTCGAACTGCTCCTCGCTCACGAGACGCAGTTCGTACGGCACCGACTTCGCGCCGAGCCACTCGTTCACCTCGAGGTCGAGCGGCGCGCAGGCGGCGAACACCCAGCGGCCGTCCTGGCGTTCCACCGGCAGCCAGCCGCGCTCGAGCAGGAAATCGATCGGCAGCTCTTCGAATCCGGCGGGCGGCTCCCAGCCCGCGGCAAAGCGGGCGGGCAGCACCGGTGCCTGCAGGAGGCGGCCGTAGATCTCCGGCAGCGCGTCCGCGGACAGGCTGCCCATGTTGACCAGGATCTGCTCCATGCGCCCGCCGTACTTCTGCTGGTACGCGCGGGCCTTGTCGAGGTCCGCCGCGCCCACGCCGAAGTCCGACAGCAGCGCCGCGAGGGCACTCATTGGAAGACGATGTCCGCGGCGTCGCCCTCGCCGCCCGGGCTGCCGTCCTTGCCGAAGCTCATGAGACCGTACGGCTGCCCTTTGTCGCCGGGCACCTTGTACTGGTAGGGGTGGCCCCAGGGATCGAGCGGGATGTCGCGCGGCAGGTAAGGGCCGTCCCATCCCGGCCGCGTGCTCTGCCGCAATTCCTGCAGATTGGGCGGATAATCGCCGAGGTCGAGCCGGTAGGTGTCGAGCGACGTCGCCAGCATCTGCATCTGCGCCATGGCCGTCTTGCGCTGCGACGAACTCACCTTGGAGAACATCGTCGGGGCGACCAGGGACAAGAGCAGGCCCAGGATGACGATGACGATCAGGAGTTCGATCAGCGTAAAACCGCCGTGCAGGCGTGTTCGTTGGTTCATGCTGTAAGTTTCGGAAAAATTAGGGGAAATATACCCTATCGCTGCGCGGATTGGAGGGTGCAGGTGGGCCTGACAGCCAAAGGATTCGTTTCGGTGCCGCACGGGCAGGCGCATTTCCGCTACGGCGGCAAGGGCCCCGTCGTGGTGATGCTGCACGATTCGCCGCGGTCCTCGGTCCTGCACCTGCCGAACCTCGAATGGCTCGGCGAGTACTTCACGGTGATTGCGCTCGACACGCCGGGTTATGGGAACTCCAGTCCCTTGCCGGTTGGACAGTCGTCGATCGGCGAATACTCCCGGGCTCTCGCCGAAACCCTCTCTGCCCTGGGGCTCGAACGCTGCGCCGTCTACGGCTTCCACACGAGTTCCAAGATTGCCCTGCAGTTCGCGGTGGATCACCCGGGGCGGGCGGCGCTGACCCTGATGGACGGGCTGGCCCTCCCCGACAGTCCGCCGTCACCGGATTTCCTGAGCGCCTACCTGCAGGCTTTCGAGCCGGCCGCGGACGGATCGCACCTCGCGCGCCTTTGGTCGAGGATCCTCGATTTCCACCGCTTCTTCCCCTGGTTCGACCGCCGGGCGCAGACGCGCCTGGCGATGGCCCTGCCGGACGACGCGGGTCTGCACGAATACGCCACCGACGTCCTGATGGCGGGGGCGAACTGGACTGGCGCCTACGGCGCGGCGATGCGCTTCGACGCCATGCCCGCAATTCGCGCGCTCCGTTCGCCGGCCGTCTTCATGTGCCGCGAGGACGACGTGCTGTACGGCTTCCTCGATCGCCTGCCGCGGCCCCTGCCGGCCGCATGCCGCGTCGAGCGCATTCCCGGCGAAGGCGCGGCATGGCGCCTGCGCCTCCTCGAACTGCTCCGGTCGGCCCGGCTGCCGGCGTCGCAATGGTCGCCGCCCCCTCCCGCCGAACCGGCGCCAGCTGCGGAGGAGCAGCGTTATCTCGGCTTCGTCCACGGGCAGGTCCGTGCGAGGCTGCGCGGCAGGGGCGGCACGCCCGTGCTGCTCCTGCACGACGTCCCCGGCTCGTCCGCCGGGATGGCAGGACTCGCCTCGCTGCTCGCCACCGATCGGCGCGTGGTGACCCCGGACCTTCCGGGCCTCGGCGAGTCACAACCGCTGCTAAGCCCGAGCCTGGGCGCGTACGTGGTCCTGCTGGGCGAAATGCTGGAGCAACTGGGACACCCGGCAGTCGACGTGGTCGCCGAGGGACTCAGCACGCCGTTCGCCATCGCGCTCGCCGCCCACCGCCCGGCGCAGGTCCGCCGGCTCGTGCTCGACGCAGTGCCGTGGGTGCGCACCCGTGAGCGCGGTGCATTGCTGCGCCACTATTGCCCGCCCATCGCGCCGGATCGGCACGGCGCGTACCTGCACCAGATCTGGCACCAGTTGCGGAGCGCGGAAGTGAGCTGGCCGTGGTTCGATCGATCCGTCGCGGCCGTCCGCAAGCGCGACCCCGACCTCGATCCGGCTCGACTGCAGTCCGTGCTGGTGGACGTGGCGAAGCAGTTGCCCAGCTACGGCGACGCGGCGCGGGCCGCACTCGCGGCGGCCGTACGCGAACTGGCCCCCGCGGTGAAGCAGCCCGTGCTCCTGTTGCACGACGAGATCGACGTTCGGTATCGCGGCACGCGCCGACTGATCAAGCGCCTGCCGGATGGGCGGATCGCCCCACGCCCGGCGTCGATCCGCGAACGCGCCGAATTGCTGCGCGGGTTCCTGGCCTGAGCCGCTTCAACCGGACGCTGGCGCGACGCGCACGAGCGACTTGCCGAAATTCTCGCCGCGCATGAGACGGCAGAAGGCTGCCGGCGCGTTCTCGAGGCCTTCCGTCACGTCCTCGCGGTAGCGGAAGCGGCCTTCATTGATCCACCGCCCCACGACCCGCTGCAGCTCCGGCAGGCGCTGCAGGTGGTCATAGACGACGAGCCCACGGACGGTGGCTCGAGCCGTGACGACGGGCCCGAGGAACGGACCCGGCGGCGGCGAGTCCATGCTGTAGGCGCCGACCATTCCGCAGAGCACGATGCGCGCGTGGATGGAGAGATTGCCCAGGGCCGCAGCGAGCACGTCGCCGCCGACGTTGTCGAAGTAGACGTCGATGCCGGCCGGGCAGGCCTGCTTGAGGAGCTCGCGCAGGTCGCCGGACCGGTAATTGACGCAGGCCTCGAAACCGAGTTCCTCGACCGCATAACGGCACTTCTCGTCACTACCCGCGATTCCGACGGCTCGCGCGCCCACCAGTCGCGCGACCTGGCCCACGGTGCTCCCCACCGGTCCCGTCGCCGCCGACACGACGACGGTTTCACCGGGCCTCGGTTCCGCGAGGTAGACGAGCCCGGCATATCCGGTGAGCCCAGGCATTCCCAGCACGCCCAGGGCCGTCGATAGCGGCGCGAGCTTCGGGTCCACCTTGCGGACGCCCTGCCCGTCCGACAGCGCATATTCCTGCCACCCGTTCTTCACGACGACGAACTCACCCGCGGAGAACGCCGGGTGCAGCGATTGGACGACCTCGGCAACCGTCTCGCCGTACATCGCGTCCCCCGGACGCAACGGCACCCCGTAGAGCGGGTGCCCCTTCATCACGTTGCGCAGGTACGGGTCGAGGGACAGCCACAGGGTCCTCGACAGGAACTGGCCCGCAGCGGGCCGCGCGACCTCGACCGCGTCCCGGGAAAAATCCTCGGGCACGGGCAGGCCGCGCGGGATGCGCGCGAACGTGATGCGACGGTTGAGCAACTAGAGCTGGCCCAGGACGTGCTCTGCGCTCGACACCTTGAACTCGCCCGGACCCTCGACGAACAGGCCCTTCACGACGCCGTTGTCTGCGACGAGCGCGAAGCGCTTGCCGCGGATACCCATGCCGAAGCCCGTGGCGTCCATCTCGAGGCCGAGCGCCTTCGAGTACTCCGCGTTGCCGTCCGCGAGCATCAGCACCTTGTCCTCGACCGCCGACGCCTTGGCCCACGCCTTCATCACGAACACGTCGTTCACCGCCATGCACGCGACGGTGTCGATGCCCTTGGCCTTGAAGTCGGCCGCGTGCTGGATGAAGCCCGGCAGGTGACGCGCGTCGCAGGTCGGCGTGAACGCGCCCGGTACCGAGAAAAGCACGACCTTCTTGCCGGCAAACAGCTGGTCGGTCGTGAGCTTCTGCGGGCCTTCCGGGCCGGGGGTGGTGAATGCGCCGGACGGCAGCTTGTCGCCAACCTTGATCGTCATGTTCTTCGCCTCCAGGGAACGGTCGAAAGAAAAAAGAATGGTACCAGCGGTTCGGTCGGCTGCGCGTACCGGATTCGCGCGCGGCCGGTCAGCGCGCACGGGGTTCCGGTCGGGGGTATTCCGGCGGGCCGTCGCGCGACAGGACGTCGCGCGCGGAGCCTACACGGACGTACTTGCGGCGTCCCGCCGGGATATCCCCGACTGGAATCGCCGCGGGACGGCCGCGTCAATACGGTCGACGGAGATACCGCCCGATCGGGGGCCCGACGATCCTGCCCTTGTCGTAGATCAGGTTCCCGCGCAGGTACGTGCTCACGACCTTGCCGGTGAGTTCCTGGCCCTCGAACGGCGTGTAACCCTGCGACGACTCGGCGTCCGCCGCGCGCACCACGAACGTCCTGTCGGGATCGAACAGCACGAGGTCCGCGTCCAGCCCGGGCGCGATGTCGCCCTTGCGCGTCAGCCCGAAGCGCTGCGCGGCATTCCACGAGGTGAGCTCCGCGATGCGATTCCAGGACAGGCCGCGCTTGCGGCCCTCGCTCGCGATGCCGGACAGCAGGTACTCCGTCCCGCCGAAACCGGACTTGCCGAGGAATACCTCGCCCGGCTGCTTCGCGTCGACCTTCATCTCGTGCCGGCAGCACGCGTGGTCGCTGCAGACCCAGTCGATCTTGCCGTCGAGCACGGCGTCCCAGAGGAACTCGACGTCTGCGCGCGAGCGGATCGGCGGGTTCACCTTGGCCAGGACGCCGGTCGGCGCATCGTAGTCGAGCACGAGGTGCCCGACCGTGACTTCGCGGCGGAAGTTCACGTGCGGAAATGCCCTCGCCATCTTCAACGCCGCCTCGACCGCCTTGCGCGACGTCAGGTGCAGAAGGTTGATGTTGACGCAGTTGGTCTCGTTCGCGAGGTAGGAAGCGACGCAGATCGCGAGGCCTTCCGAGTGCGGCGGGCGCGCGGCGCTGTACGCCTTCAGGCCCGAGAGCTTTCCTTCGCGCTGCACGAGCTTCGTGTACGCCGCCATGATCTCGGCCGTCTCGCAGTGCAGGCTCAGGCTGATGTTGTCGCGACGGTCCTCGAACTGCTCCATCGCGCGCTGCAGGCCGCGCATGATGAACTCGAAGTGCGCGACGTCGTACTTCTCGTCCTCGTCGATCATCAGGAACTCGTGCTGGTGGCTCGACGCACCGTGCAGACCGTAGCCGCCGTAGAACATGTAGATCTTGAACGACGTGACGCCGTGCTTCTCGACCAGCATCGGGATCTCGTCGATGTGGCCGCGGTCCATCGGCGCGAGGTGGTAGGCGTAGTCGACATGGAAGCGGCCTGCGGAGATTGCCAGAACTTCGGGATAGAAGTCGGCGTAGGCGCCGCCCTTGTTCAGGTAGTACTGGCCCGTGCGGAAGTAGTTGATGCTCGAGGTGACGCCGCCCTGCGCCGCCGCGCGGCTCTCGGTGATCGCGTCCTCCGCGAGCGGCGAATAGATCCCGGTGTGCATGTGCGGGTCCACGACGCCCGGGAGCGCGAGCAGGTTCTTCCCGTCCACGACCTTGCGCGCATCCGTCGCGGGGATGTCGCGCCCGACGCGCGCGAACTTGCCGTCGGCGACGGCGATGTCGCCCTTCTGCACCGAGGTCTTGCCCGGCCGGACGATGCGGACATTCTTGACGAGCAGGTCGTACTTCTTCGCGACAGCCATACGGGAACCCCCGGTGAGGACTCAATCGTGCGATTTTACGCCCGGGCCGAGCACGAAAGTGGAGTCCGGGATGGGCTGCCCGATCTCGGCCGACCGCCAGTGGATATCCACGGTTTTCACGCCGTCGTAAAAGTGCCTGACCCGTCCGGGCTGCACGAAGCCGGAGCCCTCGAGAGCGTAGAAGTCCGAGTACAGGCGCGTGTGCCAGCCCCTGGTGGTCTGCCACTGCGCGGAGAGGACCTTGAAGTCCTGCTTGTCGACGCCGAACAGGGTGCGGGTGCCCGACGGATCCTTCACGCGGACGAAGTAACTCGGGCGACCCTGGACCTCGTCGTCCGCGAGGCGCTCGACCTCGAACCCCGGCTGCAACGCGAAGCGGATGGCGCTGAAGCCGAACGCACTCATCTCGTCGCTCGTTGCGCGCTCGGGTGGCAGCGGCCCGTTCTGGTCGTATGAACGTGTCCCGTCGAACGACACCTCGAACAGCACCTTGTCGCCGTCGTACGCGTCGAGGCGGAACTTGCCGCTCCCGGCGTGCGCCCCGTGCGCCAGTTCGGTCGGGTAGACGCGGTACATGACGTACCGGTCCGCGTGCACGCAGCGGTTCGGGTCGCCGTCGCGGCACAGCGTGGCGTCGCCGCGCATGCCGTTGGTGCCGGCCTTGAGCCAGGCATCGCCACCCGCGGCGGCGTGAACGCGCTCGACGATCTGCCGGGCGGTCGGTTCATCGGCCTTCGCCGCGGTCACACCGGCAGCGACGGCCGCCGCGACGAGCACACATGCGTATTTCAACCTGCACCTCCGTTCGGGGTCACCGCAGTACACCGTCCCGTTCGAGCGGAGCGATCCTCGGTATCAGGAGCGTCACGGCCAGCGCCGATGCGACGTGCATCAGCGACACCAGCGCGAATACGGGCGTGTACGAGTAGTGGTCGATCAGCCAGCCGATGAGCGGCTGCGCGAAAGCGGCCGCCAGGCTGCCGGCCGCGCCGGACAGGCCCCAGACGGACGCCACGTCGCGCGCGGGGAACAGGTCCATGGGGACGGCGAACAGCGACGACTGCTTGACCTGTATCGCGAACAGCGCAGCCGAAACGAGCAGCACCGCGACGTAGGGCGAGTCGACGAAGACCGCCGGCATCGCCACCGGTACGAGCAACGCACCGAGCCAGATCACGCCCTTGCGCGCGGCGTCGAGCGTTGCCCCCGAAGCCATGAGCCTGCCGCCGAGCCAGCCTCCGAACAGCGCGCCGAGGTCGGCCGCGACGAACGGCAGCGCCGCGACCCAGGCGATCCTGACGATGTCGAAGCCGCGCTCGGCATGGAGGTAATTCGGCAGCCAGAACGCGAAGAAGTAGAACGCGCCGTCCCCGGTGAAGCGCGCGAGGATCAGCCCCCACGTTTCCTTGTGACGCAGGTAGTCCCGCCAGCGGCCGGCGCGTCCCACCGCGCCCGGCGCAGCGCGGCCATCGAGCACGTAGGACCGCTCCTCGGCCGTGATCGTGGTGTGGGTCTCGGGCGGGTCGTACCAGCGCTTCCACGCCAGGACCCAGAGGAAACCCGCGGCGCCCGGCACGAGGAATGCCGCCTGCCAGCCGTAGAAATGGATCAGCAGGCCGACGAGCGGCGGCGCGACGATCGCGCCGATCCCCGTGCCCGCCGTCACGATTCCCGTCGCGAGCGAACGCTCGTTCCTGGGGAACCACTCCGCGACCGCCTTGAGCGCGGCCGGGAAATTCACGGCCTCGGTGAGTCCCAACAGGGCCCGCAGCGAGAAGAAGCCGAGGAAGCCACGGCCGAACGCATGCAGCATCCCGGCGACGCTCCACCACGCGACGGCGAGGGTGAACGAGCGCTTCGTTCCGAGCCGGTCGATCAACGGCCCGAGCGCGAACTGGCCCAATGCGTAGGCCATCAGGAAGGCGTACGTGATCCAGCCGTATTGCGTGTTCGAGAGCCGGAACTCCTCGCGCAGCACCGGAGCCGCCACGGACAGCGCCTGGCGGTCGACGTAACTGATCGTGGTGACGAGGCACAGCAGGATCGCGATGCGCCAGCGAACCGCCTCGAAGGCCGGGACCGGCGACCGCGTTTCCGTCTGCGCGATCACGGGAACGTCGGGTCCGCGGCAGACTCAGGCCGCCGCGGGGCCCTTCGCGAAGCGCGGTGCCGAACGCAGTCGCGTATCGAGCGACTGCAGCAAGCCTTCCGTCGTCTCCCAGTCGATGCACGCGTCCGTCACCGAGACGCCGTACTGCAGCGTACCGAGGTCCTGCGGGATCGGCTGGCTGCCCCAGTGCAGGTTGCTCTCGAGCATCACGCCGACGATCGAGCGGTTGCCCTCGAGGATCTGGTTCGCGATGTTCTCGGCGACGAGCGGCTGCACGCCGGGATCCTTGCCCGAGTTGCCGTGACTGCAGTCGACGACCACGTTGGCCGGAAGCCCGGCTTTCTCGAGTTCGCGCTCGCAGAGAGCGATGCTGACGGAATCGTAGTTCGTCCGGCCACCGCCGCCGCGCAGCACGATGTGGCCGTACCTGTTGCCGCGGGTGCGGAACACGGCCGACTGTCCCTGCTGGGTGATGCCGAGGAAGTGATGCGGGTGGCGTGCCGATTGCAGCGCATTGATGGCGACGGACAGCGAGCCGTCCGTGCCGTTCTTGAACCCCACTGGCGTCGAGAGCCCGCTCGCCATCTCGCGATGCGTCTGGGACTCGGTGGTGCGCGCCCCGATCGCCGTCCAGGTCACGAGTTCCGACAGGTACTGCGGCATGATCGGGTCGAGCGCCTCGGTCGCCGCGGGCATGCCGATCTCGGCGAGGAACAGCAGCAGCTCGCGCGCCAGCCGGATGCCCTTCTCGATGTGGAACGAGTCGTCCATGTCCGGGTCGTTGATGAGACCCTTCCAGCCGATCGTGGTGCGCGGCTTCTCGAAGTACACGCGCATGAGAACGAGCATCGTGCCTTCGACCCGTTGCGCGAGGCCACGGAGGCGCGTCGCGTACTCGCGCGCCGCGACGGGGTCGTGGATCGAGCAGGGCCCGACCACGACGAAGAGCCGCGGGTCCTCCCTGTCGAGGATCCGTCGCACGGCGCCTCGACTGCGGAAAACGAACTCCTCCGACGCAGCGGGCAACGGGAGCGAGCGCTTGACCTCCTCGGGCGTGGGCAGGAGTTCGCTCGACAGGACGTTGATGTTCTGGAGGCGTTCTTTCATCGCGGGTCGCGGTCCGAAACGGGCAATGACGAACCGCTATCTTACACAGGGGTCCCGGCTCGGGGGACGCGGCCGGCCCGGTGGCCTCAGGGGAAGACCCAGGCCGGCACGTGTCGCCAGCCCTTCAGCAGTTCCCGGTCGAGCACGCGCCAATGCGGCTCGAACGACTCGACGAGACGCCAGTAGCGCTCGGAATGGTTCATGTGCCGCCGGTGGCACAGTTCGTGGACCATGAGGTAGCGCACGACCTCCGGCCGCTGGAACATCAGGCAGACGTTGAGGCTGATGGTCCCGGCCGACGAACAACTGCCCCACCGGGTGCGCTGGCGACGCAGCAGCAGCCGCTGGTAATCGATGCCCGTTTCGCCCGCGACCTCGTCGAGACGATCGCCGAGGTGCGGGGCGGCCATGCGACCGAGCCAGCGCAGCAGTGCGAGGCCAACCTGCCGGTCGGTGCTTCCGGTCGTCCTGACCCGCAAAGCGTCCTCCCCGGTTTCGACGACGCCGGACCGGCCACCCTCGGCATATTCGACGGACCAGCGCCGCCCGAGGAAGGCAAGTTCCACCACCGACGGGCGTCGCTCCGCCGAGCGCGGCGCCTGCAGCGCGAATTCCCGCGCCCGGCGCTCCGCCCAGTCCCGATGACGCGCAACGAACCGCTCGACGGCCGGGATGCCGACTCCCGGCGGTACGACCACCTCGACTCGCCCGCCGGGAAACACGCGCATCGAAAGGCGGCGGGCACGCCGGCTGATGCGCACGTCCCAGCCGAGGGAAGCGTCGCGTGGAGACCAGAGGGAGAGCTGGAGCGGCTGGGGATCGGCGGAACGCGCGCGCGAGCGACTCGGGCGATTGTGCATGCCGTTACAGTTCCCTCAGGCCGATCGTGACCGGGAGCCGTGCTGCCCGGACACCGGGCAGCAGGCCGCCGACGAGACCGAGTATGAGCGAATAGCCGAGACCCGTCACGAGCAGCTGCGGCGTCACGGTGAATGCGAAGGTGATCTGGCTGAAGCTCGCCCAGTTGAGCGTCGAAGCCTGGTAACCGTTCAGTCCGAAATACACGAGCGCCCCGCCGACCAGGCCGCCCAGCAGCCCGAGCACGACCGCCTCGAGCAGCACGGACACGACCACGGGCGTCGCACCGAAACCGAGCGCGCGCAGCGTCGCGATCTCGCGGGTGCGCGTCGAGACCGCCGAATACATCGTGTTGAGCGCCGCGAAGACCGCGCCGATGCCCATCAGCACCGAGATCGTCGTGCCGACGTAACGGATCAGGGTGATCAGGATGCGCGACTGGTCCGCGTAGAACTCGCGTTCGCTGCGCACCGAGACGTTGACGCGCGGATCGCCCTCCAGCGAGCGCTGGACCGTCGCCAGCGCGGCCGGCGAGGTCAGGCGCGCGCGCACGACCTGCACGGTGTTGCCACGTCGATAGACCCCTTGCAGCACCGTCAGGTCCGTCCAGACCTCCGACTCCGAGACGCTGCCGGCGGCCTCGAACACTCCGACCACGCGCCAGACGTGCGAGCCCCAGGTGACCTCCCGACCGAGGTCCACGTTGCCGAACTGCGCAAATGCGCCACGACCGACGATCACCTCGTCCTTGCCCGGCTCGAACATGCGTCCCGCGACGACGCGAAAACCCTTGCGGACGTCGATTGCGCGACTGGTGACGCCGCGGAACGGGACGTTCGCCGCGGTGCCGGTACTGCGCATGGGCAGGTCCACGATCGTGTAGAACTCCGGCGAGGCGACGGCACCGCGCGCGTCGCGGAGGATGCCCGGCGCCGACACGATGACGTTCACCTGCTCGCGATCGAAGGAGCTCGACAGCTCGTCGGAGGACCCGCCGCGCAGGACGAGCGCCACGTCGTCGCTGCCGGACAGCTCGAGCGCCGCACGGAAGCCCTCCCCCATCGACAGCAGCGAGACGAGCACTGCCACGACGCCGCCGATCCCGACCACGGCGACCAGCGACGTGCCGAGGCGCGACGGCAGGTTCCGCAGGTTCATCGCCGTGATCGCGGCGAGCTGGTTGAGCCAGGGACCGGGCGCCACGTCAGTCGCGCCTCAGCGCTTCGACGATGCGCAGCCGCATCGCCTGGGCCGCCGGCACCGCGCCAGCAGCCACGCCGAGCGCGAACATGTACGCGACGCCCTGGATCAGCGCATCCGGCGGCAACCTGAACCCGGGCAGGTACTGGCGGAAGACCGGCTCGAACTGCACCCCGAGCCACCATGCGGCCGCGAGCCCGAGCGCGCCGCCGATGACCGTGACGAGCACCGACTCCGCGAGCACCATCCCGAGCACGCCGCCGTTGGTGAAGCCCAGGGTCTTGAGCACGCCGATCTCGTTCGTGCGCTCGCGGACCGACTGCGCCATCGTGTTCGCGGTGACGAGCAGCATCGTGAAGAAGACGGCGGTCACGATGGCGCCGAGGATCTTGCCGACGTTGCCGACCTGGTTCACGAACGACTGCGCCATCGCGCGCTCCGACGACGTCTTCGTCTCCGCCGGCGAGTTCGCGAACAGCTGGTCGATCTGCTTCGCGATCGCCTGCACCCGGCTGCCGTCGCTCACCTTGACGACGTACCACCCGACCAGGCCCTTCGCCTGGGCCTTGGCCTCGTCGAAGTAGTCCTGGTGCAGGATGATCTGCCGCGTGTCGCCGCCGTTCGGCAGGTCGAAGATGCCGCGCACGGTGACGTCCCACGTGAACGACCCGTCCTCCTTGCGCCAGATAGAGGAGTTGAGCGGGATCGCGTCGCCGACTTTCCACTGGAACAGGTCCGCGATCGCGCGACCGATCAGGATGCCGGTGCGGTCGGCGAGCCACGCCTGCTTCTGGTCCTCCGGAATCACGTACTCGGGGTAGATGCGCAGGAACGCCTCGGGCTTCACGGGAAACGCGGGCACCTGGTTGCGGTCGTCCTGGTACCAGGCGCCGAACCAGGTCTGCGGCGTCACGTCCACCACGCCATCCACCGCATGGATGCGGTTCTCGTAGCTCGCGGGCAGCAATTGCGTGAACGACACCTTGTGCATCGTGAGCAACCGGTCGGCGCCCGCCACGTCGACGCCCGACTGCAGCGCGTATCGCATCGACTCGGCGAGCCCGAAGAGCAGGAACGCGATCACGATGGAAGCGATCGTGAAGAACGTGCGCAGGCGCTTGCGGCGCAGGCTCGACGCAAGCAGCGGCAGGTACTTGCCGATCACGGCGGATCTTCCCGCAGCAGGCCCTTGTCGAGGTGGATCACCCGGTGCGCGCGCTCCGCCGCATGCGGGTCGTGCGTCACCATGATGATGGTCTTGCCGTACTCGCGATTGAGCGCCTGCAGCAGGTCGAGGATCTCGTCGCCCGACTTGCGGTCGAGATCCCCGGTGGGCTCGTCGCAAAGCAGCAGGGTCGGGTCCGTCACGATGGCGCGCGCGATGCCGACGCGCTGCTGCTCGCCGCCGGACAGCTCGCGCGGCCGATGCCTGGCGCGATCCGAGAGGCCCACGAGCTGCAGCGCGGCTGCGACGCGGCGCGCGCGCTGCTCGCGCGGCAGGTTCTTGAGCAGCAGGGGCAGCTCGACGTTGCGCTCAGCCGTGAGCACGGGCAGCAGGTTGTACATCTGGAACACGAACCCGACGTGGTCCGCGCGCCAGTGGGCCAGCGCCCCGTCGCCGAGGCGGTCCACGCGCAGGCCCTCGACCTCGCGCTCACCGGACGTCGGCCGGTCGATGCCGCCGATGAGGTTGAGCAGCGTCGACTTGCCGGACCCCGACGGACCCATGAGCGCCACGAAGTCGCCCGCCGCGATCTCGAGCGAGAGGCCGTCGAGCACGCGCACGACCTCGGCACCGCGCCGGTACTCCTTGACGAGCTCGCGGATGCGGACGATCGACGCGGGCACGGTCACGAGCCCTTGAGTTCCACCGCGGCCCCGTCTCGCAGCCGCCGCGGCGCGTTCACGACCACCGACTCGCCGCCCTCGAGGCCTTTCAGCACCGGCACGTTGCCGCCCTGCGCGGCCCCGAGTTCGACGCCGCGCTTCTCGACCTTGCCGTCGCGCACGACCCAGACACTGGTCGTCCTGCCGTCGCGCACCACCGCGCTGTCCGGGATCGTCGGATGCGCGGCCGTGGCGGGGCCTTTCTCATCGCGGAAGCGGACCTTGATGCCCATGTCGGGCAGGATGCGGTCGTCGAGTTCGTCGAAGGCGATGCGCACGCGCACGGTCGCCTTCTGGCGGTCCGCAGTCGGCACGATGCTGATCACGTGCCCGGGAATCGTCCAGTCCGGATACGCGTCGAGCACCGCGCCGACCTTCTGTCCGTCATGGACGCGGTTGATGTACGCCTCGTTGACGTCCACCTCGATCTCGCGCGAATCCATGTCCACGATGGTGGCGATGCCCGTGCGGGTGAAGCCGCCGCCCGCCGACATCGGCGATACGGTCTCGCCCGGCTGCGCGTCCTTCGAGATCACGACCCCGGTGAAGGGCGCGCGGATCGAGAGGTCCTCGAGACCCTGCGCGCTCAACGCCACCTGGCTCTGCGCCACGCCGACCTCGGCCTGCGCCGCCGCGAGCCTGGCCTCGAGCGCAGCCACGTCGGCCTGCGACGAATCGAGCACGCTCTGCGCTACCAGCTTGCGCTCGACGAGGCTGCGATTGCGGTCGTAGGTGCGCCGGGCGTCCGCGAGCCGGACCTCGATCTCGCGCAGGTTGCGCCGCGAAGCCTCGAGCGAGCGGCTCGCGACGTCGTATTCGGCACGCGCCGTCGCGGGATCGAGGCGGGCCAGCACCTGCCCCTCCTGCACGCGCGACCCCTCCTCGAACAGCACCTCGCTGATGCGGCCGGTGACCTTCGAACTCACGGTCGCGAGCCGGCGGGCGACGACGTAGCCCGAGGCATTGAGCACGGTCCCGTCGGCTCCGCCGGCGGGCGCCTCGACGACCGCCGTCTGCACCGGCACCGCGGAGTTGACCATCCGCCAGGCGAACACCGCGATCAGCAGCACGCCGGCACCGCCCACGATCAACCAGCGGGCGCGGCGCCCGGACGGTTCGCGGTAGCGTTGGGGATCCGAGCCGCGATCGAGACGCAGACTCTCCAGGGCACCCTTGTCGAGCGACATGTGTATTCCTGTTCTGTTCGTCCGTCGCGGCAGCGCTTCGCGGCGCGGCTGGCTAGAATGCCGACCCCAGCGCGCGGCGGGACCCGCGGTTAGAGGCCGCGCACCTTAGCACAGCGACCCCTCGATGACCCTGCCACTCGTCGACATCGGCCTGAACCTCGCCCACGACAGCTTCGCCCACGACCGCGAGCAGGTCGTGGCCGCCGCCGTGGCCGCCGGTGTCGAGCACATGGTCGTCACCGGCAGTACGCTCGAGAGCACGCGGGCGGCGATCGGGATCGCGCGCGCAGCGCCCGGGCGGTTCCGGGCCACGGCCGGCATCCACCCGCATCATGCACGCGACTTCCACGACCGGGACGTGCCGGAACTGCGTCGCCTCATGCTCGAGCCCGAGGTTGGCGCGGCGGGCGAATGCGGCCTCGACTACTTCCGCAATTTCTCGCCGCACGAGGACCAGGAGCGGGTCTTCCGCGAGCAGCTCCGGCTCGCCCAGGAGATCGGCAAGCCGGTGTTCCTGCACCAGCGCGACGCCCATGACGCATTCGTGTCGATCCTGCGCGAGTACCTGCCCCGCCTGAAGGGCGGCGTGGCCCACTGCTTCACCGGCGACGAGCGCGAGGTGCGCGACTACCTCGCCATGGGCCTTTCGATCGGCATCACCGGCTGGATCTGCGACGAGCGGCGGGGCCAGCACCTCCGCAACCTGGTGCGGTTGATCCCGCTCGACCGCCTGATGCTCGAGACCGACGCGCCTTACCTGCTGCCGCGGGACCTCGAGCCAAGGCCGAAGAGCCGCCGCAACGAGCCGCGCTACCTGGCACACGTGCTCGAGACGGTTGCGTCCTGCCGGGGTGAGCCAGCCGCGGTCATTGCGGAGGCGACGACCCGCAACGCGCTGGCATTCTTCGGATTCCGACCGTCGGCGGGGACGTCCCCAGACGGTGAAAAAGGTTCAGCTGAATCACGTAACTCATTGCGATAAAAGCCAAATGGACACGAACAAGACCCGCGAATCGATCGAACGCTCCTGGGATGCCTCGATCCTGCCCGAGCTCATGGAGTACGTGCGTATCCCGAACAAGTCCCCCGCGTTCGACCCGGACTGGGAGGCGCACGGGCACATGGAGGCGGCCGTACAGCTCATGCGCCGCTGGGCCGAAGCCCACGCCTTGCCGGGCTCGAAGGTCGAGGTGCTGCGGATTCCCGGTCGCACTCCCGTCCTGATGGTGGACGTTCCGGGCCGGGTCGACGACTGCGTGCTCATGTACGGCCACCTCGACAAGCAGCCGGAATTCACCGGCTGGTCCGAGGGCCTCGATCCGTGGACCCCGGTCCTTCGTGACGGCAAGCTCTACGGCCGCGGCGGCGCGGACGACGGCTACGCGCTGTTCGCATCGATGGCGGCGATCCGCGCCCTGCACGACCAGGGCGTCCCCCACGCGCGCTGCGTCATCCTGATCGAGGCCAGCGAGGAAAGCGGCAGTCCGGACCTCGAGCACCACATCGCCGCCCTCGGCGATCGCATCGGCTCGCCGACGCTGGTGGTGTGCCTCGACGCCGAGTGCGGCAACTACGACCAGCTCTGGGCGACCACCTCGCTGCGCGGCAACCTGATCGCGACGTTGCGCGTGGACGTGCTCACCGAGGGCGTGCACTCGGGCACCGCGAGCGGCGTGATTCCGTCGAGCTTCCGCGTGCTGCGCGAGATCCTCGACCGCGTCGAGGACTCGGGTTCGGGAGCGATCCTGGTCGAGGAGCTGAACGTGGCGATCCCGGCGGACCGTCGTGCCCAGGCCCGCGCTGCCGCCGACGTGCTCGGCACCAACGTGTTCGAGAAGTTCCCGATGCCGCCCGGCATGCGACCGGTGTCGAACGACCCCTACGAACTCCTGCTGAACAACACATGGCGTCCGACGCTGAGCGTCACCGGCGCGGATGGTATTCCGGCATGCCGCAGCGCCGGCAACGTGCTGCGACCGCAGACGACGCTCAAGCTGTCGTTCCGCCTGCCGCCGACCATGGACACCGCGAAGGCGACGGAGGTCGTGCGTCAGTCGCTCGAGCGCGATCCGCCGTACGGCGCCAGGGTCACCGTGGGAATCGAGTCGGCAATGGGCGGCTGGAATGCACCAGCCGTGGCGCCCTGGCTGGAACGTTCTATGCACGATGCGTCGCGGAGCTTCTTCGGCCGCGACGCCATGTACATGGGCACGGGCGGCAGCATTCCGTTCATGGGCATGCTCGGCCTGCGCTTCCCGGGCACTCAGTTCCTGATCACCGGCGTCCTCGGACCGCAGTCGAACGCGCATGGCCCGAACGAATTCCTGCACATCGGGTGCGCCAAGCGCGTGACGGGCTGCGTCGCGCGCGTCCTCGCCGACCATGCCCGGAAATAGAGAAATCGGTGAATGGCACCTATTTCCGGGCGAGGGGATTCGGCTGCGCAGCAGCCTTGACCTGCTCCCAGACCGACGCGAATGCAGCAGCCGCGCCGCTCGCCGTGCGTTCGACCACCGGGAACTCGTCCTGCAGGGCATCGAGCCTCAGGACCACCTCGGGGCGGCCCTTGGGAAACTCGCCGCGCATGGAAAACACGACGCGCGCCTCGACCGGCACTTCGCCGGCGAGGTTGCGCACTGCAGCCACGCGGTCATACAGCATCGGCAGCGGGTTCGTGAACGTGAAATGGCGCTTGGGGCCGAACACCGACCACTGCTCCATCTTCTCGCCGGCGAAGATCATCCCCGGCACGTCGAAGAGATCGATCACCAGCAGGCCGCGCTGCGTCAGCAGCAGGTAGTTGACGTGCACCTGCTCGCCGGTGCCGGTCGGCAGCAGCACGTTGCGCAGTTCGTCGCCCGCCACCGACGAGACGACGTTATCGATCGCCTTGCGCGCGCGGTGCTGCCGCAGCAGGTCGCGCGCGTAATAGACGGCGGCCCCGAGCGCGCCGAGGCCGAAAATCACCCACAGCCAGACCGGCAGGCCCAGGAAGTAACTCACGCGCCCCCCCTCAGCACGGTGCGCAACTCCTCCAGCGTCGGGCCGATCTCGGTCTGCACGGAGGGCAGCGCCAGCAACTCGGCCAGTGCCCGCGGCACCGGCACATCGGCACCGATCAGCGGCTCGACGATGTCGTTGAACTTCGCGGGATGCGCCGTCGCCACGAGCACCCACCGCTCATCTGCCCTTCGCGCGCCGAGCCGACCGTAGACGCACGCCGCCGTCGCCGTGTGGGGACACCACGTCTGCCCGAGCGCCGAGTAGTCGCGCCGGATCGTGTCGCGGATCTCGTCGTCGCTCACGGATTGCGCGGTGAGCCGGCCGCGGAGCTGCCCGACGTCCGGGAACAGCCAGCGCAGCCGCTCCATGTTGCTCGGATTGCCTACGTCCATCGCCGACGCCAGCGTCGCCACGCTCGGCCGCGGCCGCCACTCGCCGGTGCGGAGGTACTCGGGCACGGTCACGTTCGCGTTGCTCGCGAGCACGATCTCGCCGATCGGCAATCCCATCTCGCGCGTCCAGACGCAGGCGAGCGCGTTGCCGAGGTTGCCGGTCGGGATGATGAAGTTGGGCGCTCGACCGTCGACGCGCCAGAGCTGCAGGCTCGCCTTGGCGTAATAGACCATCTGCGGGAGCAGGCGCCCGACGTTGATGCTGTTCGCGGAGGAGAGCAGCAGGTCCCGGCCCAGAGCGGGGTCCACGAACGCTTCCTTGACCATGCGCTGGCAGTCGTCGAACGTGCCCCGGACCGACAGGGTCCGCACGTTGCGCCCCCAGCAGGCGAGTTGCTTCTCCTGCCGGGCCGAGACGAGGCCCTTCGGATACAGCACGACGACGTCCGCCCATGGACGGTCGTAGAACGCGGCCGCCACCGCGCCGCCGGTATCCCCGGACGTGGCCACCAGGATCGTCAGCCGCCGCGGGTCGCTGCGCGGGATGCGCTCCAGCGTCGCCGCGAGGAAGCGCGCGCCGAAGTCCTTGAAGGCTGCGGTCGGGCCGTGGAAGAGCTCCAGCACGGACAGCGGACCCTCCCCACCCTTCACCTCGACGACCGGCGCCGGGAACGAGAAGGCATCCGCCGTAATGGCCGGCAGCAGCGCCGCCATTGCGTCGCCCGCGGCAAACGGCGCGAGCAGGCGTGCGGCCAACCCGGGCAACGACGACTCGCGCGCGAGCGTGCCCGCATCGGCGCGGGGCAAGGCGTCCGGAACGTACAGGCCGCCGTCCGGCGCCAGGCCGCGCGCAATCGCGGCGCCGAGGCCGAGACGGTGGGACGGGTCGCGCGTGCTCTGGAATTGCATCAGCCGTCCACCACCCGCGCGCCATCGCGGTCGATCGCCGAGACCCAGCTGTCGCTTTCGAGACCGTGATTGCGGAACGCCGCCACCATCTCGGCGCGCACGTTCTCCGCGTCATCGGACTCGGCCCACGCGAAGACCGTCGGACCCGCGCCCGAGATTGACCCGCCGAGCGCACCGGCCGCGAGCGCCGCCTGCTTCACCTCGACGAAGCCCGGGATCAGCACCTGGCGCTGCGGCTCGATCACGACGTCGAGCAGCGACTCGCGGATCAGTCCGAGGTCCGACGTGTAGCAGCCTGCAAGGAATCCGGCCAGGTTCGCCTGCTGCCAGATGACGTCCGACAGCTCGACCGTCCTGCGCAGGATGGCGCGGGCCTCGCGCGTCGCGAGCACCATGTGCGGGTGCACGAGCACGCAGCGCACGCTCTCCGGCACGGGAATCTGCTTGACGTGCGGGTTGTCGATCCCGACGGTGAGCACGAGCCCGCCGAACAGCGACGGCGCGATGTTGTCCACGTGCACCGAGCCGCTCGCCACGGCCTCGCCCTGCATCGCGAACTTGAGCAGACGCGTGCGATCGAGCGGCCGGTCCACGAGCGCCGCGGCCGCGACCACGGCTGCGACCGCGGACGCCGCAGAACCGCCGAGCCCCGAGCCGAGCGGAATCCCCTTCTCGATCTCGAGCTCGAAGCCGAACGGCAGCCCGAGCTCCCGCTGCAGCGCGAGAGCCGCCATGCCCGCGGTGTTCTTCTCCGCAGCGAGCGGCAGGTCCTTCACGACCCCGGTGATGGCGCGGATCGCGACGCCCGGCTCGGTCCGCCGCGACACGCGCACACGGTCGCCGAGCGCGGCCACGGTGTGACCCAGGATGTCGAAGCCGACCGCGACGTTTCCGACGCTCGCCGGCGCGAAAGCGGTGGCCGACGTGCGGACCATCGTCACAACTTGGCTCCCAGGTACGCGCAGACCCTCAGCAGGTCCGCGAACACGCCCGCCGCCGTGACGGCCGGCCCCGCCCCCGGTCCCTGCACGATCAGCGGGTTCTTGTCGTAGCGAGCCGTCTGGAAGCGCACGATGTTGTCCGTGAGCGCGATGTTCGCGAACGGGTGCGAGGCCGGGAGTTCCACGACGCCGACCTTTGCCTTGCCGTCGGCACCCACCGAGCCGACGTAACGCAATACCTGGCCACGCGCGCGCGCGTCCTGCAGCCGGGCGAGCATCGGTGCGTCGAACTCGGACAGGCGTTCGAGGAAGTCCTCGATGCCGCACTTCTGCAGTGCCGCCGGGACGAGGCTCTCGCCCTCGACGTCGGCGAGCTCGCGCCTGAGGCCCATCTCGCGCCCGAGAATGATCAGCTTGCGGGCGACGTCCATGCCGGAGAGATCGTCGCGCGGGTCGGGCTCGGTGTAGCCCAGCGACTTTGCGTGCCGCACCACCGACGAGAACGACTGGCTCCCGTCCCAGGTGTTGAAGAGGTACGCGAGCGTGCCGGAGAACATGCCCTCGATGCGGCGGATCTCGTCGCCCGTCTCGCGCAGGTCGCGCAGCGTCTGGATCACCGGCAGGCCGGCGCCGACCGTCGCCTCGTAGAGGTAGTGCGAACCGGCCGCGCGTCGCGCGTCGCGCAGGCGCTCGTAGTAGTCGTAGCTCGCGCTGTTCGCCTTCTTGTTCGGCGTGACGATGTGGATGCCTTCGGACAGCCAGTGCGCGTACCGCGTCGCGACTTCGGCGTCCGCGCTGCAGTCGACGATGACCGCGTGCGGGATCTGGTCCGCGTGGACGTGATCCGCGAAACGCTCGAGGTCCACCGGCCCCTCGCCCGCGGCGTACTCCTCGCGCCAGCGCTCCAGGTCCACCTCGCCCTGCACCAGCCGCATCGTCTTCGAGCCCGCGATGCCGCGCACGCGCAGGTCGAGCTTGAAGTCACGACGCAGGCGCTCGACCTGCGAGGCGACCTGGTCGAGCAGCGCGCTGCCTACGAGGCCCGGGCCGACCAGCCCGATCGAGACCGTGTGGGCCGACAGGTAGAAGCTCGAGTGCACGGCCCGGAGTGCGCGCGCACTGCTGCGCCCGTCGATCACGACCGAGATGTTGCGCTCGGACGCGCCCTGCGCGATCGCGCGGACGTTGACGCTGGCCTTGCCGAGCGCGCTGAAGACCTGGGCCGAAACGCCGTGCGCCCCGGCCATGCCGTCGCCGACGACCGCCAGGATGCTGCAGCCGCGATTGACCTCGATGCTCTGGATCTGCCCTTCGCGCAGCTCGGGGTCGAAGGCACGACGCACGACCCGTTCGGCGCGCTCCGCCTCGACCTCGGGTACTGCGAAGCAGATCGAGTGCTCCGAGCTGCCCTGCGAGATCAGGATCACGGAGATCCCTTCTTCCCGCAGCGCGCCGAACAGGCGGTGCGCCGTGCCCGGCACGCCGATCATCCCGGCGCCCTCGAGGTTGAGCAGCGCGATCTTCTCGACCGTCGTGATGCCCTTCACCAGCGGGCTGGGCGCGGTCTTGTCGTGGATGACGGTACCGGCCTTCTCCGGCGCGAAGGTGTTCTTGATCCAGATGGGGATCCGCTTGTGCACCGCGGGCGCCATCGTCTGCGGGTGGATCACCTTGGCCCCGAAGTACGCGAGTTCCATCGCCTCGTTGTACGAGAGCGCGTCGATCACCTGGGCCTCGGGGACGAGGCGCGGGTCGGCGCTCAGTACGCCGTCCACGTCCGTCCAGATCACGATCTCGCGCGCGTCGAGCAGCGAGCCGAAGATCGACGCCGAGAAGTCGCTGCCGTTGCGGCCGAGGGTCGTCTGCAGTCCCTGGGTGTCGGTCGCGATGAAGCCCGTGACGACGAGCGTGCCGACGAAATCGGGCACCACCTGCCCGCGCAGGTTCTCGCGCGACTGGTCCCAGCGGATGCCCGGCCCGAGCGGCCCCCACTCGACCAGCAGCACCTTGCGCGCGTCCACCCACTGCACGCGGCCGCTCGAGAGGCCGCGCCGGCGCAGCAGGCGCTCGAAGATGCGCGTGGACCACAGCTCGCCGTAGCCGGAAATCAGGTCGCGCAGCGTCGTGGACGCCGACCGGACCAGCCGCACGGTCTGGAGAATGCCCGTGATGTCGTGGCAATCCTGGTCGAGCTGCAGGACGAATTCGTCGTACAGGTCGTCGGTCAGCAGCTCGCGGGCGATCCCGACGTGGCGCTGCCGGAGTTCCTGGATCCGGTCCTCGAGGGTCGGATCCTGGCGCTCGGCCAGCGAGATGAGGCTCAGCAGGGCGTCCGTGACCCCACGGCAGGCCGACAGGACGACCGCCTTGCGAGTGGCCGGGTCGCCCTCGATGATTCGCGCGACCCGCTGCATGCAGGCGGCGTCCGCGACGCTCGACCCGCCGAACTTATGGACTTTCCAGGCTTCCACGATCGATCAGCTCCCATCCGGCCGCCCACGCAGGCACGCCGACCGGTCGCGGGTGGGCGACGGGCCAAGCCGGGTGCGGACTGATGGGGGACTCCTCGGTTACAGCCGAAGTCACTGTATCTTCTTGCAGCGCGGCAGGCAAACTAGCGCTTCATGAACGACGTCGACTCCCCCGGACTGCACGCCGCGATCCTCGCCGCCGGGGCCTCGACGCGATTCGGGAGCCCGAAACAGCTGGTACGCCTCGCCGGCGCGCCCGTACTCCACCAGGCCATCGCAAACGCCGCCCTGGTGGCTGGGCATTCCGTGACGGTGGTGCTCGGCGCCCATGCGCGGGAGATCGGGCCGGCGCTGCGTCAGTCGGCCGTCTCGGTCGTGATCAACCGGGACTGGCAGGAAGGGCTCGCGAGCTCGATCCGCGCCGCGGTCCACTCCGTCCCCGCCGGCAGCGAGGGGCTGATGCTCGTGCTCGCCGACCAGGTCGGGATCACCGCCGAGGACCTCAAGCGCCTGTTCGCGGCGTGGCGGAGGCATCCGGTCCTGATCGCCGCGGCCCTCCATGGCGGCTCGCCCGGGCTGCCGGCCATCTTTCCGCGCTGGGCGTTCCCCGACTTGCTGGCCCTGCGCGGCGACCGCGACCCGCGCCTCGTCATCCGGCGCAATATCGACCAGGTCGTGCGCATCCCCATGCCGAACGCCGCGATCGACCTCAACACGCCCGAGGATCTGCTCGAAATCGAGACGGCGTCCAGTCGCGCGGAACCCTGAGCCCATCTATCATCCGGCTCCAACCGAATCCTGGAGACCTGCGCATGCGTCGAACCGTGATCCTGGCGTCCGTTGGCGCCGCCACCCTCATGACCTCCGGCCTGGCCAACGCGGGCGCCGTGGCGGACCAGTTCGGTGCAGGTGCCTTCGGTGTGCCCTGGAACGCGACGAAGGGCACGATCGAGGCGAAATACCCCGGTGGCAAGTGGGACCAGGACGACAAGGGACATCCGCGCTACTGCGTCGCCAGCAAGCAGACGCTGCTCAAGCTGAACCCGCCGAACCTGACTCAGGAGATCTGCTTCCTCGTCGGCAAGGACAATACGCTGGCGAGTGCGACGGCCGTCATGCCCGCGTCGCTCGCGTCGCTGCTGGCCGTCGGCGGCCGATGCCGGACCATCTTCGGCGCCTTCGACGCCCTGGTGCGCGGCGGGGGGGCCATCCAGACGCGGGTCAGAGGC
>VEPJ01000011.1 GCA_012026925.1 Gammaproteobacteria bacterium | reverse complement strand
TCGGTGTCCGGCCCATGCTCGACCATGGCCGCATCGAACTGGCGCCCCGCCTGCCGGCGGCGTTCGGCGACGTCGATTTCGAGGCCAGGGTCGGCAACGGCTCGCTGCGCGGCGTCTATCAGCGCACTGCAGCGGGTCGCCGCTACCACTGGGTTCTGCAGGGGCTCGAAACGACGGTGGCACTGGACCTGCCGGGCTTCGAGCCGCAGCGGTTCTCGATGCGCGCAGGCGACCAGTTGGTCGTCGCGGCGTCGGGCGAAGATGCCAGCGCCTCGCTCTTCTCCGCTGACGGCAAGCCACGACAGTCGCTGCGTTTAGCCGCGTCGGCGACGCGGCGGTCGCAGCAAGCGGCCTGGGACAGGATCTTCGCAGGCGTCGATTTCGCAGTGCCGCGCAGGCTCGACCCGGACGGGCCGGGTCGCTGCGTGCCTACATCTGCCGGAACAGGTGGTGGTACGGCTCGCTGACCGCCAGTCGCTCCGGACGCTGCTTGAGCAGCAGGAAGACGTGGCCGCGAAAATCACGCGCCACGCTTGCGATCGCGTTGGCGTTGACGATCGTCGAGCGGTGCACCTGCCAGAATGTCGACGGATCCAGCTGCTCCTGCAGCTGCCGGAGTGACATGCGCACCAGGGCCTCACCGTCGCTGGTCACCACGCGCGTGTACTTGGTGTCGGCCTGGAAGTAGGCGACCTCGTCCGTGGTGATCACCCGCATGTTCTGGCCGGTCGTGGCATTGATCCATCTCAGGTAATTGCGGCCGGCGAGACCCTGCGACAGGGTCTGCAGCAGCTCGTCGAGCCGCGCCGGTGCGGGCGCGGTTGCCAGCCGCTGCTTGACGCGCTCGATCGCAGTCGCGAGCCGCGCGGCCTGCACAGGTTTCAACACGTAGTCCACGGCGCCTGCCTCGAAGGCCGCGACGGCGTAGGCGTCGTAGGCCGTCGTGAACACCACGTGGCAGCGGCCCTGGACGTGCCTGGCCACGTCGAGGCCGCTCATGCCGGGCATCTGGATGTCCAGGAACAGGACGTCGGGAATCCTGCGCTCGAGCAGGCGCACGGCTTCGATGCCGGTGCCTGCCTCGCCGAGCAGCTCGAGCTCCGGCCACAGTTGCGCCAGCAGTTCGCGCAGCTCGCGGCGCAGGACGCTCTCGTCCTCGACGATCAGTGCGGTCGGTGCCCGCGCCGTGTTCATGCCGGCAGGGACTTGAGTTCCACGATCAGCGAGCGCATGTCGCGGCCACTGACGTTCTCCACCTCGTGGGTCTCGGCATCGCTCCAGAACACGAGGCCGGGCGGCGTCTCGTCCGTCGTCACCGATTTGCCGTCCGGAGTCCGGATGCGCACGGCCTGCCGTCAGTTCGACCGTCAGGTGCGGTGGATGCGAGTGCATGCCGGAGCCACAGACCGCCATCCCCGGGCGGCTGTTGTACTCGAGCACGCGGACGTGTTCGTTCTCGAGCACGACCTTGAAGGCCCCCGGCTGCTGGCGCACCGGATCCTGCGCCGACGCGCTGCCGGAGCGCAGCGTCGCGAGCAGGGGCAGGGCGAGCAGCAGGGCGCGGCGGGTCAGTTCGGCATCGCTCATGACGTGACTCCTTCTGGAGGTTCTAGGCAAGCTCGACGACCAGGCCAACCTGGCCGTCACTCGTCGTGCACTGCACGGAGGCAGACGCAGCGACCGATGCAAGCTGGGCACGGAGCCGGTGTACGACTTGTGGAGGGACTGTGGCGAGCCCGCGAGCGACGAGACGGACGATGCCCGGCGCGTCGCAAGTGACCTCGAGCGACGGATTGCAGTCGTTCCGGCCCAGAGCCAGGACGGGCAGCAGGGCGCGAGGCGGGAAGGCGATCCCTTCGAGGCCGTCGGGCCGCGCGCCGATCCGCCACGCGTGCGGCAAGCCGCGCTCAGCCTGCAGGTCGCCGAGCGCAGCAGCGACGTCCAGCTCCGCGGCCAGCGTGGACTCGCTTTGCCGGAGGCCGGCGATGGCCGCACGGAGGAAGTTCACCAGCCGGTCGAGCAATGCCTCGGCCGCCACTGGATCGAGTGCATATCGGGTGCGCACCTCGCGCAGCGTCTCCACGAGGTCGCGCGGATCGACTTGCGCGCGAATGGCCTCGAACTGCGCTTCGTTGACCAGCGTTGCCGCACGTGCCCGCGCCCTGCCTGCGGCGTGCAGCAGTGAACGGGTTCGTTCCGCCCTCAAGTCGAAGGTGAGCGCGGTTGCGAGCAGGCCGCCGAAGAACAGGTTGGTCCAGGTGTGATAAGCGAGCAGGGCATCGCTTACCAGCGGCGTCGCGAGCCAGGCTGATGCACCGAGGGAGGCTGCCACCCCGGCGAACGCGCTGCGTTCGAGCCAGTGCCAGGTGGCCGATGAGATCGACACATAGACCAGTGCCGCGACGACCGACACGCCGAGCCAGGCTGCCGCCACCCCGAGCCGTCCAAAACGAGCCTCTGCAGGCACGATCGCCGCCACGAACAGGCATCCCGTCAGGCTCCAGGACGGTGCCATCCAGAGCAGCAGCCAGCCAACCGCGTGTGCGCCGGAGTCCAGGGCGGATCCTCGCGCCACGATCAGTGCCTCGGCGAGCGTCACGGCCAGGCCCCACGCGATGCCCCAGCGCAGGACCCGCGCGTCGATTGGCAGCCGCTGGCTGGCAGCGCTCATGGCGGTGCATCCACCGGCACGCGCAGCACTGCTCGCACGCCGCCTTCTGGACGCCCCTCGACGAGCAACCTGGCGCGCGATCCGTGCAGGGCCGCCAGCCGTGCACGCACATTGCTGAGCCCGAGACCAGCGCCGCCACCAGCCACCGTGGTGAGCCCTGCACCGTCGTCGCAGACGCTCACCTCGAGGCAGTCGCCGTCGCACCGGGCCGCAATGCGGATCATGCCGCCCCGCTCGAGTGGCGCGATGCCGTGCTTCACCGCGTTCTCGACGAGCGTCGCCACGCCCCACGGCAGGATCGGCAGCGACCGCAATGCGTCCTGCACCTCGATCTCGACGCGCAGCCGCTCGCGCATCCGGGTGCCGAGCACGGCAAGGTAGCCGCCGACGAGATCCATCTCGTCGCCGAGCGTCACGGTGACGCGACCGTGCATGGCGAGCATGCGCTCCAGGTAGTCGAGGAACTGGGCGAGCAGCCGGCCGCCGGGACTCGGGTCGACGCGCTGCAAGCGACGGATGGTGCCGAGCGTGTTGAAGAGGAAGTGCGGCTCGATCTGGCTCTGCAACGCCCCGACACGGGCGCGCACCAGTTGCTCCTCGATCTCTGCCTGGCGCAGTGATTCGCGTCGCAGCGCCTCGCGCCCTGCACGATCCCGGTGCCACAGCGCATAGACCGCGACCACCGCCAGCGCGACCACCGTCCAGCGTGTCGCGTGTGCGAGCAGTTCCGCGGCACTTCCCGGGTCACCGGCCATCCAGCGGGCGAGGCCTTCGCCTGCGGCAGCGCCCCCGAATGCGGCGAGCCCGAGCAAGGCGATCCGTGCAGCGCGATGACGCGTCGGCACCTGGGCCGCGAGGAGCAGCGCCAACGCCAGCACCAGCGCGTTCACCAGGCAGTGCCGCACCTCGTGCAGCCATCCCAGGAAGATCTCGTCGGGCGGCCAGTTGCGCCAGACGAAGGGTTGCGCCACGTACTGCAACGAGAGCGCTACGGCCAGGACCGCGGCGACGGTCAGGACCGTCGCCGCGTGTACGGGCCGCGACTCACCGCCCACCGGGCGTGGATCGCTTGCCGGCATCAAACCGTCGGGCCAGGTCGCCACCGCGACGCCCCCCCTGCGTGAGGTTCCTATCCTCTGCCTATCGCGCACGCGCGGCAAGGCGACGGCGGGCCTTGCCACGCGTGGATTCGGCCGCACCGCCGATCAATCGCCGACCTCAGCCGGCGCACCGTCGATGGTCACGCGCAGCACCTGTCCGGCTGCGAGCGACGCGCCGGTGGCGGGATCGTCGCAGTGGTAGCCGCAGTTCGACAGGTAGAACGAGCCGTCCCGTCCAGCGACGAGCGACGTCGGAAACGCGAGCCCGGTGAGCAGCGGCGTGAGCGATCCGTCCTGCTCGACCCGCACGAGACGGCCGGCCGTCGGGTCCGATAGCGGCGGCGCCACGCCGCTGGCCGTCGTCTCCAGGGCGTACATCCGGCCGCTGCGATCGAAGGCCAGCCCGAGCACGCCGTGCAGCCCGCCGGCGACTCGCTCGACCTTCGATCCGTCGCGTGCGACCCGGTAGATCGCGCCAACGAAGTCGAGGTCGATGCGGCCGAGCGTTGCCACGTAGAAGTGATCGCGGTGCCGGACGAGTGTGGAGTAGGTGTAATCGCCGTCGCCATCCTGTTCGCGGACTGCACCCAGCAGGTCTGCCACGCGGGTCACGGTGCCGTCATCGTCGATGCGCATGAGCAGCCCGTGATTGGGCTCGGTGGCGTAGTACGCCCCGAAAGCGCGCACCAGGTTGAACCACACGCCGTCCGGCTCGAAGTCGCCGTCGGTCGGCGGCTTGCTGTCCGGCGCGCTGCGCAGCACGGCGCCGAGATCCACGCGTGGCACGAAGCTGCCGTCCGCGAACGCCTCGTACAGGCCGTTGGGCTCGCTGGGATGTCCCTGCGAACAGCCACCACCGTTGACCATCGCGTACAGGCGCTGGCCGCGGAACGCGAGGGCAGCCACACCGAAGCGGTCGCCGCCGATCAGTCGATTCGAGGCAGCCGATGGCAGGTTGTCGGCGACGACCCGCGCGGTGCCGTCGCGCTCGATTCGAGTGATGCGACCGTCGAAGCCGGGCGACTTCGGGCCGACCGGCCAGTACACCTCGCAACGAGTCCGCGTCGGCGGCTCGTTGGGGGCCGGCGGCGGAGGAGGCACGAAGACCCCGACTGTCGTGCCCGCTTCCGCGACATACAACTCGTTGCCCGGGCCGAAGACCAGGCCGCGGGGATCGTGCAGCCCATTGGCGACGACCTCGAACGCCACGCCTGCGGCGGGCGACGGCGGTGGAGGGAATCCTTCGGCCAACGCGATGGCGGGAAGCGCCGAGATCGACAGAGAGAGAGACCGGATGGCGCGAATCAAGACACTGCGTGATTTCATGTTCTGGCTCCCGGACGACTGGTGACGCGTCCAACGGAATTCAGTGTCCATCCCGCGCGTGCGGTCTTCCCGGGTATGCGACGGATGACCGTATCCGGGGAGCGAACGGTTCGCCGTCAGCGACGAACCCGCCGGCTCTGGACTCGCGCCTGCACCGGGCCCATTCGTTCCGCAATCGGTGCGGTTCATCGCATCGTCGTCCGGCGTCCGTCGACGACGTCTATGGTTTCCTCAAACACGCACAGGAGGACGCCATGAGCACGCGATCGAGCAAGTGGACGTTTCGAGTGGTGCACGCCTGGATCGGATTGACTGCGGTCGGCGCCCTGTTGCTCGCCGCATGCAGTGACGGAGGCGGCTCCGGGCGCCAATCCGGATCCCCGCCGTCGGTGCCGCCGCCTGTCGTCACGCCGCCCGTGCCGGCGAAGCCCGACATCGTGCTCGGGGTCATCGCCTTCGAGGTCGGCGGAAGCCGGGTGGTGCTCCGCACAGGCCTGGACGTGCAGGTCGGCGAAAGCACCACGATCACCGCCAACGGCCGGGCAGCAGGCTTCGACGAATTGCGCCCGGGCCGAGTGGTGCTCATCCGGTACGAACCGGGAACTTCGGCGCCCAAGCGCATCGATGCGTACGACCTGCTCGTGGGGCCACTGGATTCCGTCGATCCTGCGACCGCCCGGCTGGTGGTGATGGGACAGCGCGTGGTCGTGACCGGACACACGGCCGTTGGTGAAAGCTCCGTGCAGGATGGGGCCCTAGCGGCGCTGCAGCCCGGCAGTCCGGTTGCAGTGAGCGGCCACGTCACGGCGACCGGGGAAGTGCTCGCCACGCGGATTGATGCCGCGGCCGACGACGGCGTGCTGTTGCGCGGACTGGTTCGGTCCGCTGATGCCGCGACGAGTCGCTTGACGATCGGCGATGTCGATGTCGACTACGGGCAGGCCACGTGGGACTCCGGGGCCTTCCCCGGAGGAGTGCCGGTGGTCGGCGATGAGGTCATCGTGCGAGCTCGCGCAGATTCTGCCGGAAGCGTTCTCGCGCCGGACTCGATGGAATACGTGCCGCGCTGGTTCGGCGCGACTGCAGGCACACGCGTGGAGTTGAACGGCGTGATCACGCGCAGGGCCTCGGTCCAGGAGTTCGAGGTCGCGGGCCGGGCCGTGCAGCTCGATTGTTACATCTATGCCTGCGACGACGTGGCCGAGCATCTGCTCAAGAACGCCGAGGCCCGGTTTTCGGGCAGGATGACCGACAGCGGAACGCTGCTCGGGGACCTGGTGGCCGAAGACTACCGAAGCCGTTCCGTGTCGCTGACCGGTCCGGTGAGCGCCATCGATCCGGTGACCGGTGCGTTGACCCTGCTCGGGTTCCGGATCCAGCCGTCCGGGTTGACGAACTGGATCGACAACGGTGCCGCGCCCTCGATGTCTGCGAGCGACCTGCGGGTGGGCGACCGGGTGGACGCCTCCGGGACGTACGGCGGAATCACCGGCCTGTTGCTCGCGTCGTCGGTTCGGCGTGTTTCCGAGGGCGGTCCCGGGATCCGCGGGTGGCAGTTCATCCGCAACGAACCCGCGATCGTCATGCTCGGGCGGCCGATACTGACGGATGCTACGACCACGGTGGACGTGTGCGGCGCCCCTTCGGACGCCACCAGGCTGTTCTCGATGAGTGTCTACGACATCGAGGAGCTCAGGATCGGATTGTCCACCGTGGTGCCGGAGCCGCTGCGCGCGACGAGGGTGACCATCAACAATGGCAACTGCTGGTAGTCGTTTGTACCGTCGACGCTGCGCGCCAACTAGAAGTGCCAGGCGACGCCGAGCAGCAAGGCGTAAGGGTTCGAGTTCTCGCCGACGACTCGTCCACGCCACGGGTTGCTGCCGGTATCCACCGGGGCCGAGCCGTAGTTGATCAGCGTGGCCGAGAAGTCCAGCCCATCGCCGTTGTCCAGCGTCCAGCTCGCCCCCGCGCCGAGCCCCATGATGCGGTCGAGCCGCATCGAGAGAGTGCGATCGGCATCGGAGACCGGTTGGGTCACGTAGAGCGCTCCCGCCTCGAGCTTCAGGCGCGCGTCGATCCGCTTCCCGAGGCCCAGCGAGACGATCCACACGTCGTCGTAGATGCCTGGCCGGTCGAGTGCGAGGTCGCGGTCATTGAGTGCAACTCCGGCCGTCCCGAATTCGGAGAAGTCCACCCACACCACGTCCGCCGTGACGGACCACTGCTCGTCCAGTTCGTGGTAGGCGCCGGCCAGCAGCCGTTGCGGCAAGGTGTTGCGGACGTCGAGGTCGAGCCTGCCGAGACCCGCAGCCTCGAGCAGCGGGCCCGCGTTGCGGACGCGGAGCGTGCCCTCGAGGTCTGCCTCCGAGGCGGAGGTGTAGACCACCCCGACCCGGGTGCGCTCGGAGGGTTCCCACAGCAGCGCGACGCTGGTGTTGAGCCCGATGCCGTCCAGTTCGGTCTCGAGCCGGCCGTCGGGCCGGCCGGGCATCAGTGTGTTGACCGCAACCTCGCTGTCGGACAGCGTGTAGTTGATTCCCACCGCGACGCCGACCGACCACTGCTCGTTGACCCGGTAGGCCACCGCGGGCGACAGCGCCACGTAGACCAGCGAGTAGGTGTCGGAGTAGTAACGACCGGCCCAGTCCCCACCGTTGTCCGAACCGAAGCCCGAGGGCACGGTGAGCGAAATGCCGACACGCCAGCGCTCGTCGATCGGGCGCACGTAGTACGCGGAGGGGATCACGACTGGGGTGCTGCTGCTGTCGGGATCGCCCCCGTCCACGGTAGTGAGCTTCTCGTCGATCTCGAACGATCCGAAACCCTGCGCGATCAAGCCACCGAGGCTGGTCGTGGGCCGGTCGAGCCGGGTCATGCCGGCCGGGTTGGTGAGCGCGCCCTCCGCGTCGTCGGCCACGGCGGCCAGCCCGGAGAAAGCAGGTGAGGCGGCGTGCAGTGGCGAGGCGAAAGACAATGCAGCGAGCCCGAGCCCGAACGCGGCGGCGATTCGCGAAGTTCTGATCATCGCTTTCATTTAGCTCACCGGCGCGTCGAACGGCAAGGGCTGCCCTTAAAGCAGAAAGGCCCCGGTTTCCCGGGGCCTTTCAGTTTCA
>VEPJ01000013.1 GCA_012026925.1 Gammaproteobacteria bacterium | reverse complement strand
ACCTGGTCCGCGAACGGCTGGGGCCCGAGTTGCACAGCCTCTGGTTCAACTCCAATTGCGGGCGGACGAACACGATCCTGGGTCGTGAGTTCCACCGGTGGTGCGGACCGGAAACGGTGACCGAGCGGTTCGGCGGAGCTGCCGTGCATTACCCGCCCGGTGCATTCGGGCAGAACAACCTCGAAGTGGCGGAGCGCATCGTCGAGCACGTGCGCGGACTGGTGCCGCAAGGTGCGCGCGTCGCCGAGTTCTACGCCGGCGTCGGTGCCATCGGACTGTCGGTGCTGCCGGCGGTGGCCGCGCTGCGCATGAACGAGGTGAGCCCGCCTTCACTGCGCGGGCTCGAGCTGGGTCTCGCCGGGCTCGACCCGGCCGACCGCGCGAAAGTCGAGGTCATCCCAGGCCCCGCCGGCGATGTGTGTGCCGTGGCAGCGGGTGCGGACGTCGTGATCGTGGATCCGCCACGCAAGGGGCTCGACTCGCCGCTTCGCGACGAGTTGGCCGCGCGGCCGCCCGGGCGACTCATCTATGTGAGCTGCGGGCTCGACTCGTTCCTGACGGATACGGCGCGGCTGACAGCCGGTGGCCAGCTGAGGCTGGTCGGCCTGACCGCATTCAATCTCATGCCGTTCACGGAACACGTCGAGACGGTCGGCTTCTTCGAGCGCGGCTGACGTTTCCGCCAACGGGACGGTGCCGGCGGACTCGCGATTCCGCTCCTTCAGCCCACCTGCGGCAAGGTGACTTCCGCCTTGAAGCCGCGGCCGCCGTCGCCACTGCTGAAGCGGACACTGCCCCGGTGCAGTTCGGCGATGCGCAGGACGATCGAGAGGCCGAGTCCGGTGCCGCTGACGCGGGTTTCGGGACCGCGGAAGAAACGCCTTCCGAGCTGATCCAACACCTCGGGTGACACGCCTGGACCGTCGTCCTCGACGGTCAGCATGGCACGTCCGTGCTCGTTGGCGACCGCGACCCGGACGTTCGCTCCTGGACCGCCATGCCGGATGGCATTCTCGGCGAGGTTCCGGATCAGCGCCTCGAGCAGCGCAGGGTCGCCCTCCACGCCAACCGAAGCCGGCGCATCGAGGGAAAGATTCACGCCGTCCGCCATTTCGTCGGACGCAACGTCGGCCAGCACTTGCTCGGCGAGCACATCCAGCCGGCAGGGTGAACTGGCCGGCAGCGTGGCCGCGTCGTCCGCACGCGCCAGCACCAGCAACTGGGTCACGAGGCGGCTCATGCGGTCGCAGGCCAGTAAGGACTGGCGCAGTGCAGCGTCCCGCACGGCCGCATCGTCCGTGCCGAGCGCCACTTCGGTCTGTGCCCGCATGGCGGCCACCGGGGTGCGCAACTCGTGCGCGGCGTGCGAGGTGAATCGCCGCTCCGAATCCAGCGAGTCGCGGATTCGCTGCAGCAATGCGTCGAGTCGATCGACGAGCCCCACGAGCTCGAGCGGCAGCGGGCCAGCCCGCACCGGCCGCAGGTCCGTCGGACTGCGACCCGCGAGCTCGTCGGCCAGCCGCTCGAGTGGCCGCAGGGCCCGGCCCACGACCCACCACACGAGCATGCCGAACAGCGGCAGCGCCACGAGCAGTGGCGCGAGCGTGCGCCAGGCCACTTTCCGGGCGATGGCCTCACGCGCGGCGTGGTTCTCCGCGACGTGGAACACCAGCTCGTGCTCCTGGTCGGCGGCCGTGTACACACGCCAGTGCGTACCGCCGGTGATCGAGTCGCTGAAGCCCTTCGTCGCGCCGGCGAGCGGTGCATTGGGCGCGTTCGCCGAACGCAGCAGCAACGCGCCGTCGTCCGCACGCCGCACCTGGAACGCGACGGCAGTGCGGTAGGGCGATGGTTCCTCGTCCTCCTCCAGTTCGACTTCCTCGAGATCACGCCCCTCGTCGAGTTCGTGGCCCGCCTGCGTGACCAGCAGGTGGGCAGCCTGCTGCAGGTGGGCGTCGAGCAAGGTGTCGATCCCGCGGTGCGTGTCGCGATAGGTGAGAAACGCGATTGCAAGCCACGTGCCGGCGAGCGCGATCAGCAGCAGTCCGAGCAAGCGGCCGCGGATCGACTGGAGTGGGCGCAGCCTAGGCATCGCGTGGAACCACATAGCCAACGCCCCGGACGGTGCGGATCAGGGCGGGCGAGAGCTTGCGGCGCAGATGGTGCACGTAGACCTCGATGGCGTTGCTGTCGAGGCTGCGATCCCACTCGTACAGCAAGGCTTCGAGCTGGCTGCGGGTCAGCACGCGGCCGGCCCGCGAGGCCATTGCATACAGCAATGCGAACTCGCGCGCCTGCAACTCCACCGGCTCGCCGCGGAACGTGACCTTGCGCTCCGCTGGGTCGATGCTGAGGTTGCCGACGGTGAGTACGCCGCTCGCGGCACCCAGTGCGCGGCGGGTCACGGCGCGCAGCCGTGCGGCGAGTTCCGCGAAGGAGACGGGCTTCGCGACGTAGTCGTCCGCACCGAGGTCGAGCCCACGGACACGGTCCTCGACGGCGTCCCGGGCCGTCAGGATGACGACCGGCGTGCGGTTGCCGGCATCCCGCAAGCGGCGCAGCAACTCGAGGCCGGACATTCGCGGCAGGCCGAGGTCGAGCACGACCGCCGCGAATTCCTCCGCTGCCAGTGCCGCATCCGCGGCGACGCCGTCCTTGACCCAGTCCACGACGAAGCCCGCGCTCCGCAGCCCGACCTGCAGGGCGTCACCGAGCAGAACTTCGTCTTCGACCAGCAGGATCCGCACGCGTCAATCGTCGTCGTTTTCGTCGTCCGCCGCTACTCCGGAATGCTCGGCGTCGTCGGCGTCGTCGGCGTATGCGGAGCTCACGGCGGTGATGCCGAAGCCGGACAGGCTCCATGCCCAGAACCCGAGCACGGCCGCGGCGAGCGTGACGCCGAGTGCCCGTGCATTGCGGGGCGCTGCCTCGTCGAGCGTGCCGGGCTTGTCACCGGTGATCATCGACCGCACGAGATTCTCGCGATGCACGACGCTGCTCAGCAGCACCGCGATCACGTGCACTACGACGAGCAGAAGCCAGGCGTTGGCCAGCACCTCGTGGACTTCCTCGAACGCCTCGCCGCCGACCTCGTTGAAGGTGAGGTAACCCGTGACGCCGGTGGCGGCGCCGAGCAGGAGCAGGCCGTAGATCGCCCAGCTGCCCGCCGGGTTGTGTCCCACGTAACGCGGGGCGCGACCGGTCAGCTCGTCGCGCAGGTGGCGGACCGCGGCGAGCGGGCTGTAGGCGAACGAGCGGAAGCGGGCGTACCGCGTGCCGACGAATCCCCAGACCAGGCGGAATGCGAGCAGGCCGAGCACGGTGTAACCGAGCATGACGTGCACGTTACGCAGGCGTTCCGACTCGGAGAGGGCGTATGCCCCGGCGAACGAGAGTGCCAGCATCCAGTGGAAGACACGGACCGGCATGTCCCAGACCTTGACCTTGTCATTCATGGCGAGTCCCCTGCGGCATGCGGATGGAGTGTTCGTCGAAGTCACCGCGATCGGCACCGGTGTGACAGGCGGAGCAGTTTGCGGCGCTGCGCACGGCGGACGACTTGAACGTCGCGGCCGATATCTCGTCGTGCTCGTGCACGAACCAGCCGCTGCGGGTGATGCGCGGCAAGGCAGTCGCGGCAGGCACATTTGCAGGCGGACTGCCCACCCCGAGATGCCGTGCCACCTCACCCGCGGCCGTCGCGTCGAGCGTCGCATCCGCGCCGTAGTGCCGGTCGAGAGTGCCGAGCACGGTGGTCCAGTCGGCGGGCTTCAGGAAACGGGCAGGGTAGGCCGTGTGGCAACTGCCGCACTCCTCCTGGTAGGTGGACGCGCTTGCGGGTGTGGGTGCGGCCGCTTGCGCGGCCGTGGTCGCAATCGCCAGGGTGGCACCGAGGGCGCGGATGGCGATCGTGATCACGGACGAATGGAGGGTGTGAATCATGGTCAGGCGCCTCCCTTTGCCGAAAGCAGGTACGCAAGCACGTCGGCCTTCTCCGCGCTGGTGCACGTCCGGCGCAACGTGTCGCTGCAGTTGCGCTTGAACCACTTCTCGACACGCGCAGGGTCGCGGAACCGTTGGGCGTTCGCGGTGGGAGCGAGCGGTGCGATCGGCTTTCCCGTGACCACGTGCTTGCCCGGAGTGGACGGGTCGGCCGTGTGGCAGGAAGCGCAGCTCCAGTCGCTGTGCCGGGCGTGGAAGAAGCGGTTGCCCGCAGAGGCGGACGGGCCTGGATATGCGGCGACCTCGGTGCGGGCCTGCGCGGCGTAGCGATCGAGCAACTGCTGGGGCGTGTCGGCCTTTGCTGGCAGCGCTGCCAGCAGTGCGATCGCCATGGCGAACCTGTGGAACATCGGGAATTCTCCTGCGTCAGTCACGCGACGCAAGTTAGGGACGGTTCCTTAACCGTCCCTTAATTCCCGGCCACGCGAGGCTAGACGCGCAGGATCCCGTCGAGCACGGTGACGCACTCTCCACCGACGGTCACGGTGCCGTCGGTGGACACGGAGACCGAGACGCGTCCACGGCGGCCGACGCACCGGCCCTGGGTTGCCACGTAGGACGTGTGCATCGCGTGCAATAGGCCGCGCTCCCGCTGGAACACTGCGACGGCGCCGTTGCCACTGCCGCAGACGGGGTCTTCGCCAACGCCGCAGGAGGGTGCGAACGATCTCACTTCGATGTCCGCCTCGCCGGCGGCGTGCGCACCGAACACGGTGATGCCCGTCGCGCGCAGGCGTCGCTCGAAAGCGGCGGACCGCGCGAGGTCCGGCTGCATGCGCAGCACCGCATCGGCGCTCGCGAGTTGCGCGACGATCCAGACCGGGCCGACATCCACGAGAGCCGGTGCCGCCGTACGAATCACCGGCGTGCCCAGGATCGCCTCGAGTTCGGCCACGTCGTCCGGCGCGAGCGCGGTGACCTGCGCCGTGGGCAGGGTGAGCACTCGCGTGGATCCGGACACGGCGATGCTGATCAAGCCAGCGTCGCACTCCTGCACCAGGCGTCCCTCGCGTGGCGCGACGCGTCCGGACTCGAGCACTGCGTGAGCGCTGCCGAGGGTCGGGTGGCCGGCGAACGGTAGTTCATTCCCGGGCGTGAAGATGCGCAGCCGGTAGTCGGCCCCGGCGCGCGTCGGCGGCAGCACGAAGGTGGTCTCCGACAAGTTCGTCCAGCGCGCGATCTGCTGCAGGGTCGCACTGTCGAGGCCTTCGGCGTCGAGCACGACGGCCACGGGATTGCCGAGCAGTGGCTGCGCGGTGAATACGTCCACGACCTTGTAGTTGCGACTCATTCCAATTCTCTCCGGGCTCGTTTGGCTGCCGATGATCAAGGCTAACGGCTTGCGGCGCCGGCCGCACGGTCGAGCTTGACCTGTATCAAGGTGAACGCTGGCGCAGGTTCCTACATTCGACTCACGGCAACCGCCGCGGCCACTAGAGCCGCGCGGTGTACGCGCCGGGTGGCTCAGGGGCGGGATGCCGGCGACTTCGCACAGGCGGAGGCCGGCAAGGAGGAAACACATGCGTCGACGGAGCGCGGCCACGGCCGGCATCACCGGGCTGTTCACGGCAGCGCTGCTGTTGTCGCTCGGAACGCACAGCACCGGCGTGGTGCGCAACGATCCCGGGCGGAACCTCTGGATTCCCGACGAGCTCACGATGCCGCTCGAGCTGCGGGTGGCATACAACGACCAGCAGATCTTCTTTCACTATCGCTGGCCAGCCAAGCGCCCGCACGTCTACACCGACGTGCTGCGCTACAGCGGCGGGCGGTGGCAGCGCCAGCTGCAGACGCCGATCGGCTCCGACACGGAAGGACTCTACGAAGACCGCCTCGCCATGATGCTGGACGCCGGCAGCGTGCCCGAGTTCCAGCGCTACGGCGGCTACATCACGGTCGGCGCGAACATGCGCGACTTCACCGGGTCGGGCGCCGACGCCGCGCATCGCCGCAAATACCTGCCCGCCACCCGCAAGGATCCCAACGACTGGTACTCGATCAAGGACCAGGCGACCCTCGATGCGCAACGCCGCGCAGGTTACTTCCTGGACATGTGGCAGTGGCGTGCGAACCTCTCGAATCCGCTCGAGCGGGCCGACGACCAGAACGTCGCCTGGTACCGGCTGTACGACTCAGGCGAGACGCTGTTCTTCAGCAACTGGGACCTCGACGGCCAGCAGCCACGCTGGATGTTCGATCCGGCGAGCGGTGGATCGCCGGCGCTCCGCCTCGAGGACGTGACCGGCGGGCGTGCCACGGGCGACGTGCCGCGCGTCCTGCGCGAGGGCGAGGCGGTGCCCTTCGATCCCGCGCTCGAATGGCGCGAAGGGGACGTCCTGCCAGGGCAGGTGCTGCGCGAGTCGCCCGAGTCGCGTGCCGAGATCCGCGTGCAGGGCATGGGCCGCTGGGCGGAAGGGTACTGGGACGTAACGCTCGTGCGTGCGCTCGACACCGGGCACCCGCTCGAGGACAAGGTGCTGCGCGACCAGGGTGTCTACAGCGTCGCGTTCTCTGTGCATCGCGACGCGCGCACGAGCCGCTGGCACTACGTCTCCTTGCCGCTGCAGGTGGGGCTTGGCCGCCCGGCGGCGGACTTGGTCGCGACGCGCTTCGAGGGCGCGGCGCCCGACTGGCCCGGCGTCGAGCCGCACGAGGTGACCTTGTTCTATCCCGGGCAGGTCAGCTGGCCGCACCTGACGAGTGCGCGCCACGCCGGCTCGAAGTACATCGCGAAGGGCGTGCCGGTGAAGTACCGGCACAAGGAAAGCCAGCTCGCACGCTACGGCGTCGAGATGGAGTTCGACGCCGCGATCCGGCGGCAGTGGTGGCTCAGCCTCGTCGCAGGCGTCGCGCTGATCGTCAGCTTCGTGTGGTCCATCAGCCTGCTGTTCCGCCAGCCGGGGGAGTGAAGCCATGGGTCCGTATCACGCCATCATGGTGCACTTCCCGGTCTCCCTGTGGATGGTGGCCTCGGGAATCATCGTCTACCGCGCACTGTCCGACGGCGAACTCGCGCGCGCGCTCGACCGCGTGCTGGTGCCGCTGCTGGTGATCGGCGTCGCGACCGGCATCGTTGCCTACGTGCTTGGCCAGCTCGTGTGGCCGCCGTCGACGCTGCAGAAGACGCCCCTCGGCCGCAACCACATGCTGGGCGCGACCTGGACGCTGTCGTACTGGGCCGCCGTGCTGTTCCTGAGGTGGCGCGCCGGCGAGCGCGTGTGGCAGGGCCGCCTGCGCCGGCTCGTCATGGTCATTCTCGGTGCTCTCGGCGCGGGGCTGCTCGCGATCACCGGCACGCTCGGCGGGCACCTGCACGGCGCGCCCGCTTACCTCAGCGAAATCCTGCGCATGCTCGGCTGGGACGTGTACACGACGTTCTACGTGCCAACGTGGGTGCTCGCCGTGCTGGCCATCGTGATCGTCGCCATGCCCTTGCTGGCGAAACGCGCGTCCCGCGGACCGCCAGCCTCGACGCGTGCGGAGGCGGGGCAATGAAGCGCACAATCGCGGTGTGGATGCTCGCCGCCCTGGCGTCCGTCGAGTTCGGTACGGCATACGCCGTGCCGCCCGGCCTGACCATCGAGTTCGACGGTAACGGCGAGGGCAAGGTGCTCTTCGCCGGCGCCCAGCACACGGGCCCCGGCATGCACTGCTCGAACTGCCACATGGAAATCTTCTACGTCAGCCGCAGCTCGCAGATCACGCGCGCCGACCACCGGCGTCACCAGGCGTGTTTCGTGTGCCACGACGGCAAGCGGGCATTCGCCGCGCGCAGCAACTGCGATCGCTGCCACGCGGAGCCGGAGCCGCAGGGTCCCGCACCAGAGACAGCGGCGGCTGTGGTGCCATAGCCAGTACGAGAGTCGATCAACCAGAGGAGGACTGCGATGAAACTGTCGAAGGTTTGGCTGTTGATGGCGGCGGGTGCGCTCGCGTGGGCGCCGGTACATGCCGCGGACGTGGCGGCCGGCAAGGCGAAGGCCGAGGAAGCCTGCGCCGATTGCCACGGCGACGACGGCAAGGGCGACGACGAGAGCCCCGACATCGTCAAGCTCACGCAGAAGGAATTCGTCACGGCCCTGCAGGAGTTCCAGAGCGGCAAGCGCAACGAACCCGGCAAGATGCAGCAGAAGATGGTGCGCGAGGCGAAGAAGCTCTCGGCAGCCGACATCGCCAACCTCGCTGCGTACTACCAGACGCTGAAGTGACGCGGCCGCCC
>VEPJ01000077.1 GCA_012026925.1 Gammaproteobacteria bacterium | reverse complement strand
AAATCGGTGAATGGCACCGATTTATTTCCGGGCGACGGAGTACTCCACGGTCACCACGGCCTTGACGACCTTCTCGACGGTGCTCGTGTCGTAGCTGCCGTAGTCGGCCGTCTCGGTCGAGTTCGGTCGCGTGATCTGGAACACGCCCTGTGACGCGGAGCGCAACGGCCCGACGGTGACGCCGCTGTTCGACGCGAACTGCTCGGCCCGGAGCTGCGCGTCCCTGGTCGCGGCCCCGATGAGCCGCACCTTGACCGCATTGAGGTTGCCGAAGAAATACTGCGGCGGCCACGAGTTGATGTTCACGCCGTCACTGATCAGTGACGATGCCTCGCCCGCGATCCGCCCGATCAGTTTCACGTCGTTCGACGTGAGCTCGTATGCACGCTCGAGTTCGTACCCGGCGACGCGGCCCGTCTGCACGCCGCCCGGCCCGGTCTCGTAGACGGTGCGCGTGGTGACGGGCGCAACCGACACCGACGCGCCCTCGCCCGCCGTCGTCTTGAGCATCTGCATCACGCGCGCGCTGTCCTGCTCGAGCTCCCGATAGCCCGCCTGGAGATCGGCGGCACGCACGCTCACCGTCCCGCGCCACATCCCCGCGTCGGAAACGACTTTCTCTTCCGCGTAGCCCTTCACCATGATCTTGTCGCCTGCGAGCTTGATGCGCTCGAGACTGCGACTCACGACGGCGGCCGACAACACGAGCCCCGTCGCCAGCGTGAGGCCGAGCAGCAGCATCCCGACCGTGGTGGCCCCTCGCTGCGCGTGCAGTACCGTACCGTCGTGTCGCATGGCGCATCCTTCTCCGGCCCCGAACCCCGGGTCCGCTGCAACCCATTCTCCCGGACGGGCCCTCCGCCGTCAGGTCCATCTGGCCCGGCCGTAGGCATGTCGGCTTTCTTTACGAATTCATGACGAAATGGCGTCCGCCTCAAGCGAGACTTGAGGAGTACGCGACTAACCCATTGATTCACATGGCCGCGCGTAGCTTGGCATGGACGTTGCTTCGTCTTCCTCGTCCTCGTGTGGATGGTGGTGATGGGACGGACGAGGAAGACGGGAAGGGATTTGATCCGCTGGGGGATGGCCGGAAGCGACGCGAACAGAAGGGACGGAACGACGCAAATACCCCGATGACGGGGCGCGAAGAAAAAGCAGAACCACAACAAGAGAATCGCGCGCCCTGGGAAGGACGACGCAAACCCCGCGCAAGCGGGGTTTTTTTTTCGCGCCATCCTCGGCAGGATGAGCGGCCTCGCCGCCCACCCGCACGCCATCGCGGTGACGAGCCTCATCGTCATCGGCACTCTGGCGCTCGGCCTGCATCTCTTTCCGTACCAGACCGCCACCGGCGAACTCGGCCCGCGCCAGGTCTTCTCCGGCCGCGGTCACGAGGCGCTGGTCGCGGACGGACTTTCGCTGCAGGCCGTGCTCGCGGCCGTGATGATCTTCCTCGGCTTGCGCACCAACTTCGTCTCGAACAGCGCCGCCGCGGCGATCGGCATGCCGGTTGCACTCTCGATCGCGATGCCGCGCGGCGCCTACGTGTTCCGCGACTTCGTGCGCGTCGGCGGCCCGCTCGTCGTACTGATGATCGTCGCGTTCTCGATCGCGCTCGCGCGTGCGTATCCCGCCCGAGACGTTCGCCGACGACTGCGCGGGATCTTGTTTCGCGCGCGAGTTATCCGCACAATGCGCTTGCGCGCTTGACCATTCGTGCGCGATCGCTCCGCCGCGCTGTCCACCTCACCCTTTTCTCGGGTTCAGTCCAACGGCGCGGCGGGGCGATATCTCTCCCGCCCCGCGCACTGCGCTCGGCGATCCGCCTCAGGCCATCGCGCGCAGCGTCTCGTCCGAATCGATCACGAGCAGCCGGTCGCCCGGCTCGATCGCGAGCGCGGGATCCGTCCACGTGCCGATGCGCCGACCGCCACGGCGTACCTCGACGATCAGCGATCCGCGGAGATCACGCGCTGCCCGGCCGATTTCCTCGGCCGAGGGATCGCGCTCGTGCAACTGGAAGCCGCCGCGGAACGTCAGCGCCTCCGCGACGAACTCCACGGCCGCGCTGCTCTCGACGGCGTCGGCCATCAGGTAGCCGCCGAACCGCGGCGGGGAGACGATGACGTCGGCGCCGCTTGCTCGCACCAGCTTCACGTTCTCCTGCTCGCCCACGCAGGCGACGATGCGTACCGGCTTCGCGATCTCGCGGATCGTGAGCACGATCAGCACCGTCGTGTCGTCCCGTCCTACGCTCACGATCACCGAGTCCGCACGGTCCACCGCCGCGACCTTCAGCAGTTCCTCGCTCGAGGCGTCGCCGTGCAGGCCGACGAAGCCGCGGTCCGCGGCTCGCTGCACTTCCTTGGCGTCTGCGTCGATGACGACGATCTCCCCGGGCTCCCAGCCGCGCAGCAGGAGCTCGGCGGCGGCGATCGAGCCGCTGTGGCCGAAGCCGCACAGGACCACGTGGCCCTGCAGTTCGCGCTGCAGTCGCGTCATGCGCAATTCCTCGATGAACCGCTGGATGATGAACTGGTAGGCCGTGCCCAGGAAGATGAACCAGACGAAGATCCGCACCGGGGTCACGAAGAAGGCGTCGATCAGCCGCGCCTGGTCGGATACCGGCACGATGTCGCCGTAGCCGACGGTCGTGATGGTGATCATCGTGAAGTAGAGGACGTCGATCACGGAGACGTTGCCGTCGATGTTGTCCTGCAGCCCGCTCCGGTCGAGCAGGAACACCGTGAACACCGCGGCCATGAGCAGCAGCACGAGGCCCGCCCGGGCCAGGAGCATCGCCTCGGGAGGCGCGGCCGACTTGCGGACGAGGATGGGCGCCGTCGCCGAGGCGCCGCGCTCGAGCCGCAGGCGGCGCAGGGTGCGGCGCATGCCGCCCCACATCATCAGCTTGCGTTGCCTCCCGGGTCCCCGCGCGTCGCTCATTCGCGGGACTATAGCCCAGCCGGCGCGGACGCCGGAGCGGGCGCGCGCGTCAGCGGACGGTCATCGGCTCGATCTCGTAGCCGATCACTTCGCGCGTCAGGGGATCCACGATGGGCTTGCCGCAGTTGAAGCGCCCCGCGAGGCGGGCCCTGCGCAGCAGCGACTTGTCGGCGTGCAGGCTGTGCAGTTCCATCAGGCCCTGCGCGTCCCGCACGAGGGCCGTCACGAGGGACGCCGGGCCCTCGACGGGCTGGCCCGGATCCGGAAAGAGCAACGCGATCACTTCGGACTGCATCTCGGTCACCTGCGGCGCGCAGCCGCCCCGGACCCGAAGCAAGTCCCGTGCCACCGATGCGTATGCCCACGAATCATGCAGTTATGGAACAATGCGCCGCGCCGCCGGGTGACACTTTGCGTCACAGCCGGCCGCAGCAGGACAGTTGTTACGCAGGATCCGGGCACCGCCGCCGGAACGGGTAGATCGATGACACCAGGCACGCCCCTACCGGAGATCATCGCGCATCGCGGCAACGCGACGGAGTTTCCGGAAAACACGCTGCAGGCATTCTCGTCCGCCGTCGAGCTGGGCGTGAAATACCTGGAGTTCGACGTGCAGCTCACCGGCGACAAGGTCCCGGTCGTCATGCACGATTCGGACCTCGCCCGCGTGGGTGACCGCGAGGAATCCGTTCACGAGATGACCTGGGCGCAGCTCGCGGAGACCCCGGTCGGGGAGAACAAGCGATTCGGACAGCGGTTCGCGTTCACGTACCCGCCCTCGCTCGCGCAGGTCGTGGACGCGCTGCACGGCTGGCCCGGCGTCACGGCATTCGTCGAAGTGAAGCGCGGCAGCATGCGGCGGTTCGGCCGCGAGGTCGTCCTGCGCCGGGTCGCCGAGGTACTGAAGCCGGTCTCGAGCCGGTGCGTGCTGATTTCCTTCGACCTGCCGAGCCTGAAGGTGCTGCGGCTCATGACCGGCGCGCGGATCGGCTGGGTAATCTCCGAATACAGCGACGCAACCCGCAACGAGGCCGCGCAGCTCGCGCCGGAGTTCCTGTTCGCGAACCTCGACCGGCTGCCGGAAGGACTCGAACCACTTTGGCCCGGCCCGTGGGCGTGGGCGCTGTACGAAGTGCGCGACGTCAAGACCGCGCGGGAGTGCCACGCACGAGGTGCGCGCTTCGTCGAGACGATGGCGGTGCGGGGCCTCCTCCGCGGCTACGAGGAGAGCCGGCGTCAGTGGTGAGCCCGCCGGCGTCGGGCCTCGTCCTGGCGCTGGACCAGGGCGGACACGGCAGCCGGGCCGTCCTGTTCGATCCGCAGGGCCGCGAGCTCGCCGAGGCGCTCGTCCCCGTCGCGACGATGCGCGAGGGAACGGACATCGTCGAGCAGGATCCAGCCGAACTCGTGCGATCCCTGCGGGTCGCCGCGCAGGACGCCTGCGAATCCGACGCTGCGCGCTCGCGACCGATCGCCGTCGCCGGCCTCGCGACTCAGCGTTCGACCATCGTCTGCTGGGATCGCGCGACGGGCCGCGCCCTCACGAACGCGATCTCGTGGCAGGACCGCCGCAACGCGGCGTGGCTCGAGCATCTGCGCCCCCACGCCGCGGACGTGCGCGCGATGACGGGGCTCGTGCTCTCGCCCCACTACGGCGCGAGCAAGCTGCGCTGGTGCCTCGACCACGTGCCAGGGGTGCAGCGGGCGGCGAGAACCGATGCCCTCGCTGCCGGGCCACTCTCGAGCTTCCTGCTGGCGCAGCTCCTGGACGAACGACCGCTGGTTGCCGATCCGGCGAATGCGTCGCGCACACTGCTTTTCGATCCGGCCAGGCTGGACTGGTCGCCGCCGCTGCTCGACGCATTCGGCGTCGAGCGCAAATGGCTGCCCCGGTGCGTGCCGACGCACCACGACTTCGGGCACCTCACCGTCGGAGACCGGCGCGTCGCGCTCGCCGCATGCACCGGTGACCAATCCGCAGCGGCGTTCGCTTTCGGGCCGCCGACGGAATCGATCGCGCTGGTCAACGTCGGCACCGGTGCGTTCGTGCAACGCGCCACGAGCGCCACGGTCCCGCTTCCCGAAGGCCTGCTGCGCAGCGTGCTGCGCTCGAATCGCGACGGCGCGACCTACAGCCACGAGGGCACGGTCAACGGCGCCGGCAGCGCGATCGAATGGTTGCGCGACCGCGTGGGCCTCGACATCGAACGCGCGTTGCGGTCGCTGGACGTCCAGCCCGCGACCGACCCGCCGCTCTTCATGAACGGCGTCGGCGGCCTCGGCGCCCCGTTCTGGAAGGCGGATTTCCCTGCCGAATTCGTGGGCGGCGGGGACGACCTGCAGCTGCTCGCCGCCGTGGTCGAAAGCGTCGCGTTCCTGCTCGCGGTCAACCTCGAACTGATGCAGCGCGTCGCGCGACTCGAGCGCATTCGTGTCTCGGGCGGGCTCGCGCGCTCCGACTACCTGTGCCGCGCGCTGGCCGGGTTGAGCGGACTCGAGGTCGAGCGCTACGCGCTCCGCGAGGCGACCGCGCGGGGCGTTGCCTTTCTCGCCGCCGGCGAGCCGTCCGGCTGGCTCACGCTCCCGGTGGAGCGACGATTCACGCCGTCCGACGGCGGCGAGCTGGCCGCGCGCTACTCGCTCTGGCGCGCCGGGATGGCGCGCCGCGGCGCCGTCACCCCGTAGCACTCATCAGCGTCGCGTACACCTCGCGCTCGATCCAGGTGCTGCCACGCCGCGCATCGAAGTAGCCACAGTGCCCACCGAAGGTCGTGCGGGTCACGGTGAGCGCCCCGGGTCGCGCGACGCGGCCGAGGTCCTCGGCAGGGATGATCGGGTCGTCGGCCGCGGAGATGATGCGCGTCGGGTGGGCGATGGAGCGAAGCGCGTCGCCGACCACGGCGTAGCCCTGCAGGTATTCCTGCAACGACGGGAACCCGCCGTACCTGCGGACGAGGTGGTCGGTCATGTCGGTGAGGTTGTCGAGCGCCTGCCACTCACCCAGGTCGTAGAGCTGCGGCCACGCCGCCTGCTTCTTCCTGAGCGACCGGTGCCACTTCCAGACGAAGTACTCCCGATACAGCGCCCAGCCGGTCTCGAGCCGCACGAGCGTGGCCTCCGGGTCGAGCACGGGGCAGCCCGCGACGACGCGCTCGAGCTCGATGCCCGCGTCGCGCGCGCGGGCTGCGACTCGCAGGAAGAAATTTCCGCCCAGCGAGAAGCCGGCGAGGTTGAGCCCGAGGCCCGGGTTCAGGTCCTGGATGCGCTTCACCGCACCGACGACCTCGGCGATGCGGCAGGAATGGAAGATCTCCGGATTGAGGTGATGGCTCTCGCCGTGGTCGCGCAGGTTGAGGCGGATGACGTCGAACCCGCGGTCGAGCAGGAATTGTCCGAGCGAGAGGATGTAGAGCGACTCCGCGCTGCCCTCCCAGCCGTGCAGCAGCACCGCGAGGCGCGAGGCCGGCCGCCGGCCCAGCATCTCCTGCGATGCGTGGTGCGCGAGCAGTCGCACCCCGTCGCCGCATTCGAGCAGCAGGGGCTGCGATGCACGGATGAGCTTGCGGCAGCGCCATTCCACGCCTGGCCGGCGGAACGGCAGGCTCGGGAAGATCGACTGCACGTGCGGGTTCGACAGCCACGCGGGAGGCCGGAACTCCTCGGCCATCACGACTTCGTCTGCGGGGCTCACGAGGGACGCGGCTCCCAGGCCCGCCCGCTCGTGATCACGAGTTGCGTCGAACCCGGCAGCGACTCGATGAAGCGCCAGCCGACGATCTGCGACGGCGTGCGGTAACCGCGGAGTCCGGGCTGCTCGAGCAGCCGCCGCAGCACGCCCAGCGCGGCATGCACCGTCACGTCGTAGAGGTTGCCGACCCTGATGCGCGCGGTCCGCAGCTCGCCGCTCGTCGCCTGCGCCTCGCCCCACACGAACGTCGCGGTGCGCTCGCGCGAGGCCTCGTCCGGACCGGGCGGGCGGCGCGCGACGAACGACTTGAGCACCGCCTGCACGACGCCCGAGCGAAGCAGCGGCAGGACGCGGTTCAGGCGCCGCAAGGCCGCGATCTGCTTCTCCGGCATGGGCACGAAGACCTCGATGTTCGGGATGCCCGTGGTGTGATACGCGGTGCTGACGTCACCCCACGGAATCGTCGTCGCGCTCTTCGCGCCCGCGCCGAAGTCGATGTCGCGCACCCGGAACGCGTGCGCCACGGTGACGAGCTGCCCCGAGCTGCGGATGCGCCCGCCGCGGCCGATGCCTTCGATCGTCGTGCGTGCGGTGCCGCGGCTCAAGCCGGAGCGGGAGTCGAAGCCGAGAGCGAGATGGGTCGCGTCCGGCAGCGCTTCCCCGAGCGCGGCGGCGAGGCAGTCCGTCGGCACGACGTCGAACCCGACGCCGGGACAGAGCACGACGCCCGCCCGCCGCGCCTCCTCGTCGAGCGAGCGCGCGGCCTCGAACACGTCGATCTCACCGGTGATGTCGAGGTAGTGGACGCGGGCGTCCAGGCACGCGCGGATCATCGGCGGCGCCGTGACCGAGAACGGCCCGGCGCAGTGCAGGACGGCGTCGATCCCGGAGAGCAGGTTGCGCAGCGCGGCCGGATCGTCGAGGCCGGCGACGCGGGCCTCGCAGCCGAGTTCCTGCGCCAGCCGGCCGACGGCCGCCGCGTTGCGGCCGGCCAGGACCGGCACGCGGCCGGAGCGCACGGCCTCACGGGCGATCAGTTCGCCCGTGTACCCGTTCGCGCCGTAGACGAGGGTCCGGGGCATCAATCCGCGGGCACGACCCGGAACTCGACGCGGTTGTTCTGGGCCGCGATCGTGTTCCATGCGCCGGCCGTGCTCGTCTCGGCCTGCTCGGGATACGCGACCGGATTGCGCCGACCCGCGTTCTGCGTCTCGACGACGATCGCGCCGCCGCTGCGCTGGCGCAGCGAAGCGACGAAGTTCGCGAAGTCCACCGACTGGCGCTGCGCCGGCGACAGCGAATCGTCGAAGGGGTTGCCGACGATCTCGCACTTCTGGAACGGCAACGCGGGATCGGCCACGGTGAAGCCCTCCGCCGGGCTCCCGGCGAGGCAGAAGTCGCCGACGTAGGACTCGAGCACGATGCGACCGCGGAAATGCTTCGCTTCCAACGGTGCCGCGATCGACCGCAGCCGCTCGAGGCGCGAATTGGCGAATGGCGTCTCTCCGAATGGCACGTATTCGACCGCGGCCGGGACTGCGGGCCCCGCGGGCGGCGCAGCCTTGGCTCCCGCCGCGGCAGGAGACCCGGCGTTCGCCGCTGCATCCGGGGCCGAAGTCGTCGGAGCAAGCGCCGGCGGC
>VEPJ01000138.1 GCA_012026925.1 Gammaproteobacteria bacterium | reverse complement strand
CTATTTTTCCGTGCCGCCGACCGCGATACGGAAAAATCGGTGAATGGCACCGATTTTCTATTTCCTCAGCTTCTTGCGGGCGTCGTCGAGCGCCGCGCAAACCTCCCGCGCGCCAATGGTGAGGCGCGGCGTCGCACGCGTCAGCGTGTCTGAAGCCATCGAATAGATCGTGCCCGACTGCACGGCCGTGAGCCGCGCCCAGCGCCGCCACAACGCACGTGGGTCCGCGATGGTGTCGTCGGTCGTCAGGATGACCTGCGGGTCCCGCGCCAGCACGGCCTCGAGCCCGACCGCAGGCGCCAGCTGCGGCAGCTCGGCAAACACGTTTCGCCCACCGCACAACTCGACGACCTCGCTGATGATGTGGTGGCCGTTCACGGTATAGAGCGGCTCGTCGTCGATCTCGATGAACACACTCAGCCGTGGGGCACCGGCATGCGCTGCTCGCAGCCGCGCGATCCCAGCGTCGAAATCCGTCGCAGCCGCCTCCGCGACGCCCGCCGTACCGGCGATGCGACCGATCGTGCGCAGCGCGGTCGCCACGTCCGCGAGACGGAACGTCGGAATCTCGACGACCTTCACATCGAGCGACTCGAGCCTCGCGACGGTGCCCTCCGGCGTACCCGACGTCCAGGCGAGTACGACGTCCGGCCGCAACGCGACGACGCTCTCCGCGTCCACGCGCCACGCGTCACCCACGCGGGGCAACGCGCGGGCAGCCACCGGGTAGTCGCTGTACTCGACGGTGCCGACCAGCATCTGGCCTGCACCGGCGGCGTACGCGAGCTCCGTCAGGTTCGGCGCGAGGCTCACGATGCGCAGCGCTGCACCAGCGGCACCCTGCCCGGTCAAGAGCAGTGCCGCGGCGAGCAGCCACACTCTCACGCGGCGTTACCCACGAGCACCAGGACGGCGACGACGGCCAGCCAGATCCACACGGAGCGCGTCACGATGCGCAGCGCGCCCTGGGCTGCCGCGGCCCCGAGCTCCTCCTCTCCGACGCCGGCCAGGCTCGGCTGCAGCGAGCCCTTGCCGACGCGTGCCAGGAGGTCCTCCGAGCGGTCGAGCAGGCTCTCGCCGACGCGGTCCACCGCGACGCGCCAGTTGCCGACGGCGTCCTCGAAGCTGCCGGCGAGCGCATAGCTGCCCGCAGCGAGGCGCGCGGGGATCCAGGCCAGCAGTCCGTGCACGTAGGCGAGCGCACCGGCGAATGAATCGGGCCCCGGGACCGACCCCTGCCGACCCGCCTCGAACGCAGCTCGACGGCGCATCAGGTCGCTGACTCGGTAGAGCCACGCCCCCGCCGGCCCGAGCAGCAGGAACCAGAAGATCACTCCGAACACGCGGTTGTTCGCCTGCACGAAGATCGCCTCCTCGACCGCCTCGCGCAGCCCGGCGCCCCGCCCGGCTGCGTCGCTCTCGAGGAGTTCCTTGGCGCGCTGCATCGCGGCGTCGCGGTCGCCCCGCTCCAGCGCGTCCACGTAGTCGTCGACCTCGTTGCGCAGGTCGCGCGGCCCGAACGACAGCAACAGCACGATGATCGCGAAGGCGAGCTGCAGCAGCCCCAGCAGGTGCGAGCCGAGCAGCGCCGAGACGAGCGCCACCGGCATCACCGGCAGCAGCACGGCGATCGCCGCCGCGAGGACTCCCGACCCGCCACTGCGGACGCCGGCCTTGCGTCCAGCCCAGTCGCAGTACCGGTCGAGCCAGCGCGGCTCACGCAACCCGAGCGCCTCCGTCAGTCCGCGCTCGATCACCAGGGCCAGCAGCAGGGCGATGAGACTCATGCGGGGGCCACCTCGAGCTCGTAGCGGACGAGCGTCCTCAGCATCGGCCAGTCGAAGGCAATGCCGGGATCGGTCTTGCGGCCCGGGGCCACGTCGCTGTGACCCACGATGTGATCCGGCGAGAGGGTCGCATAGGCCCGGCAGAGGGCGGCGACGAGGTGCGACAGCGCGGCGTACTGCGCCGGCTCGTAGGGACGCGCATCGGTGCCCTCGAGCTCGATGCCGATCGAGAAGTCGTTGCAGCGCTCGCGACCGGCCCAGCGGGACTGGCCCGCGTGCCAGGCGCGCCGGTGGAACGGCACGTACTGCACGATCTCGCCGTCGCGACGGACCAGCGCATGTGCGGAGACCCGGAGTGCGGCCACCTCCGCGAAGTAGGGGTGCGCGTCCGGCGGCAAGGTATTCGTGAACAGCGCGTCAATCCAGGGCCCGCCGAACTCCCCCGGCGGCAGGCTGATGCCGTGCACGACCAGGAGGTCCGGCCTCACCCCGCGCGGCCGGTCGTCGCAGTTCGGCGACTCGACGCGGCGGGCGCATCCGAGCCAGCCGGTGGACGCATCCACCGCGAAACCGGATCGCTCTGGAGCACGCGCGGCGGACGTTCGCATGCGTCAATGATGCACGCCTGTCGGCACGCCCGCTACGGTGCGAAGGCGATTAGAATCCGGGGACCACGCCTGCCTGGAATCCCGATGCTGACCGCGAGCGACCTCGCCCGCCGCGACCTGCGCGTCGTATGGCACCCTTGCACGCAGATGAAGGACCACGAGTGGCTGCCGATGGTCCCGATCGCCCGTGGCGAGGGCGTCTGGCTGCACGACTACGAAGGGCGTCGCTATCTCGACGCCATCAGTTCCTGGTGGGTGAACCTCTTCGGCCACGCCAATCCGCGCATCAACGCGGCGGTCACGGCCCAGCTCGGGCGCCTCGAGCACGTGATCATGGCCGGCTTCACTCACGAACCGGCGGTCGAACTCGCTGAACGGCTCACCGCGATCGCGCCGCCGGGCCTCACGCGCTGCTTCTTCGCCGACAACGGCTCGAGCGCGATCGAGGTTGCGCTCAAGATGAGCTTCCATTACTGGCGCAACTCGGGGCGCGGTGCAAAGCGACGCTTCGTCACGCTCACCAACAGCTACCACGGCGAGACGCTCGGGGCGCTCGCCGTCGGGCACGTCGAGCTCTATCGCGAGATCTACCATCCCCTGCTCATGGACGTGATCGCGGTGCCGTCGCCGGACTGCTACGGCCGCGAGCCGGGCGAGAGCGAGGCGGACTACAGCCGCCGCATGTTCGCCCCGATGGAGGAAACCCTCGCGCGGCATGCCGACGAGGTGTGCGCGGTCATCGTCGAGCCGCTGGTGCAGTGCGCCGGCAACATGCGGATGTACGACCCGGTGTACCTGGCGCTGCTGCGGGAAGCCTGCGACCGGCACGGCGTGCACCTGATCGCGGACGAGATCGCGGTCGGCTTCGGCCGCACGGGCACGATGTTCGCCTGCGAGCAGGCGTATGTCGCGCCGGATTTCCTCTGCCTGTCGAAGGGCCTTACGGGCGGCTACCTGCCCCTGTCCGTCGTGTTGACCGGGGAACGCGTGTACGAGGCGTTCTACGACGAGTATGCGAACCTGCGGGCATTCCTGCATTCCCACAGCTACACCGGCAATCCGCTCGCCTGCGCGGCGGCGCTCGCGACGCTGCGGATCTTCGCGGAGGACGATGTCCTCGAGCGCAATCGCTCCCTCGCTGCCCACCTCGGCGGGCGCTGTCGCGAGCTGGAAGACCTGCCGCACGTCGCGGAGGTCCGTCAGCGGGGGATGATCGTCGCGGTCGAACTCGCGCGCGACGGGAATCGCCTTGCACCCTTTCCGTGGCAGGAGCGTCGAGGCCTGCGCGTCTACCGGCACGCACTCGCGAACGAGGCGCTGCTCCGGCCCATCGGCAACGTCGTCTACTTCATGCCGCCGTACGTGATCGAGCCGGACCAGGTCGACCGGCTCGTCGCAACCGCGCGCGCCGGCATCGAGATCGCCACATGCGACTGAACCGCGTCTATTCTCAGCAGGCACTGGCCGCCGGCGCCGAGCTCGCCCTGCCCGACGCGGCCGCCTACCACGTGGCGCGGGTGCTCCGGCTGCGGCCCGGCGCGCCGCTGGTGGCGTTCGACGGCAGCGGCTACGACTTCCGCTGCGAGGTCGTGGCCGTGCGGGGCGACGAGGTGCTCGTGCGGGTCGGCGAGCGCACGGCCGGGCTGCCCGAATCGCCCCTCAAGATCACGCTGGTCCAGGGCGTGTCGCGCAGCGAGCGCATGGACTGGACCCTGCAGAAGGCCACGGAGCTCGGCGTGCGCTCGATCGTGCCCGTGCTGACGGCGCGCAGCGTGGTGCGCCTCGACGAGCGTCAGGCCGAGCGCAAGCAGCGGCACTGGCAGGCCATCGTCGCCGGCGCCTGCGAGCAGTGCGGACGCAGCGCCCTGCCCGAACTGCGCGCGCCCGTCGAGCTGAGGCGTTTCCTCGCGGACGCGCCACGCGAAGGCCAGCGACTGGTGTTGAGCCCCGGCGGCCCCGCATCGCTCGCAGGGCTCGCGAGCACCGCGAGCCGCGTCGAGCTCCTGATCGGGCCCGAAGGCGGCCTCGACGACCCGGAACTCGAAGCAGCGACTCGTGCCGGGTTCAGCCCGATGCGGCTCGGACCGCGCGTACTGCGCACGGAGACGGCGGGGATCGTGGCGCTCGCCGTGCTGCAGGCGATGTGGGGCGACCTGCAGTAATGCGTCAGTGCCCGCCCTGGACGCGCAGCCCCTCCGCGCGCAGGGCCTCGGCGAGGCCTTCCTCGATTTCCGCCGCCTGTGCGCCAGGGATGCGCTGCAGGTGGAGCACGGGGCCGGTGAGCACCTCGAGGCCACGCTTGAGGACGCTGCCCGCGGCCCGGATGCCGGCCTTGTGCTGGTCGAAGCGCTGGGCCGGCGCATGGCGCGTCGCGCCGACGTAGACACCCAGGCTGTTTTCGCGGCAGTCGCTGTAATCGAGCAGCACGAGGTAGATGTTGGACCGGCCGCGGCCCGCCGGCTGGAATCGCGCAGCAACCTCGTAAGCGAGTGGCAGCCACTCCACGTAGCGCATCGGCAACCAGTCGGGCACCGCATCCGCGGCTACGCGCCAGAGCTGCGCGAGCATGCGCTCGACGTTCATGGGGGGCTCGTTGCGCATCCAGAGCTCGTGGATGCAGTGCGCGGCGTCGACGGCATCGGGGGCCCGCAGCGCCGCGGCAAGTCTGGCGGCGAGCTCGTCGCGGCCGAGCCCGCGCAGGGGCCGGCTGCCGGGGGTCGCCGGTATCTTGCGTCGTGCGCCTATCGCGTCACCCAGCCGCCGCACACGGGGAATACCTGCCCCACGAAGCAGTTCGCGGCCTCGCTGCAGAGGTAAGCGGCAAAGAGTGCGTCCTCGCGCGCGCCCACGAGCCGCCCCAGCGGCACGTCGCGCTTGAGGCGCTCCTGGAACGCCGGATTCGCCTGCAGCTCCGCGGGGAAATACGTCGGGTTGTCCACGAAGTTCTGCGCGATGGCGTTGACCTGCACGTCGTGCGGCGCCGCCTCGATCCCGACCGTCTGCACGTAGGCGAGCTGCGCGCCGCGCGCGGCGCTGTACGTGGACGCGCGCTTCTGGCCACGCAGCGCCGCCGCGCTCCCGAACAGCAGGATCTTGCCGGCGCGGCGCTCGATCATCTGCGGCAGCACCGCGCGCACGAGGCGCGGCAGCGGGTCCACGAGGTGCGCGAAGACGTGGCGCCACTCCTCGTCGGTCGATTCCGTCGCCAGCGAGCGCGGCGACGGCAGGGACAGGTGCGCGAGTAGAACGTCCACGCGACCGGCGGCCGCGACGATCTCCGCAGGCAGGCCTGGATCCGCGAGCGGACGATCGTCGGTGACGACGACGGCGCCGAGCTCCGAGAACACGTCCCGGATCACCGGCCCCATGAAGTCGCCGGCCTGCGTGAGCAGCACGCGCTTGCCCTGGAGGTCGATCGCGCCCATCGGACTCACCTCTTCGCCGCGGAGCCGCCCTGGGTCGGCCCGTGCGATTCGTACACGACTCGCCCGCCGACGACGGTCTCGAGCACCTTCAGGTCCCGGATCGCCGCCGGCTCGACCTCCGTGATGTCGTCCGAGAGCACGACGAGGTCGGCCACCTTGCCCGGCTCGAGCGAGCCCTTGATCGCGCCTTCGCCCTGCGCGCGCGCCGACCAGATCGTCATCATCCGGAGAGCCTGGTCCACCGTGACGGCCTGCGCGGGCTCGAACACGCCGACATCGGAGTTGCGCGTGACCGCCGCCCAGATGTGCAGGAACGGGTTGAGCGTCTCGAGCACGATGCCCGTCAGGTCGGTGCCTGCCCCCGGCTCGAGCCCGGCGTCCACCATCGAGCGGAACTCGAACCCCGTGCGGGCGCGCTCGGGACCGAGGTTCTGGATGGTGGAGTTGCCGAGCGTGTACAACCAGGCAGGCTGCACGTTCACCTTGACCCCGAGCCGTTTGGCGCGCGCGAGGTCGTCCGGGCCGGTCACGAACTCGCCGAAGTGCTCGATCCGCTGCAGCGAGCCGCGCGCCGCCGGATCCTGCTGCGCGCGCTCGAATGCCGTGAGCGCCATCGCCGTGGCGCGGTCGCCGGTCGCGTGCGCGAGGAACGGCACGCCGGCACGTTCCGCGCGGAGCGCCAGCGCATCGAGCTGCGCCTGGTCCACGTTGAGGATGCCGAGGCCGCCGTCCGGACCTGCATACGGCGCCGTGAGGGCACCTCCTTTCATCGGCACGTCGCTGTCCACCCAGACCTTGATGCCCGCGAACCGGTACCACTCGGGGTCGACGCCGGCGGGGAACGCCATCGCGTCGAACGCTGCGGGCAGCAGCCGTCCGCCGGGGTCGGTGAAGATCGCCACGGCGTAGCGCAGCGTCGCGGGCCCGTGTTCCGCTGCCACCTGCCTGAGCACCGCGAGTTCCGGCAGCGGCGTGATTGCGTACACGGAGGTGTAACCGTGCGCATTCCACATCGCCGGGATGTCGTGCAGGAAATACGCACGCAGGTCGGCCTCCGGAATGCGCGCGTCGGGGAAGATCCCCATGCCTTCCTTGATGACGCCCGTGGGTTCGCCCGTTGCATCGAGCTCGATGTGCGCGCCCTTCATCTCGCTCGTGCCGCGCGTGATGCCGATGACCCGCAACCCTTCCGAGTTCACGACCGCCTCGTGAGATCCGTTCAGGAACATCAGCGGGTGATTCCCCGAGACCGAATCGAGTTCCGCTCGCGTCGGGAGGCGATGCTCGGCGAAACGCGTCTGGCTCGAGGACGAGCCGGCAACGATGATCCATTCGCCGGGCGGCGCCTGCGCGGCCCGGTCCTTGATCCTGGCCAGCAGCGTCGCCACGGACGGCGTCGTCGCGAAGCGGCCGTCCACGTACTTCTGGATCATTCGGACTGCCAGGGTCGGATGCGCGTGTCCATCGACGAATCCCGGCACGACCGTGCGACCGTGCAGGTCGACGACCTGCGTCTGCCGGGACGCGAGTGCCGTGATCTGCCTGGTCGTGCCGACGCGCTCGATGCGGCCGTCCTTCACGGCGAGCGCCTGCGCCACCGTGCCCGCGGCGTCGAGGGTGAGGACCTTGCCGTTCACGAATACCGTGTCCGGGCCATTCGCCGCCCGCGCCGGGGCGAGCCACAGGCATTGTGATATCGCCGCGATCGCCAGCGATGCCGGGAACCAGCCCGCACGGTGTTTCATGCGCACGAAATTAGCACCCGGACCCCGTCGGTGGCGACTCGCCGGGGGCGGCGGGTGGGGCAGCCGCCTACCAGCGCGCGTCGCGCGCCGGGCGCCGCAGGGCCCAGAACTGGTGGAACGCGCCGCCGAGTTCCGTCGCGAGGAAGGCGAGCAGCACGACCGGCGCGCCTCTCGAGAAGACGAACCAGGCGATCAGCGAGGCCACCCAGAGACGCGCGAAGGCGTCGACGAGGCCGAGCGCGCGCACCGGCTCGACGAGGCGTGCGATCGCCCAGACGACGCCCAGCGCGCCGGCGAGGCAGGCGAAGAACCAGTGCAGCGCGTCGAACGGCGGGCTCATGGACGATCCGCCGGCCAGTCCGTTCAGCGCGTACAGGAGCTTGACGAAGGCCACCGCGAGCGGCGGCAGTGCGAAGAGCGCGGTCACGACGAGATCGAGCAGCGCCCAGCCGCGAATGACCCGGGATTCGCGGCCCCGGATCATCAGGCCGCCCGCGTCTCCTCGCCGATCATCCGCTCGATGCGCTCGAAGTCCGGGATCAGCGGGTACTCGTTCACCATGCGCACCTGGCAGATGACCGGGCTGCGCTCGCCGAACGTACGCGAGTCGTCGGCGTGCAGCACGTCCGGGCTCAGCCGCACGAGCTGCGGGAAACCCTGCGTGAGCACGGCGAAGTGGCCGGCGGCCGTGTCGTTCGTGATCGCCTGCATGACGACGATGCGCGTGCGGCCGCTCGCGCGCGGTGGATTGCGACCGCACGCCGCCTCGAAGGACACGAGCGGCACGCGACGCCCGCCCCAGGCGATCGTTCCGAGGTACCACGCCGGCGCGCCTTCCATCGGCGTCGGCGCCTGGTAGTTGATCACCTCGGTGACGCAGGAGCGCGGCACCAGCAGGCGGTCGTCCGCGAGCGGCACCAGCAGGCAGTAGAGTTCTTCGGCCGCGCCGGTCA
>VEPJ01000120.1 GCA_012026925.1 Gammaproteobacteria bacterium | reverse complement strand
GCGGAGGCGGTTCCTCGACCTTCGGCTCGGGGCGCGGTGCACCCCAGCCGAAAGCGATGCCGACCTGCGCCAGCGTGTCCGCCATCGTGTTGCCGCTCTGGAAGTCCCAGCGCTCGCGAATTTCGGGACGCAGCTGCACGGTGCGCGAACCGTTCCCGTTGCGATACAGGTCGTACGCGAGGCCGAGCCCGAGCGACGCAGTGACGTTCGCTTCGCCTTTCACGCCGTCGTAGTTGTCGTACTGGTAGCCGAGGCCACCGAGCACGTACGGCGACAGCCGACTCGAGCGATTGAACACGCGCATCAGGTCGAGCGACACGCCGGAGAGCGAGCCGTCGTAGCTCGCGGGCCACTTCCACTCGGCCTTCTTCTGGCCGTTGTTGTTGAAGTTGCCGGCGTAGCCCATGAGCTGCGCGCTCCACTCGTCGCTGAGGTTCTTGCCGAGCGCACCGCCCCAGTGAATGTCGTCGTCCAGGAGACGATTGCTGTCCACCCACGTGTAGCCGATGAACGGCATGACGTACCACTGGCCGACTTCGTCGTTCCACGGGTGGGTATCGGCGGCCCGCGCCGGTGCCGCGGAAAGCACGGCGAGGCCGAGTGCGGACGCAAGGACTAAGGACTTCTTCATCTTGGCTCCCTGGATGGGTGACGGGTACGTGCGCCGCCATCCCCCCTCGGCACGGCGCAAACACCGAAGATACTAGCGGATTTCAGCGCGCCCGTGTACAGGGAAGGTCGCGTTCGGGCCAGTTCGCGCCGGGCCGCTTCACGCGGTCCCCGACGCCGATGCCGAGTTCCTTCGTGATGCCGCCCTTCAGTTCGACGACCAGGGCGACCGGGACATCCGCCTGGATCGTGTCGAGCGATTCGGGTCGGGCCTGTCGCTGCGCCTTCACGACGCAGCCGGCCTCGTCCACGAACAGCATGTCGAGCGGCAGCAGCGTGTTCTTCATCCACATGGCCACGTATTGCGCCGGGTCGTAGACGAAGATCATCGCCTGCTCCCCGCGCATTTCCCGGATGAACATCAGGCCCTGCTCGCGCGTCTGCGGCGTGTCCGCCCGCCAGGCGTCGAACGCATGGCGCTTCGCGCTGCGGGTCTCGACCACGATCGGCTCGCGCGGGAATGCCGAGAGCGGGATGACGGCGCGGCCTGGCTCGGCGGCACGAGCGACGCCCTGCAGCGAGGACGCGACGGCGAGGAGGGCGCACGCCAGTGAACGGATCGTAGTCATCGGTAATCCACTATGGCCATGACGTCGAGGCGCGACACGAGCACGGCGTCGTCGCCACCGACCGCCCGCGCGGGCTGCACGCAGTAGCCGCGCCCCGTGAGCCGGTAGACCTTCGGATCGCCGGTCGGTTCCTGGTGGACTTCGTCCATCGCGCACTTGTCGTCGCCCTGGGTTGCATAGAACCGGCCGGTGCCCTCGCGGACCAGCGTCAGGTTGACCGGCACGTTGCGCGCGGACTGTCCTGCGGCGAGGGGCCCGATGCCGATGACGACGAGTAGCGGGCCGGCGCCCGCGACGCTGCCCTTGTAGATCAGGCGGACGCCGTCGCCACCCGGCCGCAGGCCGCCCCGGCACTGCGGTGTTCCGGCGCCCCAGTCGAGGTCGGCATCGAGCGCGCCCTGCAGACGCGCGCGGAGCTGTCCTTCGTCGGCCGGTACGCAGAGCGCCTGCCGGGCGTCCGGCAGGCCGGTACCCGATTGCGCGGCGTCCGCGGACGCCGGGGATGTGGCGACAGCGGCCGCCGCGGGTTGCTCGTCACTCGCGTGACCGCAACCGGCGGCGAGGAGCGAGAGCGACGCCGCAATGAACGCGGCGTGCCGGGCGGACGGATCAGCCGGAACTCGATGCCTTGACGAGCAGGGTCTTCGCCAGTTGGCCATGCAGGTAGCCGAGCCCCCTTGAGAGGTGCATCGTGACTGTGAGCAGCAACAGCCCGAGGATCGAGATCAGCGGCAGCAGGGCCGGGTGGGGCGCGTTCACCGTGCCCTCGATCTGGACGAGGCCGGCATCGTAAAGCAGGACGGCGATCGGCGCGACGATCGTGGCGACGGACACGACGATGCCGATGAGGACGAACGTGAAGTAGAAGATGCCGAGCGGCAGCATCAGCAGGAAGTACACGAGGGTGCCCCAGGTGCGCGGGTCCTTGAGCATCTCGACGATGCGCCTGAGGAACGGCGTCTCGCGGTCGGGGTACACCGGCCTGCGCGGCATGCGCGTGCCGAGCATGGTCTCGACGAGACGGCCCTCGGCCAGGGCCACGAACCGCGTCGCGCCGACGAAGAGCAGGAAGAACGGCACCCCGATGATGAGGATCGCGAGCCCGATGGAGAGCGAGAGCCCGGTGACGGCGAAGGTGAAGTAGATCGTCCCCGTGACCATCGCGAGCAGCATGTACAGCATCGCGAGGTAGGCACGCGGATCCGCATACACGCCGAAGAAGCGACCGAGCGTCGTGGTGCGCGGTCGCGGCTTCGGCGGGCGCAGGGCCTTCTGCACCGTCGCTTCGTTGGCGCGGTATGCATCGGCCACTTCGTCCGGTGCGCCGTAGCTCGTCACGATGCTCGCGAGCACGTCGCCCTCGTTGTCCCCGGGGCGCTGCGCGAGCTCCGCGCGCAGGTGCTCTTCCGCATCGTAGAGCGCGTCCTGGATCAAGGCGGGGTCCGCGCCCTGCAGGGCCGAACGTAGCGAGTCGAGGTACTGCTCGACCGTGCGCGGTGTCGCGGCCGTCATGGCGAGGTCTCCGGGGGGTTGGGGCTTTGCACGATGGAATCGACGAAGGATCGCGTCTCGAGCCAGGTGGCGCGCCAGGAGGAGAGCACCTCCCGGCCGAGCGCGGTGATGCGGTAGTAGCGGCGGGGCGGACCCGAGTACGACGGGACCACCCGGCTCGAAAGGAGGCCCGCGGCGCTCATGTTGCGCAGCACCGGATACAGTGCGCCCTGCTTGAATGGACTCCCGCCCTCGGCGGTGCCGCTCAGCCGCTTGGCGATCTCGTAGCCGTACAGGTCCTCGGTCGCCTCGGCCAGGACCGACAGCAGCACGAGCGAGGTGAGCCCGGCGCTCAGCTCGCGCTGGAACTTGCGGATCTGCGCGTCCGGCCCTTCTGGGACCGGGGCGTCCATCGGGTCTGGGGTCACTAGCGTGCCTGCTGTGCGTCGTTACTTAGCGATATTAAACGGCAGGCAGTATTACGAAGTCAACAGTATTATTCATCGCAGCCAAGCTGGCCCGGTGCTTGGGCCAGTCATTGGCGAACGTCCGCAACAAGACTAAGGATTTCGCGCGGGTGTCGGCACCCCGGCGCCGTATGTAACATCGGGTGCAGTGCAGGACCGGGAGCTCGGAGCAGGATGTCCACCGAACAACAGAGACTGTTTGCCCCTCGCCGCTACCTGAGCCGACTGACCCGGGGAACGCTGGCCGTGATCATGGCCGGCGGACGCGGCGAGCGCCTGAAGGACCTGACCGAGGACCGCTGCAAGCCCGCGACGCCCTTCGGGGGCAAGTTCCGCATCGTGGACTTCGTGCTCTCGAACTGCGTGAACTCCGGCATCCGCCAGATCTCGGTCCTCACGCAGTACAAGGCGCACTCGCTGATCCAGCACATCCAGCGCGGCTGGGGCTACCTCCGCGGCGAGTTCGGCGAGTTCGTCGAGATCATCCCGGCGCAGCAGCAGCGCAGTACGGACTGGTACCTCGGCACCGCCGACGCGCTGTGGCAGAACATGGACCTGATCCGGTCGCACCGCCCGCTGCACGTGCTGGTGCTCGCGGGCGACCACATCTACAAGATGGACTACGGCCCGATGATCGGCTTCCACGTCGAGAAGGAAGCGGACATCACCGTGGGCGTGGTCGAGGTGCCGCTCGAGCGCGCGCGCGAGTTCGGCGTGCTGACGGTGGACGAGTCGAACAGCGTGCTGCGATTCAGCGAGAAGCCCAGGAACCCCGAGCCGATGCCGGGGCGGCCCGACATCGCGCTGGCTTCCATGGGCATCTACGTGTTCAACCCGAAGCTGCTCGAGCGATTGCTGCGCGCGGATGCCGAGGACCCGAACTCGGCGCACGACTTCGGCAAGAACATCGTCCCGGGCGCGATAGACAAGCTGCGCGTGTTCGCCTACCCGTTCGAGGACGTGCGCACGAAGGCCCAGAACTACTGGCGCGACGTGGGCACCGTGGACGCCTACTACGAGGCGAACATGGAGCTGGTGCGCGTGTCGCCCGAGCTCAACATCTACGACGAGCAGTGGCCGATCTGGACCTACCAGGAGCAGCTGCCGCCCGCGAAGTTCGTATTCGACGACGACGACCGCCGCGGCGCGGCGATCGACTCGATGGTGTCGGGTGGCTGCATCATCTCGGGTTCGCGCGTGGCGAACTCGCTGCTGTTCTCGAACGTCCGCGTGCACGACTACTCGACGATCGAGCGCTCGGTGATCCTGCCGCGCGTGCGCGTCGGCGAGCACTGCACGATCCGGCGCGCCATCATCGACGAGGGCACCCTCATCCCGGACGGCATGCAGATCGGCGTGGATCCCGCGGCCGACGCCGAGCGCTTCTACGTCACCGAGGGCGGGATCGCGCTGGTGACCGCGGCGATGCTGCGCGCCGCGCAGAGACACGCGTGACCTGCTAAGGTCCGCATCTCCCCGGTTTCAGGAGGACCTGCCGATGTCCTGGGTTCGCGTGCGCGTGCTCCTGCTCGCGCTCCTCGTCGCAGTCGCCGGCTGCGCGTCGTTCGGGCCGAAGCTGCAGTCGCCGCAGCTGAGCCTCGTCGCCATCCAGATCCTGAGCGGCGACATGTTCGCCCAGCGCTTCAAGGTCCGGGTCAAGGTCGAGAACCCGAACGACCTCGAGGTCGCGGTGAGCGGGATCGAGTACAAGATCTTCCTGATGGGCGACAGCTTCGCGGAAGGCGCGAGCGACCAGGGCTTCGTGCTGCCCGCGAAGGGCGAGGCGGAGTTCGACATGACGGTCAACACGAACTTCGTGAGCAGCCTCGGCCGGCTCGTGAGCCGCATGGGCGGCGGCAAGCTCGAGAACGTCGAATACGAGATCGCCGGAACGCTGCGGCTGCAGAAGGGGCTGATGCGGACGATTCCGTTCAGCCACTCGGGCACGGTGAACTTCGTCAAGCAGCTCGAGAAGCTGGAAGGCAAAGCGAAATAAATCGATAAATCGGTGCCATTCACCGAATTTCCGAGTCGGAAATTCGGTGAATGGCACCGATTTATTTCCCAGTGAGTTGCTGATACAGGCGCTCGTACTCGGCGCCGGCGCGATCCCAGGAGAAGTCCTGCCGCATGCCGTTCAGCACGAGCCGTCGCCACACCGTCGGCCAGCCCTGCCACTCGAGCGCGGTGTCGAGCGCCCAGCGCACGGCGCCGGAATCGAAATCGTTGAACACGATGCCCGTGCCCTGCCCGGTGGCCGGGTCGAAGTGCTGCACGGAGTCCGCGAGGCCGCCCGTGCGGCGCACGATCGGCACGGTGCCGTACTTCAGGCTGTACATCTGGTTCAGGCCGCACGGCTCGTAGAGAGACGGCATGAGGAAGATGTCGGCCGCGGCCTCGATCATGTGCGCCAGTTCTTCGCTGTAGCCGCTGTAGAACGTCGCGCGTCCCGGGAACCGCTCCTGCAACCCGTGCATGAAGCGCTCGTAGTGCGGCTCGCCGCTTCCCAGTCCGACGAAGCGCACCTCGCGCGTGGCGAGCAGCTCGGGCAGCACGTCGAGGAGGAGGTCGATGCCTTTCTGCCGCGCGAGTCGGGAGATCATTCCCACCAACGGCGTGTTCGGCGCCGCCGGCATGCGCAGCAGGTCGAGCAGCGCCTGCTTGTTCAGCAGCTTGCCCGTCAGGTCGTCGAGCCCGTAGTGGTGGGGGATGTAGCGATCCGTCGTCGGATTCCACTCGTCGTAGTCCACCCCGTTCAGGATGCCGACCACGGCATCGCCGCGCGCGCGAAGGTCGGCGTCGAGACCGTACCCGCCCTCGGGAGTGCGGATCTCCACGGCATAATTCGGGCTCACCGTGGTGACCGCGTCCGCATAGATGACGGCGTGACGCATCGGGTTGATGCGCCCCGCGCCGAGGTCGAGCTGGTGCAGCGCCTCGATGCCGATGCCTGGTCCCACGTCGCCCGCCTGTGCGGCGGAGAACACGCCCTGGTAGCCGATGTTGTGGATCGTGAACACGCTGCGCGTGCCGCCGAACATCTGCCGGTCCCACGCGTAGGCGTGGCGCAGCAGCAGCGGCGCGAACGCCGTGTGCCAGTCGTTCGAGTGCATGACGTCCGGGGCGAATCCCATGCGCTGGCAGCACTCGAACGCGGCGCGCGTGAGGGCGAGATAGCGCACGTGCTCGTCGGGCGCGTCGGAATAGATGCGCGGTCGATCGAAGAGCGCGGGGCAGTCGACGAGGTAGATCCAGAGCTGCGTGTCCGGCACGCGCGCGGTCTGCAGGCTGAAGCGGAATTCGTGCTGGCCGACCCGCAGCGGCAGCGACTGCAGGAACTCCACGGGATGGCGGTCGACCCCGGCGAGTTCCATCTGGCCGTGCAGCGGCACGAAGACCCGCAGGTCGTGGCCGCGGCGCGCGAGGTGGCGGGTCAGCGCGGCCGAGACGTCGCCGAGGCCGCCGGTCTTGGCAAACGGGGAGTACTCCGCGGAGACGAAACAGACCCGCAACGGCATGCGCTCAGTTTGCCACCCGAAGTACGTGCCGGGTCATGGGTAGCATCCGAAAACCAGGACCCCGGCGCGGGCCGGGGTCCGGTCTGGCATCGTACTGAAGGGATTCTAGGCCCGCCTGCGGCGGACCAATCCCAGGCCGGTGAGACCAAGGCCGAGCAGCGCGAGCGTACCCGGCTCGGGAACCTTGAGGTCGCGCTCGCGGACGTTGGCCGCAAGCGAATTGATCTTGAAGTAGTCGTTCGAGTTCGTACACGTGCTGTCGCTGCCGCCGTCGCCGACGTTGGTGCAGGCGCCGCCGATGACGGGATTGTAGGCCACGACCAGCCAGTAGCGCGCGAATGAACCAGAGTTGCCCAGGTTGAATGACACGTTGGTGTCGTCCGCAGCGTAATTCCCGAGGAGCGACCAGCCATTGGCGCCGATGAGGCTGCCGTAGGTCAATCCGTCCAGCGTGCCACTGTTCGAGTAAAGAACGGAGAAGTCGGCGTCGGTACTGAGCCAGCCGAAACCCAGGCCCGTGAGTTGCACCGATTTGCCTGCCCCGAAATCGAACAGCACGGAATCGTAGCGCCCGTTGTTGTCGACGGCATGTTCCGGGGAACTGCCTTCGCCGCAGTCTTCACCGCTGCCGCACGAGCCGACTTGACGGTCGCGGTTGGTGACGGCCAGTCCGCCACCGGAGTAGTGACCGAGGTACGCGTCCTCGATCAGGGTGTTCGCCGCACCGATCGCGTCGCCCGTGCTCGACCATGCAGTCGCCCTGACGAATGCGGTACCCGCGCCGCTGTCTGCGTAGGCGCGCGAGTTGCCATAAGTGTTGGTGGCGACGCACGCGGGTTCCGGCGAGGGACCTCCGCATCCGTCATTCGAACTCATGCTCCAGGACAGCGCGTGGGCCGTGTGCGGCGCCACGAGGGAGGCGAGGGCAACTGGAATCGCAAGCGCGACGGCCGCCGGCGTTGATCTGGACACGGTTCGCAGCATTGTTCTTCATTTCCTTTCGAGGACTGAGGTTGCCTTGCGAGCGGAGAGCGGCGTCCGGCCGCCTTCCCTTCGTGGCCGTCAACGAGGCTTGCAACCCGCGTGCCAGGAACGACTCGACAGACGGTTCTTCTCCACGCGCGCCGACCCGTCCCCGAAAACTGATAACGACGTCGCATTTCCATGGGGCGCAGGATTCGGGTCGCCATCCGCACCCCGGACGCTAAGCTGCGCGCATGGAAAGAAAACCGACACCGCCGAGCCGGGGTAACTTCGAGCGGATCGCTCGTGCGATCGAGTTCATCTCGCGTCACGCCGTCGACCAGCCGTCGCTGGCCCGGATCGCGGAGCAGGCGGGGATGAGCGAGTACCACTTCGCGCGTGTGTTCCGGCGCTGGGCAGGAATATCGCCGAAGCAACTCGTGCAGAGACTGTCCCTCGAGGCAGCGAAACGGTCGCTGCACGGGGAGGCATCGGTACTGCAGGCTGCGCTCGACGCCGGGCTTTCCGGTCCGGGTCGCCTGCACGATCTCTTCGTCGTCCTCGAAGCGGTCACGCCCGGGGAATTCAAGGCTCGTGGCAAAGGCCTGACGATTCGATACGGCAGCGCGGATACGCCTTTCGGCCGGGCGGTGATCGCACTCACGGCGCGTGGCGTGGCGTTCCTTGGGTTCTCCGACGATTCACGCGATCCCGAGGGGTGGGGCGAGTTCCGTCGCGCCTGGGTGAACGCGACCTGGATCGTCGACGATGCATCGGCGCGCAGCGTCGCGGCAGCGGTGTGGGACGCGGCGGGCCGGGAGAGCCGTCGCCTGAAGCTCTGGGTCCACGGCAGCAACTTCCAGATCCAGGTCTGGCAGGCGCTGCTCCGG
>VEPJ01000025.1:28119-36028 GCA_012026925.1 Gammaproteobacteria bacterium | reverse complement strand
GCACCAGACCGGGAAGCGCAGGTCGTAGCAGACCATCGGACAGATCCGCCATCCCTTGTACTCGAAGATCGCGCGTCGCTCCCCGGCCGTGAAGTGCTCGTGCTCCGCGGCCATGCGGAACAGGTGCCGCTTGTCGTAGTGGTCGAGCATTCCGTCCGGTCGCGCCAGGACGAGCCGGTTGTAGTGGCTGGCGCCATCGCGAACGATGAGACTGCCCGCGATCACGGCGCCCGTGGCAGCCGCCTCCTCGCGCATCCAGCCCACCGTCGGACCGTCCATGCCTTCGGCGAGCTTGCCGGCCTCCATGCTGAAGCCCGTCGAGAACATCTCGGGGAGCACGATGAGGTCGGTGTGACCGCCCAGTCCGCGGAAGTGCGCGGCGAGCCTGTGGCGGTTCGCCGCCGGGTCGTGCCAGGCCAGCTCCGACTGGACCAGGGTGACGCGCAGATGTGAACTCATGACTCGACCAACCTCCTCAGGCGCTCGCCGGCAGCCTCCAGGGTCGCTGCGTGCTTCGCGAAGCAGAAGCGCACGACGCGGGCCGGCGCCGCATTGGCTGAAAATACCGAAATGGGAATGGCAGCGACGCCGACCTCGCGCGTCAGCCAGCGCGCGAACTCGACGTCCGGCAGGTCGCTCACCGCAGAATAGTCCACGAGCTGGAAATAGGTACCGGCCGACGGCGTGAACGCGAGCGGCGTCGCTTTCAGCAGCCGGCAGAAATGATCGCGCTTTGCCTGGTAGAAGGCCGGCAGCTCGAGGTGATGCTGCGGGCATTCGGCCAGGAAATCCGCGAGCGCGGCCTGGATCGGCGTGGCCACGGCGAACTGGACGAACTGGTGGACCTTGCGAAACTCCGCGGTCAGCGCGCGCGGTGCCACGCAGTAGCCGACCTTCCAGCCCGTCGCGTGGTAGGTCTTGCCGAAAGACGAGACGACGAAGCTGCGCTCGGCGAGCTCCGGGCGCGTGAGCAGGCTCGCGTGAGCCCGGCCATCGTAGAGCATGTGCTCGTAGACTTCGTCGGACAGTACCAGCGCGTCACTCGAGCGCAGGACCGCGGCCATCGCATCCAGATCCTGCCGCGCGAACACCGCCCCGCTGGGGTTGTGCGGCGTGTTGACGATGAGCAGGCGCGTCCGAGGGGACACGGCGTCCCGCACGCGATCCCAGTCCACGGAGAAATCCGGACGCCGCAGCGGCACGCGCACTGCCCGACCGCCGGCCAGCTCGACGGCGGGCTCGTAGGAGTCGTACGCCGGCTCGAGCAGGATCACCTCGTCGCCGGGTCGCACCACCGCCTGCACGGCGCAGAACAACGCTTCCGTGCCTCCGGACGTCACCGTCACTTCATCCGCAGGCGACACGAAGCAGCCGTAGAGCGCCTGCACCTTCCGCGCGATCGCCTCGCACAACGCCGGCCATCCGGCCATCGGCGCGTACTGGTTCCGGCCCGCCCGCATGTGCTCGGCGACGAGGTCCACGAGGCGCTGCGGCGGATCGAAGTCCGGGAATCCCTGCGAGAGATTGATCGCGCCGCACTCGGCCGCGAGGCGCGACATCACGGTGAAGATCGTCGTCCCGACGTGCGGCAGCTTCGACGACGGCAGCATGGTCACGGCAGCCATGTCGTGGCGGCGGTTCCGGGCCGGAGAGGGTCCGCGAGACCGTCACGCCGCATGGACGCGGCGTGCGAGCCTACATGGAAGTATTCACGGCGTGTCTCGCGGACCCTGCTCCGGCCCGGAACCTGCACGCCACGCATCAGGGACCCGCCCCGCGCGTCGTCGTCGCAGCCGCCATCGCGGCACCGATGATGCCCGCGTCGTTGCGGAAGTGCGCGGGCACGATCTCGGCGCGACTCCTGAGCAGCGAGCCGAACTTCTCCCAGTTCTCGGTCACGCCGCCGCCGATGATGAAGAGATCCGGCCACAGCAGCCGGTGGTAGGCCTCCAGCACCTCGTTCAGCGCTGCGGCCCACTCGCTCCAACCGAGGTTCAGGTCCGACTTCACTTTGGCCGACGCGCGGTGCTCGGCCTCCTCGCCCCGTACCTCGAGGTGCCCGAGTTCCGTGTTCGGCAGCAGGCGCCCGTCCACGAAGATCGCCGTGCCGATGCCGGTGCCGAGCGTCAGCAGCATGACCGTCCCTTCGCGCCCCTTGCCCGCCCCGAGCGTGATCTCCGCGATGCCCGCCGCATCCGCATCGTTCAGGAAGGCGACCGGCCGACCGATGCGTGCCTCGAGCAGCGCCTGCGCGTTCGTGCCGACCCAGCGCTTGTCGATGTTGGCGGCCGTCCACGCGACGCCGCGCTTCGTGACCGCCGGGAACGCGAGGCCCACGGGCCCCGAGGACGGCAGGTCGCGGGCCATGGACGCGAGCAGGTCGACGACATCGGACGGCGTCGCGCCCGCGGGCGTCGGGCGGCGCAGGACCTCGCCCTCGACCGTGCCCGTCCCGAGGTTGACGAGGCCGGCCTTGACGAAGGATCCACCGACGTCGAAAGCCAGGATCGGCCCTTGCTGCATGCGTAGTCAGCCCTTCTTCAGGCTCTCGATCATCTGCTGGTTCGCCGCGAGCGCCATCTGGGCGTCGCGTTCGCGCGCCTTCTGCTGGCGCGACATGGCGACGCCGGCGATGCTGACGCCGATGGCCACGATCGTCACCAGGATCGTCGCCAGCGCGTTGATGTCCGGGCTGACGCCGAGGCGCACCTTCGAGAAGATGACCATCGGCAGCGTGCTCGACCCGGGACCGGCGACGAAGCTGGTGATGACGAGGTCGTCGAGCGACAGGGTGAACGCGAGCAGCCAGCCCGACAGCAGCGCCGGGAAGATGATCGGCAGCGTGATCAGGAAGAATACCTTCCACGGTCGCGCGCCGAGGTCCATCGCGGCTTCCTCGAGCGACTCGTCCATCTGCGTGAGGCGCGATTGCACGATCACCGTGACGTAGGCCATCGTCAGGGTCACGTGCGCGATGATGATCGTCGTCATCCCGCGTCCGGCGGGCCAGCCGATCAGCTGCTCCATGGTCACGAACAGCAGCAGCAGCGAGAGGCCGGTGATGACCTCGGGCATGACGAGCGGCGCCGTGGTGAGTCCGGAGAAGAGCGTGCGCCCCTTGAACGGCCCGAACCGGGCCAGGACCATCCCGGCCAGCGTGCCGAGGACCACGGCCACCGTCGCGGAAATCGCTGCGACCCGGAGGCTGAGCCACGCGGCGCCCAGGATCTGGTCGTTCTGCAGCAGCGCGCCGTACCACTTCGTCGAGAAGCCGCCCCAGACCGTGACCAGCTTCGAGGCGTTGAACGAGTAGACGATCAGCGACGCGATCGGGATGTAGAGGAACGCGAAGCCGACGATCAGCGACAGCGTCCGGAACCAGGAACGGCCCTGCATTACGTCCGCTCCCCTTCCTCGTTCGCGGCGTTCTGCGCGCGGTCGAGGTACATGATCGGCAGCACGAGGAACAGCAGCAGCGCGATCGCCACTGCACTCGCCACCGGCCAGTCACGGTTGTTGAAGAACTCGGTCCACAGCACCTTGCCGATCATCAGCATGCCCGGGTCGCCGAGCAGCGACGGGATGACGAACTCGCCCACGGCCGGGATGAAGACGAGCAGGCAGCCGGCGATCACGCCTGGCAGCGACAACGGCAGCGTCACCTTGACGAACGCCTGCCACGGCTTGCAGCCGAGGTCGGCCGCGGCCTCGAGGAGCGTCAGGTCCATCTTCTCGAGGTTCGAATATAGCGGCAGGAGCATGAACGGCAGGTACGAGTACACCATGCCGATGTAGACGGCGAAGTCCGTCTGCAGCATCTGGATCGGCTCGTCGATCACGCCCATGGCCATCAGCGCGTTGTTGACGAGGCCGTTGTTCTTCAGGAGCCCGATCCAGGCATACACGCGCAGCAGGAACGACGTGAAGAAAGGCAGCACCGCGAGCAGCAGCAGTATGTTGCGCGTCGAGGGGTTGCTCCGTGCCATCGCGTAGGCCATCGGGTAGCCGATCAGCAGGCAGAGCAGCGTCGAGACGCCGGCGACGAAGATCGAGTTGAGGTACGACTTCCAGTAAAGGTTGTCCTCGACCAGGAACGCGAAGTTGCCGAGGTTGAGCTGGACCTGCAGCATCTTCTCGGACGCCCAGTGCAGCAGGGGCTCGTACGGCGGCATCGCGATCGCCGACTGCGAGAAGCTGATCTTCAGCACGATGACGAACGGGACCAGGAAGAACAGCAGCAGCCACAGGTACGGGACGGTCGTGACCAGCGTCCGCCCGCGGGGCAGCAGTCGCTTGAACCGGCGCATCACTTCGTCACCACCACCGGGCTCGTCGCGTGCCAGTGCACGTACACCCGCTCGTCCCAGGTGATCCGGTCGTCCGCGTGACGGAAGATGTTCGGCTGCGTGACACGCACGATCTTGCCGGAATCGAGCTTGATCAGGTAGATCGACACGTCGCCCATGTAGGCGATGTCACGCACCGTGCCGGCGCCCCAGTTGTCGGCGTCGTCCGGCTTCTCGCGGCTGATCTGGATCTTCTCCGGTCGCACCGCCGCCCACACGGTCGCGCCCGGCGCCGAGCTCACGCCGTGGTCCACGTAGATCGGGGCGTCGAGGTCGGCGCTCCCGATGCGCACGTACGACGGCTCGTCCTCGATCAGCTTGCCCTCGAACATGTTCACCTGGCCGATGAACTCCGCGACGAAACGCGAGTTCGGGTACTCGTACATCTCGCTCGGCGTGCCGACCTGGACGATCTCGCCGTGGTTCATGAGCCCGACACGGGTGGAGAGCGTCATGGCCTCCTCCTGGTCGTGCGTCACCACGATGAAGGTCACGCCGAGGGTCTCCTGGATGTTGATCAGCTCGAACTGCGTGTGCTCGCGCAGCTTCTTGTCGAGCGCCGCGAGCGGCTCGTCGAGCAGCAGCAGCTTCGGCTTCTTCACCAGCGCGCGGGCGAGCGCGACGCGCTGCCGCTGGCCGCCCGACAGCTGGTGTGGCTTGCGCTTCGCAAACTGGCCGAGTTTCACGAGGTCGAGCATGTCGCCGACCCGTCGCGTGATCTCGGCCCTGGCCAGTCCTTCCTGCTTGAGGCCGAATGCCACGTTCTGCTCCACCGTCATGTGCGGGAAGACCGCGTACGACTGGAACATCATGTTGACCGGGCGCTCGTACGGCGGAATCGTGGTCATGTCCACGCCGTCGATGTAGATCCTGCCCGAGGTGGGCCGCTCGAAGCCGGCGAGCATCCGGAGCAGCGTCGTCTTGCCGCAGCCCGAGGCGCCGAGCAGGCAGAAGATCTCCTTCTTGTAGATGTCGAGGCTTACGTCGTCGACCGCGACGAAGTCGCCGAACTTCTTGGTGATCTTCTCGATGCGGACGTAAGGCTTCGCCTCGGGGTCAGTCCACGGTTCGAACTTCTGCTGGGTCGCGCGGGGTGAGGTGGCCATGGGGTCTCGGGCGTTGGATGTCTGGTCGGGTGGGTCAGCGGCCGGTCGTGAATCGCGTCCACGCGCGGTTCAACTGCCGCGTGAACTCCGGTGACTTGGCCAGGTTCGGCTTGAGGCGGGCCTTGGTCCCGGGCGTCGGATAGATGCCCGGGTCGCTGCGCAGGTCCTCGTTCACGAGATCCGTGGCCCTGGCGTTCGCGTTCGCGTAGTTGACGAAGTTCGAGTTGCGCGCGGCGACGTCCGGCCGCAGCAGGTAGTCGATGAACAGGTGGGCATTCAGCGGATGCTTCGCGTCCGCCGGGATCGCCAGCGTATCGAACCACATGAGCGCGCCTTCCTTCGGGATCGAGTACTCGATCTGCACCGGCTTGCCCGCTTCCGCGGCGCGGTCGCGCGCCTGCAGCATGTCGCCGCTGTATCCCACCGCGATGCAGTACTCGCCGTTCGCCAGGCCCTCGATGTAGGCCGAGCTGTTGATCGTGCGGATGAACGGCCGGATCGCGAGGAGCTTTTCCTCGGCGAGCTTCAGGTCCGCCTCGGACTGGCTGTTCGAGTCCTTGCCGAGGTAGAGCAGCACGGTGGCCACCATGTCCGTCGGGTCGTCGAGCACCGACACGCCGCAGCCCTTGAATTTCGCGATCACCGCGGGATCGAAGATCAGGCGCCAGCTGTCCACGGGCGCGTCCGGCATGATCTTGCGGACCCTGGCCGCGTCGTAGCCGATGCCCGTGGTGCCCCACATGTAGACCACGGAGTGGTCGTTGCCCGGGTCGTGCCCGGCCGCGAGCTGCGTGATCTCGGGGTCGAGGTTGGCGAGGTTCGGCAGCTTCGACTTGTCGAGCTTCTGGAACACCCCGGCCTTGATCTGCCGCTCGAGGAAGTAGGCGCTCGGCACCACGACGTCGTAGCCGGAGTTGCCGGTGAGCAGCTTCGTCTCGAGCACCTCGTTCGAGTCGAACACGTCGTACCGCACCTTGATCCCGGTTTCCTTCTGGAAGTCCTCGATCACCCGAGGGTCGATGTAATCCGACCAGTTGTAGACGTTGAGGACCTTGTCCTCGGCGGGGGCCGCCGGTCCCGATGGGGCCGTCCCGGATGCCTGCGGTGCCGGCGGGACCTCGGATTTCTTGCCGCAGCCGAACCCGAGCAATGCGGTCAGCGCGGCGAGCATTGCCGTGCGGGTCGTGCTTCTCATGGATCTCCCTGTTCCCGACTGTTCGAGCCGCGGCCGGTCAGCCTGGCGCGACAGGCTCGGTTATAGCTCAGGCGGCCGGCCGATGGGTAGGCTGGAAGCAAAGCGGGGCGGCCGGAGGTAGCTTCTCCGACCGCCCCGCATTTCATCCGGACCTGCGTTGGCCTACTTGCCGGTGGTGAACCGGGTCCAGGTGCGGTTCAGGGCGCGCGTGTAGTCCGCGGACCGCGCCAGGTTCGGGAACAGCTTGTTCATGACCTCCGGGGGCGGGTACACGCCCGGGTCGTTGCGGACCGCGGGGTCGAGCAGCGGCACCGAGGCGGCGTTGCCGTTCGCGTAGTGCACGAAGTTCGAGTTCGCGGCCGCCACCTCCGGCTTCATCATGAAGTTGATGAAGGCGTGGGCATTCCCCGGGTGCGGCGCGTCCGCCGGGATGGCGTACATGTCGAACCAGATGATGGTGCCTTCCTTCGGCACGCTGAGTGCGATCTCGACGCCCTGCTTGGCCTCCTCGGCGCGGCTCTTCGCCTGCAGGATGTCGCCGCTCCATCCGAGCGACACGCAGATGTCGCCGTTCGCCAGGGAGTCGATGTACTGCGAGCTGTGGATCATCCGGACGTTGGGTCGGAGCTTCATCAGCACGTCCTCGGCGGCCTTCAGGTCGTCGAGGTTCTCGCTGTTCGGGTCCTTGCCGAGATAGGCGAGGATGATGCCGACCACCTCGTCCGGGGCGTCCAGGACCGAGATGCCGCAACTCTTGAACTTGGACGACCACTTCGGATCGAGCAGCAGGGCCCAGCTGTCGACCGGCGCGTTCGGGTCGATCGCCTTGACCTTCTTCACGTTGTAGCCGATCGCGGTCGTCCCCCACATGTGGTTCACCGCGTACTGGTTGCCCGGGTCGTGGCGACCGACGCGCTCGAGGATGCCCTTGTCGAGGTTCCCCCAGTTCGGGAGCTTCGACTTGTCGAGCTTCTGGAACACGCCCGCCTTGATCTGCAGTTCGAGGAACGAGGCGGACGGCACCACGACGTCGTAGCCGGTGTTACCGGCGAGGAGCTTGGTCTGCAGCACCTCGTTCGAGTCGAACACGTCGTAGTTCACCTTGATGCCGGTCTCCTTGGTGAACTCCTCGAGCATCTTCGGGTCGATGTAGTCCGACCAGTTGTAGACGTTGACGACCTTTTCCTCGGCCGCCGCGGGCGCCTTGGCCGCTTCGGAGGCGGGCTGGGCGCGCGACCGCCAACGACTCTGGAACGCCGCCG
>VEPJ01000025.1:0-28109 GCA_012026925.1 Gammaproteobacteria bacterium | reverse complement strand
ATGAAGTCCGACCAGATGTAGCCGTTGCCGCCCTTTTCCTCGGCCGGTGCGGCAGCGTGAGGCGGGGTCTAAGCGGCTTAGGCGGCAGGCGGCGCCTGCTCCTGCTTCTTGCCGCAACCGACGAGCGCGACTGCTGCGACCAGGCCCGCGAGCCCGGCGCGAATGGTGAGTTTCATCGTGGCATATCCCCGTTGTGGCGACCCATGGGGGCGCGGCTCGACGGCCACGCCCGGAAAGCGAATGTATAACGCAATGCTCCGGCGGCGCCAAGCGACGCGAGGTCAGAGCCGGCCCTCGGCGCGGCAGCGCTCGAGCGTCAGGTCGAGGCACCGCCACGCCTTCTCGGCCAGTTCGTCGATCTGCTCGCGCGTGATCACGAGCGGGGGTGCGATGATCATCGTGTCGCGGACCGCCCGCATGATCAGGCCGTTCTGGAAGCAGAAGTCCCGGCAGATCGTGCCCACCTCGCCCCGCTTGTCGAAGAACCGGCGGGACCGCTTGTCGCGGACGAGTTCGAGCGCCCCGATGAGGCCCACCGAGCGCGCCTCGCCGACGATCGGGTGCTCGGACAGCTCCCGCCACTTCTTCGCGAGGTAGGGACCCGTCTCGTCCCGGGTCCGCGGGACCAGGTTCTCCTGCTGGATCAGGCTCAGGTTCACGCTGGCCACCGCGCAGGCGACCGGGTGGCCCGAATAGGTGTAGCCGTGGGCGAACTCGCCGCCCTTCTCGATCAGCACGTCCGCGACCCGGTCCGCCACCATGACGCCGCCGATCGGCAGGTAGCCCGAGGACAGGCCCTTGGCGATGGTCATCAGGTCGGGCCGGATGCCATAGAGGTTGCTGCCGAACCAGTGGCCGGTCCGGCCGAAGCCGCAGATCACCTCGTCCGCGATCAGCAGGATCCCGTGCCGGTCGCAGATCTTCTGGATCTCGGGCCAGTAGGTGTCGGGCGGGATGATGACGCCGCCCGCCCCCTGGATCGGCTCGCCGATGAATGCGGCGACGCGGTGCGCGCCGAGTTCCTCGATCTTGCGCTCGAGCTCGCGGGCCGCCTTGAGGCCGAACTCGGCCGGCGACAGGTTGCCGCCCTCGCCGAACCAGTATGGCTGCGGGATATGCACGATGTCCGGAATGGGCAGCCCGCCCTGCTCGTGCATGAACGCCATGCCGCCGAGGCTCGCGCCGGCCATCGTGCTGCCGTGGTACGCATTGACGCGGCTGATGATGACCTTCCGCTCCGGCTGGCCGAGCAGGTCCCAGTAACGGCGCACCAGGCGCACGATCGTGTCGTTGCCTTCCGAGCCCGAGCCCGTGAAGAAGACGCGGTTGAACTGCGCCGGCGTCAGGTCCACCAGTTGCTTCGCGAGCTCGATCGCCGGCGGGTGGGCCGTCTGGAAGAAGCTGTTGTAGTACGGGAGCTCCAGCATCTGGCGATACGCGGCTTCGGCAAGCTCCTTGCGGCCGTAACCCACGTTGACGCACCACAGCCCTGCCATGCCGTCCAGGATGCGATTGCCTTCGGAATCGTAGAGGTACACGCCCTCGGCCTTGACGATGACGCGAGTGCCCTTGGCGTGCAGGAACTTGTAGTCGGTGAACGGGTGCAGGTAGTGCTGGCGGTCGAGTTCCTGCCAGGCGGCCGTCGTGCGGTCGGAAACGTAGGGTGCGGAGGTCGTCATCGGGGAGTGGCCAGTGATCAGTGGTTAGACGTTCAGCAGCAGGTGCTCGCGCTCCCACGAGCTGATGACCTGCAGGAACGTGTCGTGCTCGCTTTCCTTGACGGCGGTGTACGCCAGCACGAACCGCTCGCCGAGCAGGTCGATGATGGGCCGGCAGTCGCGAATCATGCGCACCGACTCCTCGAGGCTGCGTGGCAATCCGAAAGGCAGGTCGTAGGCGCTGCCCGAGACGGGTTCCGACGGCTTCAGGCCCTCGACCATGCCGAGGTAGCCGCAGGCGAGCGACGCGGCAATCGCGAGGTAAGGGTTCGCATCCGCGCCGCCGAGCCGGTTCTCTATGCGACGGTTCTCGGCGTTCGAGATCGGCACGCGCAGGCCTGCCGTGCGGTTGTCGTAGCCCCACTGCGTGTTGATGGGCGCGAGGTGCCGCAGGATGATGCGTCGGAACGCGTTCACGTTCGGAGCGAATAGCGCCATCGCGTGCGGCAGGTATTTCTGCAGCCCCGCGATGTGCGAGAAGAAGAGCGGGCTCGGGTTGCCGTCCTTGTCGCTGAAGACGTTCTTCCCGGTCTTCGCGTCCACCACGCTCTGGTGGATGTGCATGGCGCTGCCGGGCTCGCGCGCCATCGGCTTCGACATGAACGTCGCGTACATCTTGTGGCGGAACGCCGCCTCGCGTGCCGTCCGCTTGAACATGAACACCTGGTCCGCGAGCGACATCGCGTCGCCGTGGATCAGGTTGATCTCCATCTGCGCCGCGCCGTCCTCGTGGATCAGCGTGTCGATCTCGATCTCCTGCGCCTCGCAGAACGCGTAGATGTCGTCGAACAGCGGGTCGAACTCGTTCACCGCGGCGATGCTGTACGACTGCCGCCCGATCTCCGGGCGTCCCGAGCGGCCGACGGGCGGCTTCAGCGGATAGTCGGCGTCCGTGTTCGGCTCGACGAGGTAGAACTCGAGCTCGGGCGCGACGATCGGCTTCCAGCCCTTCTGGGCGTAGAGGTCGAGGATGTGCCGCAGCACGTAGCGCGGCGCCATCGTCACCGGCCGGCCGTCGGAGTAGAAGCTGTCGTGGATTACCTGCGCCGTCGGCTCCGCGGCCCACGGTACGACGCGCGTGGTGGCCGGGTCGGCCTTGAGCACGATGTCGATCTCGGACGGGCTGATCGCGCGATCGTCCTCGGGATATTCGCCGGTGACGGTCTGCAGGAAGATGCTCTCGGGCATGCGCATGCCCTCGTCTTCGGCGAACTTCACCGCGGGCATCACCTTGCCGCGCGCGATGCCCGCCATGTCGGGAACGATGGCCTCGACCTCGGAGGTGCCGTGTTCCTTGAAGAATTGCTGGATGGGGGTACTCATGATCGTCTTCCTTTGGCGTGCCCCCGCGCCGCCTGTCCGAAGGCGGCGAACAGGGCCCGCGAGAACGGGTTCTTCATCACCTGCCACTCGGGGTGCCACTGCACCGCGAGGGCGAAACCGGGCGCCGAACTGACGCTGAATCCTTCGACCAGGCCATCGGGCGAGCGCGCCTCGACCTCCAGTCCGTCGCCGAGACGCTGGACGCCCTGGGCGTGCAGGGAGTTCACCATCACGCGATCGGCTCCGGCGATCCGGTGCAGCCGTCCGCCGCGCACGAGTTCCACCTCGTGCGCCGGCGCGTACTGCACCTCGAGCGGCTCGGCCTTGTCCTCGCGGTGATCGAGCATGCCCGGCACTTCCTGCACCTTCTGCCAGAGCGTACCGCCGAATGCGACGTTCATCTCCTGGAAGCCACGGCAGATCGCGAAGAGCGGCATGCCCGACTCGATCACGCGCGGGATCATCGGCAGCGTGGTCGCGTCGCGGTGCGGGTCGTGCATCGTACCGGGATCGCTTTGCGGTCCGGCGTAACGCTGCGGCTCGACGTTCGACGGGCTGCCCGTGAGCAGGATCCCGTCCACGCCCGCGAGCACCGCATCGAGATCCGTCTCGTCGCCGAGCGACGGGACGAGCACGGGCACCGCGTCCGCAGCCTCCGCCACGGCACGAATGTACTTCTCCCCCACGCAGTGGAAGGGGTGAGGACCGAGAAAGCGGCGATCCGCGGGGATGCCGATCAGTGGTTTGCGCTCAGCCACGTTTAAGATCCTAGACGCCCATCGAGGGGCCGTCGGATGAGTGCGGGTGGAATTAAACCACAGGGGCGGGGTGGCCGTCGCCGAGCAGCGCAAAAAATTGGCCAAAAATCATGCAAAACAGGAAGTTGCAGGTACGCTGCGGGCCTCCTCCGAGCTTGCCCCGCCCCGCGGCGAACGGCTATGCTCCGGAGACTCGCGCGGCCAGACCGTCGCTAAATCTTAAACATTCGGGGATCCCATGCCGCAGTTCGCGGATTTCGACCAGGCGAAGACCTGGCTGCAGGGCCATCCGCAGGTTCGTGCCATCGACCTGCTGCTGCCGGACCTCATGGGCATCCTGCGCGGCAAGCGCGTCACGACGGCCGAGCTCGAGGGCGTCCACCGCAACGGGCTGATGCTGCCGGCGTCGATGTTCGCGCTCGACGTGCTCGGCGGCACCGTGCAGGCCACGGGTCTCGGCTTCGACGAGGGCGACGCCGACCGCGTGTGCCTGCCACTGCCCGGCTCGCTCGCGAGCGTGCCCTGGCTAGGCGGTCACGTCGCGCAGATGCAGGTCGCCATGTACGAGCACGACCGCACGCCGTTCTTCGGCGATCCCCGGCACGTGCTCGAGAACGTGCTCGGGCGGTTCAGCGCGCTCGGCCTTCGCCCCGTCATGGCGGTGGAACTCGAGTTCTATTTCGTGGATCGCGAGCGTACGCCCGAGGGGCATGCGCAACCGCCGCGCCAGCCCCTGACCGGGCGTCGCGAAGACAAGACGCAGATCAACTCCATGGCGGACCTCGACGAGTACTCGGAAGTGCTCGCCGCCATCGATGCCGCGGCAAGGGTCCAGGCGCTGCCGACCGGCACCATTCTCGCGGAGTACGGGCCGGGGCAGTTCGAGGTGAACCTGCACCACGTGGACGACGCGCTCCTCGCCTGCGACCACGCCATCCGCCTCAAGCGACTCGTCAAGGGCGTCGCGCTGCAGCACGGCTTCGAGGCGACCTTCATGCCGAAGCCTTACCGCGACCACGCGGGCAGCGGCGCGCATCTGCACGTGAGCCTCGTGGACGCGGACGGCCGCAACATCTTCGCCGCGGACGACCCGGCCGGCAGTCCCGCTCTGCGCCACGCGATCGGCGGGCTGGCCGCGACGATGAACGACACCATGGCCGTGTGCGCACCGACCGCAAATTCGTACCGGCGTTTCCAGCCCGAGGCCTATGTGCCGCTCAATCCGAGCTGGTCGGTGAACAACCGCGGCGTCGCCTTCCGCGTGCCGGCCGGCCCGCCCGCGAGCCGCCGCGTCGAACACCGCCTCGCCGGCGCCGAGGCGAACCCGTACCTGCTGGCGGCGCTGGTGCTCGCCGGCATGCACCTCGGCATCACGCGCAAGCTCGACCCGGGCCCTGTCCTGGCGGGCAACGCCTACCGCGACACGACCCCGACGATTCCACTCAGCTGGCCCGAGGCACTGAGCGAGTTCGAGCGCAGCGACTTCGTGCGCGAATATCTCGGCGAGCGCTTCTCGCGCCTCTACGCCCAGACCCGGCGCGGCGAGATGCAGGACTTCAGCTCGTACGTCAGCGCGCTCGAGTATTCCTGGTACCTGACGACGAGTTGACCGATGCAGCACATCCGCTCGTATTACGCCGCTTCCGCGCACGCCTCCCCGCCGCGCGAGGCGCTTCGCGGCGACGTCACGGCGGATGTCTGCGTGCTCGGCGGCGGCATCGCCGGCTGCTCGACCGCGCTCAACCTCGCCGAGCGCGGCTACAAGGTCGTGCTGCTCGAGGGCAGGCGCATCGGGTGGGGCGCTTCGGGCCGCAGTGGCGGCCAGGCGATCTTCGGGTTCGCGGCCGGCCAGGACAAGCTCGTCGCGCAGGTCGGCAAGGAGACCGCGCGCCGCATGTTCGACGTCTCGGTCGAAGCCATCGAGGTCCTGAAGAATCGAGTCGCGCGGCACGCGATCGACTGCGACCTCAACTGGGGCCAGATGCACGTCGCGATCAAGCATCGCCACGTGACGGAACTCAAGGCCTGGCGCGAGGAACTCGAGCGCGACTACGGGTACGTCTCGCCGCGCTGGCTCGAGCAGCGCGAGGTCCGGGAGATCCTCGCCACCGAGCGTTACATCGGCGGCCTGCTGGACCCGCGCAGCGGCCACCTGCATCCCCTCAACTACACGCTCGGCCTCGCGCACGCCGCCGAAGCCGCGGGCGCGCGCATCTTCGAGGGCAGCCAGGTCACGCGGCTGGACCACGGCGACCAGGTGACGTTGACGACGGACGGCGGCACCGTGCGCGCGAAGTTCGTGGCGCTGTGCTGCAATGCCTACATCGACGACGCGATCTCGCCGAAGCTGCGCGCGCGGATCATGCCCGTGGGCACATACATCGTCGCCACGGAGCCCCTGGGCGAGTCCCGGATGAAGGCGCTGATGCGCGACAACGTCGCCGTCACGGACATCAACTGGGTGCTCGATTATTTCCGGCGCTCCGCGGACCATCGCCTGCTCTTCGGCGGGCGCGTGAGCTACTCGGGCCTGGACCCGCTCAATACCCAGCGGGCCACCCGCGCGCGGATGCTGAAGGTCTTTCCGCAGCTTGCGGACGTGAGCATCGCCTATTCGTGGGGCGGCTACGTGGACATCACGATGAGTCGCGCGCCGGACTTCGGACGCCTCGCGCCGAACGTCTATTACCTGCAGGGCTTCTCGGGCCACGGCATCGCGCTCACCGGCATGGCTGGCCAGCTGGTCGCCGAAGCGATCGCGGGGCAGGCCGAGCGCTTCGACATGTTCACGAAGCTCAGGCATCGCGACTTCCCCGGCGGTCCGCGGCTCAGGACGCCGGCACTCGTGCTCGCGATGCTCTGGTTCCGGCTGAAGGACCTGCTGTAGGAAGCGGTTAGTACAGGAACCGCTGGTTGCGGCCGCCGGTGCGCCGCAGGAACCGCCAGCCGCTGGTCACTGATCACTTCCCTGGTAGCGCGCGCCGCTGGTACAGGTCTCGTGCACGACGACTCTCGAGAGCTGGGGCAGCGCCGGCTTCAACTCCCGCCAGATCCAGCGCGCGAGATTCTCGCTCGTCGGGTTCTCGAGGCCCGGCACGTCGTTGAGGTAGCGATGATCGAGCCGCTGGAACAGCGGGTCGAATGCGGCCTTCACCTCCGCGAAGTCCATCACCCAACCGAGGCGATCGTCCACCGGACCGCTGACGTGGATCTCCACGCGGAAGGAATGGCCGTGCACGCGCGCGCACTTGTGCCCCGGCGGGACGTTCGGCAGCCGGTGCGCGCTCTCGAGCGTGAATGTCTTGAAGATTTCCAAGAGTTGAGTCGTCGCGGGCAGTCTCGGGCCGTCAGGATGCAAGGCGCGCGACTGGATGTCGAGTAGCGTCATCCGCAAAAGGCGGCCTCGCGACCACTGCTATTCTTGCGGTCATGAAATTCAGCGAAGTGCTGGCCACGCTCCGACCCCAGGGCGATGAATGGGCCGCGCACATCCCGATCGACTGGGCCCAGGGTCGCACGGTCTTCGGCGGACTGCAGGCGGCACTGCTGGTGCGCGCAATGCGGGCCGTCCTCGGCAACCGCAGGGGCCTGCCGCTGCGCAGCCTGCACGTCACCTTCGTCGGCCCGGTGGCCGCGGGCAGGGAAATCCGGCTTCGTCCCGAGCACCTGCGAACCGGTCGCTCGGCGTCGCACGCCCGATGTGACCTGCTCACCCCGGAAGGCGTGGCCTGTTGCGGCGTCGCGATCTTCGGCGCGCCGCGCCCCTCGCAGGTGGCGATCGAGATCCCGAAGATCGAAGTGGGCGTCGATCCCGATTCGCTGACGGACCTGCCGCACGTCCCGGGCGTCATCCCGGACTTCGTCCAGCAGTTCCAGCTGCGCTGGGCGCTCGGCACGCGCCAGTACACGGGTTACCACGAGCCGAAGTCGATCATCTTCGCGCGACTGCGCGACCTCGACTGCAGCGGCGAGGACGCATTGATCGCGCTTGCGGACTCCATTCCCTCGCCTGCCCTGTCGATGCTCGAGAGGCCCGCGCCGGCGAACTCGCTCAACTGGATGCTGGAATTGCTGGGCGACCCGGAACGACTGGACCGCAGTGCCTGGTCGACGATCGGCACCGAAGTGCGCGCGGGCTGCGACGGCTACCTGAGCCAGACCTCGATCCTGTGGGGCCCGGGCGGCCACGCATTCTCGGTGAGCCACCAGAGCGTCGGCGTGTTCGGCTAGGCGACCCTGCGGCGCAGCAGGTACGCCACGTGGATGCGGGGATTGCGCCGGAAGTCCTCCGGGATCGTCGCGCGGCTCAGGTCCTGGATCTCGAATCCGGCCAGCCCCTCGGCGTCGAGCCGGAAGCGCTGGTTGTTGTTCGAGAACAGGATCAGCCCGTCGGGTTCCAGCAATCCGCCGATGCGATGCAGGAGGCCCACGTGGTCGCGCTGCACGTCGAACTCGCGGTCCATGCGCTTCGAGCGCGAGACCGTGGGCGGGTCCACGAACACCAGCCCGTACTTGCATGGCGCGGCCTGCGCCTGTTCCTCGAGCCACGCGAGGCAGTCGGCGTGCACGAAGCCGTGGTTCGGCCCCGCGAGGCCGTTCAAGGCGAGGTTGCGCTTGGCCCACTCGAGGTACGTCTTCGACATGTCCACCGTCGTCGAACTCGTCGCACCGGCTCCGACGGCGTAGACCGTCGCCGTCCCGGTGTATGCGAACAGGTTGAGAAAGCGCCGCCCGGCAGCGAGTTCGCCGATGCGCGCCCGTGTCAGGCGGTGATCGAGGAACAGCCCCGTGTCGAGGTAGTCCGTGAAGTTCACGAGGAACCGGTACCTGCCTTCGCGCACGGTGTGGAAGCGCGCTTCGCTGTCGACCTTCTCGTACTGCTCGCCGTGCCGCTGGCGCCTGCGGACCCGCAGCGTGATGCGCTCCTCGGGCAGGCCGAGAACCTCGGGCAGCACCGACAGCGCTTCGTCGCGCCGGCCGCGCGCGGCCTCCCGCGACACGGTGGGAGGCGCGGCGTATTCCTGCACGCAGGCGAAACGTTCGTCGTTCCCATAGATGTCGATCGCGAACGAGTACTCGGGCATGTCGGCGTCGTAGACGCGGAAGCACGAGACGTCCGCTCGGCGTGCCCAGGACTCCAGCTTCGCGAAGTTCTTGCGGAGCCGGTTCGCGAACATGGCCGCCCCCGGCCGTGCTCGCGCCGACTCGAGTCGCGCGCGCCGGGCGGTCGCCGCGTCCGGCTCCACCGCCTCGGCGTTCAACTCGAACCTCAGCAGGCGGCACTCGATCGGTCCGTTGAAGAACGTGTGCGAGCGATGGGCGCGCAATCCGAGCGCGCGGCCGAGCGGCGGATTGCCCGTGAAGACGCCCGCCTGCCATCCCGGGAAACGCTCGATGAGCGTGCGGCCGAGCGTCGCATACAGCGGAGCGAGCGTGCCCTCGTCCTCGAGCCGTGCACCGTAAGGCGGATTGACCAGCACGAGTCCCCGCGTTTCGGGCGCGGCCGGCAGCGCGGCGACATCGCACCGCTCGAACATCACGTGGTCGCCCACCCCGGAGCGGCCGGCATTGGCGAGCGAGGCCCGGATCGCGGTCTGGTCGCGAGCGAAACCGCGCAGTCGCCCGCTGCCCAGCAGCGAGAGGTCGCGGCGTTCGAGTGCGGCCTGGCGCAGTTCCTGCCATTGCGCTGCGTCGTGCCCGAGCCAGCGTTCGAACCCGCAGCGCCGGCGCAGCAGGCCCGGCGCGACGTGTGCCGCCATCAGCGCCGCCTCGATGACCAGCGTGCCCGAGCCGCACATCGGGTCGGCGAACGCCCCACCTTCGGCTGCGATGGCGGGCCAGCCGCACCGGAGCAGGAGCGCAGCCGCGAGATTCTCCTTGAGAGGCGCCTCGACGCCACTCTGGCGATAGCCGCGGCGATGGAGCGGCTCGCCGCTAAAGTCGATGGATACGGTCGCGCTCCCGCGGGCCAGGCGCAGGCTCACGCGCAGGTCGGGGGCCTGCAGATCCACTGACGGGCGACTGCCGGTCCGTTCCCGAAACCGGTCCACGATCGCGTCCTTCGCCTTCTGCGCCGCAAACTGCGTGTGGCGCAGCCATGCCGGCGCCTCGCCCACGACGTCCACGGCCAGCGTTCCTTCAGGTGCGAGGTGCTCCTCCCAGGCGAGCTCACGCAGCCCCTCGTACATGCGCTCGGCGGAATCCAGGGGCACGGTGCCCAAAGTGAGCAGCACCCGGCTCGCGGTGCGCGATTCGAGGCAAGCGAGGTATCCGTCGGACAGCGGGCCGCGGAAGCTGACCCCGGCGGGGTGTTCGCGCGTGACGTTGAGCCCGAGCCCGCGCAGTTCGCCCGCGAGCAAGTCGGGCACGTGCCTGGGGCATGCCGCGAAGAACTCGAGCCCGGCGACCGCTGACGTTCCGCTCACGCTTCAGCGCTCCACGCGAGCGAATATCACGAGGTCGCGCCGCGGCACGCGCTCGAGACAGCGTGCGACGATGCGATAGCTGTCCGGGTCGAATGCGCGGTCGCCTTCTCCTCGCAGCAGGTCGCCGACCTCGGACTCGTCGCGCGCCGTGCCGAGATGCTGCCAGCGGTCGATGACGTGCAGCAGCGTTCCGGGGCCCTCAGCGGCGCGCTCGCGGATCCCGATCGGGCCGTCGAACGGCCACGCCCGCAGGCGCAATGAAGCGAGCGCCAGCCTGAGCCGGGCGTCGTGCAGCGACAGCGGCTCCTTGCCGACGCACGCGCCGCGGCAACGGTTGAGCTGGTAGGCGAAGCAGGACCCGGCGCATGACTCGAGGCCCATGACCTTGAGACACAGTCCTGCCTCGCGCGCCTTGCCCTCGAGCGCGCGCCGGGCGTCGCGCTCGCTGCGGAACGGGCCGTACGCTTCGGCGCCACCCTCGAGATCGTCGAGCGCCAGCGTGTCGACGCGCGGCCGCAGTGCGCCGTCGGCCTCCACGAGGCGGATGCTGTGCAATCCGGCGGGCGTCCTCAGCCTGCGGTTCGCGGTCGGAGCGAGTTCCTTCACGAGCCGCGATTCGAGTAGCAGCGCGCCGAGCTCGCCTCCAGTCTCGACCCACTCGACCTGTCGCACCTGCTGCGCGAGCCGCGCCTCCTTGCTCGCACGATGCGTGGCAGCGAAATGATCGAGGACCCGGCTGCGCAGGTTGCGGCTCTTGCCCACGTAGAGCAGCACGCCGCCCTCGCCCCGGAAAAGATACACGCCGGGGCTCTCCGGCAGGTCATCGGCCAGGTCGGGCGGCAGGTGCGGCGGCAGGCGCGACTCGTATCGGGATGCATCGGCGATCTCCTGCACCCGATCGGCGCCGACGGCCTGCTCGAACGCCGCGAGCAGCGACGGCAGCACCGCGGCATCGCCGAGCGCCCGGTGCCGCTGGCCGCACTCGAGGCCCCATCGCTCGATGAGGGCGTCGAGGTTGTGGCGGTTGAACTCGGCGAACAGCGCACGCGAGAGGCGCACCGTGCAGAGCACGGGTGCGGAGAATTTCTCGCCCAGGCGGTGGAACTCGCTGCGCACGAAACCGTAGTCGAAGCGCGCGTTGTGCGCGACGAAGAGACGCCCGTCGAGCCGCCGCCGGATTTCCGCTCGCAGGTCCTCGAATGTCGGCGCGTCCGCGACCATCTCGTTCGTGATCCCGGTGAAGCTCTCGATGGAGGGCGGGATGCGCTGCATCGGGTTCACGAGGCTGCTCCATTCCTCCACGACGACTCCGTCGTCGAGCAGCACGATGCCGACCTCGGTGACGCGGTGCTGCGCCGCCATGCCACCGGTCGTCTCGAGATCGACGCAGGCGACGGGCCCACGGAGCGCGGGCGCGGTGAGCTGCAGATACCGGGTGCGCGACATGCGGGCTCGAGCGGTCAGAGGGTCCCTTCCCCGTCGAGGGTCATGATCGGACCGTAGAGCTCCGGGCGGCGGTCACGGAACACGCCCCAGGCGTGACGCTGCCTGCGCACGGCCTCGAGGTCGAACGTCGCCGTGAGCACGGTCTCGGAGCTGCGATCCGCCTCGACGACCTTCTCGCCGGTGGGTCCCGCGATGAAGGAGGACCCGTAGAACGTCATCTCGTACTTCTCTCCGCGCTCGACACCGACGCGGTTCGAAGCGACGAGCGGCATCACGTTGGCCGCCGCGTGGCCCTGCATCGTCCGCTGCCAGTGGTCGCGCGAGTCGATGCCGGCGTCCTGCGGCTCGGAACCGATCGCGGTCGGGTACAAGAGCACTTCCGCCCCCATGATCGCCATGCATCGCGCGGCCTCCGGGAACCACTGGTCCCAGCAGATGCCTACGCCCAGGCTGCCGAAGCGCGTCTTCCAGACACGGAAGCCGGTGTCTCCCGGCGAGAAGTAGAATTTCTCGTGGTAGCCGGGGCCCTCCGGGATGTGCGACTTGCGGTAGACGCCCAGCACGGCCCCATCCGCGTCGATCATCGCGAGCGAGTTGAAATAGGCGTTGTTCGCCCGTTCGAAGAAGCTGAGCGGAAGGGCAACCCCGAGTTCGCGCGCGAGCGCCTGGAAGCGCCGCACGACTGGGTTGCCCTCGGCCGGCCGCGCCAGCTCGAAGTGGCTGGCCAGGTGGTCCTTGCAGAAGTACGGAGTCTCGAAAAGCTCCTGCAGGAGAATGACTTGCGCACCCTTGCGCGCGGCTTCACGGACCGCGCGCTCGGCGCGATCGAGGTTTTCCGCGGCGTCGGTGGAACAGGCGAACTGCGTGGCGGCGAGCGTGACCTTCATCGGGAGCCCCTCGGCTTCAATCGCGGCGTTCGAATCCTATCCGAGCACGCGCAGGACGTGCCTGGCAATCATCGTCTCCTCGTCGGTCGGCACCACCCACGCCGAGACGCGGCTCCGCGCCGAGCTTATCCGCGGCCCGTGCCGGCGGTTCGCGTCGGGGTCGAGTTCGACGCCGAGCCACGCGGAATCCGCGCAGATCCGCGCACGAACCTCCGCCTGGTTCTCACCGATCCCTGCGGTGAACACCACGGCATCTAGTCCGCCCAGCGCGGCCGCGAGCGAACCGAGTTCGCGGCGCGCGCGATAGGTGAATACGTCGATCGCCAGGCGCGCCGCGGGCGCGTCGCTCGCAAGCAGTTCGCGCATGTCGCTCGAAATCCCCGACATCCCGAGCAGGCCGGACTCGTGGTAGAGCAGGCGCTCCACCTCGCGGACACCGAGCCCCATCTCGTCGAACAGGAACAGCAGCACGCCGGGGTCGAGCGAGCCGCTGCGCGTCCCCATGGGGAGGCCCTCGACGGCCGTGAACCCCATCGTGGTCGCGACGCTGCGGCCCGCGTGCATGGCGCACATGCTCGACCCGTTGCCTAGGTGGAATGCCACGGTCCGGCCGGCAGCGGCCCGCGCGTCGAGCGACGGCAACACCGATGCGACGTACTCGTACGACAGGCCGTGGAAGCCGTAGCGGCGCACGCCGGCAGCGGCGAAACGCTGCGGCAGCGCGAAGAGCTGGGCGACCTCGGGAATCGTGCGGTGGAACGCGGTGTCGAAGCACGCCACCTCGGGCACCCCGGGCAGGCGCTCGAGCAGCAGGCGGATCGCCGCGAGGTTGTGCGGCTGGTGCAGTGGTGCGAGCGGTACGTAGCGCTCGAGCCGCTCGAGAGTGGCGGCATCAACGACCGTCGGCGCCATGAACTCGAGCCCGCCGTGCACGACGCGGTGCCCGACTCCCAGTATCCGCGCGCCGTCGAGTTCGCGCTGCAGGAACCGGACGAGCAGGTCGAGCGCGTCCCGGTGGCTGAGCGGGCCCTCCTGAAGTACACGGTCCTCGATGAGCGCCTCCCCGCGCCGGGCGGACAGCTGCGGGCGAGTGCCGAGGCCCGAGACCTGGCCGCGTACGCCGCGCTCGAGCAGCGTGCCGGATCGGATGAACGTGCAGAACTTGACGCTGGACGAGCCTGCGTTCAGCACGACGATGGCTTCGCGGTCCACGCTCAATTCGGTCCCTTCAAGCCGGGCAAGCGTCGCGCATGCGCCATGAGCTTGGCTACGGCAGCCGAACCGATCCGCATGCGTACGTTGTCTGCGCGGCTCGTGAGCACGACCGGGACCCGCGCCCCGAGCACTACGCCGGCGCTGTCCGCGCCGGCGAAGTAGAGCAACTGCTTGGCGAGCATGTTGCCCGACTCGATGTTCGGCACCATGAGGATGTCGGCGCGGCCGGCCACCGGCGACTTGATGCTCTTCGTGCGCGCCGCGTGCTCGCTGATCGCGTTGTCGAACGCCAGCGGGCCGTCGAGGATGCCGCCTTGTATCTGGCCACGATCGGCCATCTTGCACAGGGCCGCCGCATCCAGCGTCGAGCGGATGTTCGGGTTGACCATCTCCACCGCCGACAGGATCGCGACCTTGGGCATGGCGATGCCGAGCACGTGTGCGAGATCGATGGCATTGCGCACGATGTCGGCCTTCTCGGCCAGCGTCGGCTCGATGTTGATCGCCGCATCGGTGACGAGCAGGACCCGGTCGTAGGCCGGCACGTCCATGACGAACGCGTGGCTCACGCGCCGTTCGGTGCGCAGCCCGGACTGCGCGGAGACGATGCAGGTCAGGATCTCATCCGTGTGCAGGCTGCCCTTCATGAGCATCTCGACCTCGCCCGTGCGGGCGAGCGCCGCGGCCGCTGCGGCGGAGCCGTGGCTGTGCTCGGTCGGGACGATGCGCAGCCCGGAGATGTCCGCGCCGTTCGCTTCCGCCACGGCACGGATGCGCGCCGGAGGGCCGACCAGCACCGGGACGATTAGCTTGCGTCGCGCCGCCTCGAGCGCGCCGAGCAACGAGTCCCGGTCGCAGGGGTGCGCGACGGCGCAGGGCACCGGCTCGAGCGGCTCGCACTGGATCAGCAGGCGCGCGAACACGTCGTTGCGGCGCAGGATGATCTCTGGCGTGGCGATGTCCGAGTACACGAGCTGCCGGCGCGGCGCCTCGACCACGCCGCGGCCCCACAGGACGCGCCTCTTGCCGACGCGGGCCTCGCAATCGAAGACCACGAGGCCCGTGGCCTCGTGCTTCTCGCGCACGGTCACCGTCGCCGTGAGTTCGTCGCCGACCGACACGACGCCGGCATACTCCAGCTGCAACGAGACGATGCGCGTGCCGGGCCCCGGGAGACGACGCTCGAGCATGCCGGAGATGACGGCGCTCACGCCCACGGCGTCGACGCTCAGGAGCTGCGTGGACGTCGCGGCGAAGTCCTCGACGTGGAACGGCTCGATGTCGCCCGAGACGAGAACCAGCGCCTCGATCTCGGTCTGGGTCAGGACCCGGCTCGCGGTCGCCGCGTCCCCGACCTTGATCTCGTCGAAAGTGACGTTGCGGTACGCGCTCACGAGAGGTCCACCCAGGTCGTCTTGAGTTCCGTGTACTTGTCGAATGCGTGCAGCGACTTGTCGCGACCCGTTCCCGACTGCTTGAAACCGCCGAACGGCACGGTGATGTCGTCGGCATCGTAGCAGTTGACGTACACCATGCCGGCGCGAAGTGCGCGGGCCATGCGGTGGGCGCGCGTTATGTCGCGCGTCCAGACCGCGGCGGCCAGTCCGTAAACCACGGAGTTGCCGACCTTCACCGCCTCGTCGGCATCCTTGACCGACATCGCGGCGAGGACCGGCCCGAAGATCTCCTCGCGCGCGATCCGCATGTCGGCGCGCACGCCGCCGAAGATGGTGGGCTCGACGTAGAAACCGCCGCTCTCGTCGCGCGCACGCCGGCCGCCGAGCAGGATCTCCGCGCCGTCGTCCCGGCCGGCGTCGATGTAGCCGAGCACGGTCCCGAGCTGCACGTCGTCCACGATGGCGCCGAGACGCGTCGCCGGATCGAGCGGATCACCGGGCTGCAGCTTGCGGCCCGCCTCGATCACCTTCTCGAGGACAGCGTCGCGCACCCTCTCCTCCACGATCAGGCGCGATCCCGCGGAACACATCTCGCCCTGGTTGAAGAAGATCGCCGACGCCGCGGCCGTTGCCGCGCGGTCGAGGTCGGGACAGTCCGCCAGGATGATGTTCGGCGACTTCCCGCCGCACTCGAGCCAGACCCGCTTCATGTTCGATTGCCCCGAGTACTGCAGCATCAGCTTGCCGGTTCGAGTCGAGCCGGTGAACCCGATGCAGTCCACGTCCATGTGCAGCGCAAGCGCCTGTCCGGCCGTGTGCCCGAAGCCGGGCAGCACGTTGAAGACGCCGTCCGGGATGCCGGCCCGGGCCGCGAGTTCCGCGATGCGAATCGCGGTGAGCGGCGACTTCTCGGAGGGCTTGAGGATGAAGGAGTTGCCGGCCGCGAGCGCCGGGCCGATCTTCCACGCCGCCATGATCAGCGGGAAGTTCCAGGGCACGATGGCGGCCACCACGCCGATCGGCTCGCGCGTGATGAGCGCGAGCGCGTCGTGGCTCGTCGGCGCGACCTCGTCGTAGATCTTGTCGATGGCTTCCGCGTACCACGTGATGCAGCGCGCCGTCGAGTTGATGTCCACCGCCAGGCTGTCCGAGATCGGCTTGCCCATGTCGAGCGTCTCGAGCAGCGCGAGCTCCTCGCGGTGCTCGAGGATGAGCTCGGCGAAGCGCAGCAGGACCTTCTTGCGCTCGCGCGGCGCCTGCCGTGACCAGGCACCGCTCTCGAACGCGCGCCGCGCCGCGGCGACGGCAAGGTCCGCATCGGCCCTGTCGGTCGAGGCGACGCGCGCGATTGCACGACCGTCCACGGGGCTCACGCAGTCGAACGTCGCTCCGGATGCCGCGCCGACGTACTTGCCGTCGATGAAGGCGCGGCCCTCGATCGCGAGCGAACGGGCCCGCTCGTGCCAGTTCGGGGTCGTATTGCTCATGGGATTCCTCAGAAGGTCGGCGGCGTGCTCGCGGAGATGATCTCGCACGGCTCGTGGCCGACGTTGCGGAAACGGTGCGGAATCGCACTCGTGAAGTAGTAGGCGTCGCCGGGCCCCAGGACGCGCGTCTCGCCGCCGACCGTGAGCTCGATCCGGCCACGCACGACCACACCGCCCTCCTCGCCTTCATGCCTGAGCATGTCCGCGCCGGTGTCGGCGCCCGGCGCGTAGCGCTCGTGCATGACCGACATGGCGCGATTCGGGCGCCGCGCAGCGACGAGGCGCAGCGACACGCTGCGGTCGCCGAGGTCCGTGAGCTCGTCCCCCTTGTAGAAGACCTGGGGGCTCGTCGAGAGGTCGAGCGTGAAGAACTCGGCGAGCGACATCGGGATGCCGTCGAGCACCTTCTTGAGCGAGCTCACCGAAGGGCTGACCCGGTTCTGCTCGATCAGCGAGATCAGGCCGTTCGTCACGCCGGCGCGCTTGGCGAGCTCGCGCTGCGAAAGGCCATACATGGTGCGGACGGCGCGCAGGTGGGCGCCGACGTCGAGGGTCATGCCAGCCACGAGGTGTTCAATATCCTGCACACGGGGCACGTAAGTGGCGGAAGTTTCCGCGTCGTTTGAGCCGAGTGTCAATTTTTCTTATCATCCGACGCTCCCCCCTGCCTTCCGAGTCCAGCCATGTCCGCCCAGTACCAGTTCGACCGCGCCGAGCTCGAAGCGTTCTGGATGCCGTTCACGGCCAACCGCCAGTTCAAGTCGAAGCCGCGGCTGCTCGCGAAGGCCTCGGGAATGCACTACTGGACGCCCGAGGGCCGTGCGATCCTGGACGGCGTCGCGGGGCTGTGGTGCGTGAACGCGGGGCACGGCCGCAAGGAGATCGCGGAGGCCGTGAGCCGGCAGATTGCCGAGATGGAATACGCGCCGCCGTTCCAGATGGGGCACCCGGGCGCGTTCAAGCTCGCGAACGAGGTCGTGCGCTGGCTGCCCGCGGGACTCGATCACGTGTTCTTCACGAACTCGGGCTCGGAGTCGGTGGACACGGCGCTCAAGATCGCGCTCGCCTATCACCGCGTGCGCGGGGAAGGTACGCGCACCCGCCTGATCGGCCGCGAGCGCGGCTATCACGGCGTCGGCTTCGGCGGCATTTCGGTCGGCGGCATGGTGAACAACCGCAAGTTCTTCGGCGCGCAGCTGCCGGGCGTGGATCACCTGCCGCACACGCACGACCTCGCGCACAACGCGTACACGCGCGGCGAGCCGGCGTGGGGCGCCCACCTCGCGGATGACCTCGAGCGCATCGTCGCGCTGCACGACGCGAGCAACATCGCGGCGGTGATCGTCGAGCCGGTGGCCGGATCGACCGGCGTGCTCATTCCGCCGCAAGGCTATCTCGAGCGGCTGCGCGAGATCTGCACGAAGCACGGCATCCTGCTCATCTTCGACGAGGTGATCACCGGCTTCGGCCGCCTCGGCACGCCGTTCGCGGCGCAGCGCTTCGAGGTGATGCCGGACCTGATCACGATGGCGAAGGGCCTGACGAACGGCGCGGTGCCGATGGGTGCCGTCGCCGCGCGCAAGGAAATCTACGACGCGTTCATGCAGGGGCCCGACAACGCGATCGAGCTCTTCCACGGCTATACCTACTCGGCGCATCCCGTCGCCTGCGCGGCCGGCATCGCGACCCAGGAAATCTACCAGCGCGAGGGCCTGCTCACGCGTGCGCAGGACATGGCCGGCTACTGGGCCGACGCCGTGCACTCCCTCAAGGGCCTGCCGCACGTGATCGACCTGCGCAACCTCGGGCTGATCGGAGCCGTGGAGCTCGAGTCCATCGCGGGGAAGCCGGGTGCCCGCGCCTTCGACGCATTCGTGCGCGCGTTCGAGAAGGGCATCCTGATCCGCGTCACGGGCGACATCATCGCGCTGTCGCCGCCGCTCATCATCGAGAAGAGCCACGTCGACGAGCTGTTCGGGAAGCTGGCCGAGGTCCTGAAGGAGACGCCCTGAAATCGGGCGGCCACGGTCCGGGCGGATCGTGATCAGCGGCCAGCGGTTGGCGAAATGAAGAACGCCCGGCCACCTTGCGGGGGCCGGGCGTTCTGCTTTCAGCCGGCGATCAGGCGGGCGCCTGGGCGGCCGTTACTCGCCCTCGGCCTTCCACGGGAACGAAGTGGACACCGAGAAGATGACGCGCGCGTTGGTGTTGGAGATGTCGTGCGGAGCGTCCCTGAGGGCCTTGAGGTCCTCGCCGTCGACGTACTTCAGCGCGAAGTCGAAGTGGCTCCACGTGTAGCCGACGCCCACCGACCAGTCGTAGTAGCTGTTGCTGTCGCCGCCATAGGCCGCCTTGATGCCGTCGCCGTCGCTGTAGCCGAAGTGACCGGTCAGCGAGAAGTCGTGCGGCAGGCCGTAGTCGACGTTGCCCTCGTAGTACATCGCGTTCTGGCCCGTGCCCGCGAAGTCCCACGAGTAGGACATCTTGGCCGTGAAGAACTTCCAGCCGAGGCTGCCGTAGATCTCCGGGAAGTTCGACGCGCTGGCGCCCGGGTACGTGTAATAGACGATGCCGACGTCCCACGGGAACTCCTCGCCCCCGCGCCAGCCGCCGTACATGTCGATCTCGATGTTCGGGTCGCCGCTGCCGAAGTCGACGTTGCTCGCCCACGCGCCGAGGTAGAGGCCCATGTCGGACGAATAGTCGAGACTGCCCTGCAGCGCCGGACCGTTTGCGGTCTGCGTGACGCCGCGCCAGTCGTAGTCGGTCGTGGCAGTGACCGTGCCGGAGAATTCCGCGTGTGCCGCCGCGGCAGACGCCATCAGCACCACCGCCCCCAACCCTTGAGTGAATTTCATGCTGAACCCCTTCGTTGCGTTAAAACCACAGAGGGAAGCCGCCCCTGCACCGGATTGTAGCAGACAGGTTACGGGCGGCATCCCGACGTCCGGCGCAAGCCGATGAAGTACTGATAGCAGGATTCGTGCCAGCCCGAAACGGCCCGTGCAGCCGCGAAAAATCGCGCTGGCGGGTCACTGGAGCCCGGGCGAAATGCACCGTAACGGCGCAGTCGCGCGTCGTATTGCACCGCGATGGATGTTGCGGCGACCCGTCAGCCGGCCGGCGGCGGCTCGTAGATCGCGTAGAACTTGCGCGCGGGCTCCAGCACTTCCCAGACGCCCCGGAACCCGGCCGGCATCACGAAGCAGTCGCCGGGACCGAAGCTCCAGGATCGCCCGTACTCATCCGAGATGCGGATGCGCCCCTCGGTGAGCACGCAGAGCTCGTTCTCGGTGTAGGACACGTGCCATGCGCCCTTGCCGCTGCGCCAGATGCCCCCGAAGAAACGGCCGGTGTCGTCCGTATAGAGATTGCGAACGTGCTGGCCCGGCATCGGACTACCCGGAACCAGGCGCGCAGGATCCAGGCTGAGGGGCTCCTCCTTGCCGCTGAACTCGTCGATCCGGATGACTTCGGGTCCCAGTTCCGTCATGGCCCCTCCTCGCGTGGAGTTTCGCCTGAGCGTAGCACGCGCCGCGGTCGGCGCCTCGCGGCCATCATCCGCACGCCTTCGCCAGCAGATCGCTCACTTCCGCGTCGGACGTCTGGCCGAAGTCTCGATACCACTGCCCCACCGCACTGAAGAGCATCGGCGTCGCCAGGCAGACCACTTCGTCGGCGACGGCCGCGATGCGATCGCGCGCGTCGGGCGATGCGACGGGCACCGCCACCACCACGTGCCTCGCACCGAGTGCCTTCAATGCGCGCACGGCCGCTTCCATGGTCGCGCCGGTCGCGAGCCCATCATCCACGAGGATCCCGGTGCGACCGTGCATGTCGAGCGGCGGCCGCGCACCGCGGTACTGCTTCTCGCGACGGACGAGTTCCGCCTGCTCCTGTCGCTTGACCTGCTCGATGGCGCGCTCGCCTGGATCTGCCATCCGCAGCACGTCCTCGTTCATCACGACGGCGCCGCCGCTCGCGATCGCGCCCATTGCGAGCTCCGGCTGCCACGGCAGGCCGAGCTTGCGAACGACGAGCACGTCGAGCGGCAGGCCGAGCGCCTGCGCGACTTCGAAGGCGACCGGCACGCCGCCGCGCGGCAGCGCAAGCACGATCGTGTCGGCTGCGGCACGCCTCCCCTCGAGCGCCCTGGCGAGCGCGCGACCTGCGTCGGCGCGGTCTTCGAATACCCGCGTCATGCCTCGTCTCCGACGGACTGTTTCCATGTTCCGCGACACACCGGGGCGCGCCATTCGCGCATGTACCTAAGTGCTATGCTGGCCCGGTGTCGATCGGCCTCGCAGACAAGGTCGCCTATCTCCGCAGCCTCTGCGGCGCGGGCGACGAGGTCATCGAGACACACTTCGCCTGGGTGTTCCTCGTCGGCGAGCGCGCGCTCAAGCTGCGCAAGCCCGTCCGGCGCGATCCGATGGATTACGGCACCCTCGCGGCACGCAAGACCGATTCCGAGGCCGAGGTCGCGCTCAACCTGCGACTCGCACCGGACGTGTACCTGCGGACGCTGCCGCTCGTGCTGCACCCGGACGGTGGGCTGTCACTCGGCGGCGACGGTGAGATCGTGGACTGGCTCGTCGAGATGCGCCGTCTCGACCGTCGCTGGATGCTGGACGCGGCGCTTGAGCGCGGCGAGGTTGGCGCGCGGGTGCTCGGCCGCGTCGTGGACGTACTCACCGGGTTCTATGCGACGGCCCCGGCCGCGATTACTTCGGCGGGCGCACTGGGGCGTCGTCTATCGAGGCAGGTCGAAGCCAATCACGGGGTCATCGCAACGCTGGATCCGTCACGCGCGGACGACCTGGCCGGACGCCAGCGTGCCGCCCTCGAGCGCCTGGACGGCGAGCTCGACGTGCGCGCGGCCCGCGGATGCGTCGTCGAAGCGCACGGCGATCTGCGACCGGAGCACATTCTCCTGGCAGAACCTCCGGCCGTGATCGACTGCCTCGAATTCGATCGCGATCTGCGCGTCCTCGATCGTGCCGAAGAGCTCTGTTTCCTGGAACTCGAGTGCGCGCGAATCGGCCACGCATCGACCGGTCGTTGGCTGCGCGAGCAATGCCTGCGACGCCTGTCCGACGACGCCTCGTGCGAGCTGCTCGGCTTTTATCGCAGTCATCGCGCCGCGACGCGCGCGAAGCTCTACACCTGGCGCGCGGACGAGCCCGACGGCGGCACGCCCGAACAGTGGCGCGCGCGCGCGAGGCAATACCTGGAAATAGGGGACATTAACCTGTCGCCGACGAGAAAATAGGTGCCATTCACCGAATTTCCGGTGGTGGAAATTCGGTGAATGGCACCTATTTTTTCGTCGGCTGGAGTTCGCGCAGCGCGACGACGGACCCGCCGGTCGAGATGCGGCGAATGGCTTCGGCGAACAGCTTCGAGACTGCCAGCACTACTGGCGAGCGCCCGCCTTCGCCGCCGATACGCGTCGGCAGGATGGAATCGGTGACGATCAGCCGGTCCGGGCCGTCGGGTCCGAGCAGTTGCCTCGACTCCGGCAACAGCACGCCGTGCGTAGCGAAGGCATCGACCTCGGCCGCCCCCGCGGCACGACACGCCTTCACGCCGCGCATGAGCGTCGTCCCCGCGCTGATCAGGTCGTCCACGATTACGGCCCGCGCCCCGGCAACCGGCCCGATGACCTGCTCGCCACCACTCACGACACCGCTGCTGCGCCGTTTCTCGATGAGCGCGAAACCGACCTCCCGCCCCGTGCGCGACTCGAGGATCTCCTGCACCCGCTGCGCCCGCTTCGCGCCGCCGATGTCGGGCGAGACGATGCATACCGACCGTTCGCCGGTCCCGGCTGCGAGATGCGTCGCGAGCAGCGGCGCCGCCTCCAGGTGGTCCACGGGGCAGCGGAAAGCGCTTTCGAACGCCGCGAGGTTGTGGGCGTCGAGGCCGATGACGTGGTCGGTTCCGACCGCCTCGATCAACTGCGCCACGTACTTGAGCGTGACCGGATCGCGCTCCTTGGTCCGGCGGTCCTTGCGCGCGTAGGCCAGGTACGGCAGGCAGGCGGTAACCTTCGAAGCGCCGCTGTCCTTCAGTCCCGCGATGAAGAAGAGCAACCGACACAGGCGATCGTTCGCGCTGCCCGCCGCATCGCCGCTCAGCGACTGCAGCACGTACACATGTCGGCCCCGCACGCTGACGAGCGGCCGGGTCTTGTGCTCGCCACCTTCGAATTCGCGCTCCTCCATCGGCGACAGCGCAAGGCCCAGCTCGGCTGCCACGCGCTCGCCGAATGCTCGCGAGGCCTGTGGCGCAAACAGCAGCGGTTCGTTCATCGATTCAACCCTTGATGCAGATGAGCGGCTCGAGTCGCACGACCTTGTGCGCCAGACCGGCGCGCTCGGCCACGTCCACGACACGCTCGACACTCTTGTACGCGCCCGGCGCCTCCTCGGCCACTCCGCGCAGGGACGGACTGCGGATCAGGATGCCACGCGCCTCGAGCTCGTCCACGAGTTGACGACCGTGCCACTGCTTCGTGGCCTGGTGGCGCGACATGCTGCGCCCGGCGCCGTGGCACGCGGAACTGAGCGCGAGCGCCTCTCCCGATGCGGCACCGGCCAGGACATACGAGGCCGTCCCCATCGAGCCACCGATCAGCACGGGCTGCCCGAAACTCCTGAACGCCTCCGGCACCGCCGCGTGCCCGGGGCCGAAAGCCCGTGTCGCCCCCTTGCGATGCACGTGCAGGCGACGCTTCACACCCCCGACTTCGTGCTCCTCGACCTTGCAGATGTTGTGCGATACGTCGTACAGGAGCCCGAGCTCGCTGCCGGCGAGGATGCGCCTGAACGCATCGCGACACAGGTGGGTGAGGATCTGCCGGTTCGCGAGCGCGCAGTTCATCGCAGCGCGCATGGCACCGAGGTACTGCTGGCCGAGCTCGGAGCTGATCGGCGCACAGGCGAGCTCGCGGTCCGGCAGGTGGATGCCGAACGAAGGCGCCGCGAGCGCCATGTCGCGCAGGTAGTCGGTGCCGATCTGGTGGCCGAGACCGCGCGAACCGCAGTGGATGCTCACCACGACCTCCCCCGCGGTGAGCCCGAAGCCCGCCGCGATCTTCGGGTCGAACACCTCCGCGACCCACTGCACCTCGAGGTAGTGATTGCCCGAACCCAGCGTGCCCATTTCGTCGCGCTGGCGCTGCCGCGCGCGCTGAGAGATCGCACCGGGCTTGGCATGCGCGATGCAGCCTTCTTCCTCGATGTGCGGGAGGTCGGCGACGCTGCCGTAGCCGCGCTCGACCGCCCAGCGCGCGCCTCGCGTGAGCATCGCGTCCATCTCGTCGCTCGACAGCCGCAACCGCCCGGTGCTGCCGACGCCGGCGGGGATGGCGCGCGACAGTTCATGCGCCAGCGCCTGCTGGACTTTCAGGATCTCCTCGCGCTGCAGCCCGGTGAGGAGCGCGCGAACGCCGCAGGAGATGTCGAACCCGACACCCCCCGCCGATACCACCCCGCCCTGCCCGGCGTCGAAGGCCGCGACGCCGCCGATCGGGAAACCGTATCCCCAGTGCGCGTCGGGCATCGCGTAGGCCGCGCCGACGATGCCCGGCAGGGAAGCGACGTTACAGACCTGCTGGCGGACCTTGTCGTCCATGTCGCGGATGAGCGCGTCGTCCGCATACAGCACGGCCGGGACGCGCATCGGCCCGCTGGGCTCGATGACCCAGCGGTACTCTGATTCGCGTCGGATTCCCGAAAGGTCCATGCCTCGGTCACCCGGTCAGACGTCCAGCACGCATTGCGCAATCCAGCGCCCGTCCGGCTCGCGGCGCACTGCAAGTTCGGTGAGCGTGGCGCCTTTCACTTCGACCGCCGGAGCGTGACGCGCGACGTCCACCGGCTCGCCGAACACGTCGGCGTCCAGAGCGTCGCCGTCGATGCGCACGTCGAACCGTGAGAACAGCATGCGGCGCGTCGCCATTTCGAATATCAGCGTGTTGAGCCATTCGCAGAACAGCAGCTCGCGGTCCGGCACGCGACAGGCAACATGCACGGCGGAGGCAGGACGCACCTCCGCCGGGTCGGTGACGACCGCGGTAAGCGCGGAAGCCGCCTGCGCAAACGCCTCCTCCAGCGTGGCCCCGCGCCCGCGGCTCCCGATGTCGGCGCCGTGCGCGAAGTGCTCCCAGTCACCCATCGCGCACCCGCCCGCCGGGCCCGCGCGGCGCGGACCCGGGCGATTCCCTACGACAGCTTCTCGCGCCGCTTCTCCTCGTTACGCAACGCCGACATGCGCGCCTGCAGCTGGCGCTTCGCGGCGTCGAACGCGTCACGGAGCACGACGTACACGTCCTCGTGCCCGTCGCGCTGCGGCCGCTCCATGTCCACTACCACGTCTTCGCCGGGCAGCATCAGCTGTACCTTGACGTTGAACACCTTGCCCTGGTGCTGGTGCCGGTGGGGCGAATCGACGACTACGCGACAGGACGTGATCCGGTCGCTGAACACGCCGAGGTGGCTCGCAAGATCGCGCACCCGCGCCTCGACCGCTTCCGAGGATTCCATGTGACGAAACGTGATTTGAACGGGAATGGTCACGATGTTTGTCCTTTCTGCTGTTTTCCCGACAGGACGAGGCCATTGTCGAGCCGAACCCGCCCGCGAACATAAGTATTGTTGGCAGGGAGTCCCTACGACGGCCCCAAGGTTACACTGCATGGAAAGCCCCGGTCAGCGACAAATTCGGCGCGTTCGCCCGGAATGCCGCGCCGGGGTGCGGACCCCCGGCGTCAGCGGTGAATGACCATGAAGAAACCGGGCCCCGGTGACGCATTGCTCGTCGTCGACGTGCAGAACGACTTCATGCCGGGAGGTGCCCTCGGCGTGAAGGGCGGCGACGAGATCATCGCCCCGATCAATCGTGTGATCGACCGATGGATATCGGCGGGCCTGCCCGTCTTCCTGACCCGCGACTGGCACCCCGCCGCCCACTGCTCTTTTGCAGCGCGCGGCGGACCGTGGCCGGCGCACTGCGTGGCGGGGTCGCCCGGTGCCGAGTTCTTCCCGGCCCTGCACATTCCCGCGCAAGTCGGGATCGTCTCCAAGGCGACGCGCAGGTCCGAGGAGGCTTACTCCGCTTTCCATGGCACCGGCCTGGCGGACAGGCTGCGAGTGGCCGGGATCCAGCGCGTGTTCATCGCAGGACTCGCGACGGATTATTGCGTGCGCGCCTCGACGGCGGATGCCATGCGCGATGGCTTCAAGGTCGCAGTGCTGCAGGACGCGGTCCGTGCCGTGGACGTGACACCTGGCGACGGTGCACGGGCACTCGCCGAAATGCGGGCCACGGGCGCGGAAATGATCAGCACCGACGACCTGCTCGCGGCGCTGGGGCGCGGCGCGTGATGGACGCCAAGTCAGTCCCGGCCGTACCCGTGCTGCTGACCGACCTGTACCAGCTCACGATGGTCACCGCCTACCACGAGCTCGAAATGGTCCAGGAGGCAGTCTTCGAGTTCTTCGTGCGCAAGATGCCCCCGCGGCGCGGGTTCATGCTCGCGGCGGGACTGCAGCAGGTCCTCGACTACCTGCAAGCCCTCCAGTTCAGCGCAGACGAACTACGCTGGCTCGCGTCCACCGGCCGGTTCAAGCCCGACGCGATCGAACGCCTCGCGGGCCTGCGGTTCACCGGCGACGTCCACGCAATGCCCGAAGGATCGGTGTTCTTCGCCAACGAGCCGGTGTTGCGCGTGACCGCGCCGCTGCCCGAGGCCCAGCTGGTCGAGAGCCGCATCATCAACCTGCTCAATTTTCAGGGCACCATCGCGACGAAAGCAGCACGCTGCCGGATCGCGGCGGGGAAATGCAGTCTCGTGGACTTCGGCATGCGCCGCTCACACGGCGCGGAGGCCGCACTGCTGGCCGCACGCGCCTGCTACGTCGCCGGGTTCGATGCCACCGCGACGGTCGAGGCGGGTCGGCAGTTCGGCATGCCGATCACCGGCACGATGGCGCATTCGTTCATCCAGGCGCACGACGACGAGGCCGGCGCGTTCCGCGATTTCGCGCGCGTCCATCCACGCGGCCTGACACTCCTGATCGACACGTACGATACGGTTCGTGCCGCCCGTGCGGTCGTGCGCCTCGCACGGCAGGGCCTCCAGATCGACGCCGTGCGCCTCGACAGCGGTGATCTCGGGGCGCTCGCGCGCGAGGTGCGCGCCGTACTCGATGCCGGCGGCTGCGCGCAGACCCGAATCGTCGCGAGCGGCAACCTCGACGAGCACGAGATCGAGGCGCTGCTGACCTCGGGCGCGCCGATCGACTCGTTCGGGGTCGGGACCCGACTCGACGTATCGGCCGATGCTCCGTACCTCGACTGCGTCTACAAGCTCCAGGAATACGCGGGGCGACCGCGACGCAAGCGGTCGTCGGGCAAGGTCACCTGGCCGGGTCGCAAACAGGTGTTCCGCGTCACGGACAAGCGCGGCCGCATCGTCGCGGACACGATCGCGCTCGAGCACGAGTCCCTGCCCGGCAGGCCGCTGATCGAGCCCGTGATGCGCGGAGGCCGGCCGCTGGCCCAGCCGACGCTGGATGAGATCCGGGCGCGGGCGCGCGCAGAGCTGGAGTCGCTTCCGGATTGCTGCCGCCGCATCGACGATCCGGACGCGCTGACCGCGACGATCTCCGACGGCTTGCGCGCGCTGGCCGACCAGGTGGACCGCGAATTCCCATGACGGGCCACCCGATTCCGGAGACGCATCCCTTCATCGAGCGCCTGCTGCACGCGGAGGCCTATCCGCATGCAGTCGTGCTGCCGGTCCGCGTCGTCGAGACGCACATCTCCTGGGTCCTGCTCACCGGCGCCTGCGCCTACAAGATCAAGAAGCCGGTGAAGCTGAGCTTCCTCGACTACTCGACGCTCGCGAGGCGGCACCTGTTCTGCCAAGAGGAGCTTCGGCTCAATCGCCGCTACGCGCCGGACTTGTATCTCGGCGTTTCGACCATCTGCGGTCCGGCCGCCTCGCCCGGCATCGATCGTGACGGCGAGGTCCTCGAGTATGCCGTGCGCATGCGCCAGTTCGATCCTCACGACGAACTGAACGCGTTGCTGCTGGCGCGCAGCGTGGCTGTCGAGGAACTGAGCGCGCTCGGCGCCGCGATCGCGACATTCCACGCGGACGCAACGCCCGTGGATCCGGCCACCACGTTCGGCACGGCCGCCACGGTTCGCCGGGTCCTGCTCGACAACTTCACCGAGCTGCGCCGCCTGCCCGAAGCAGCCGGCTGGCACGACCGGGTATCGGAGCTCGAGCGCTGGGTCGATGCCGGGCAGGCAGCCGCGGGCGCCCTGATCCAGTCGCGGCGCGAAGCCGGCTTCGTGCGCGAATGCCACGGCGACCTGCACTGCGGCAACGTGGTGCGCTGGTCCGGCAACCTCACGCCGTTCGACGGGATCGAATTCGA
>VEPJ01000214.1:7195-8655 GCA_012026925.1 Gammaproteobacteria bacterium | reverse complement strand
ACACGGAACCGAGCAGCACACAGGCGATGGCTGCGTACCCGGGCAGCGCGCTGCCCTCCGGCGCGGGCACGAGCAACGCCGCTCCGGCCGCGACCGCGAATACCAGCGCGACGAGTCCGTGGCGACGCGCGCTGATCGGCGCCGCGTCGCCGGCCTTGAGCGCGGCGGCTGCTGGAACGGACGCGGCGTCGTACGCGGGCCCGAGCGTCGCCGCGATGGCGGCTGCGACTCCGAGCAGGAAGAAGACGATCGTCTCGATCGGATGCACCACGAGTTGCGGCGCGAGGCCACGGAAGTAACCGGCCCCGAGGTCCGCGCCGAACGCCGCGAGCCCCGCACGCGCGCCCGCGATGCCGAGCAGGACGCCGGCCGCAGCCCCCAGCATCCCGACGAACGCGCCCGAAAGAAGCGACGCGGCGAGCTGCTCGCGCACAGTCATGCCCATGGCGTGCAGCAGCGCGATCTCGCGGCGGCGACGGGCCACGGCAAGCGACTGCGTGGCGTACACGAGGAATGCGCCAGTGAAGAGCGCGACGAGCGCGAGGGCGGTCAGGTTCGAACGGTAGGCGCGCGATAGGCGTACCGCGTCGTCGCTCGCTTCTCCGGGCGTCGTGAGGCTCACGCCGGGCGGCAGCACCGCGCGGATTGCTTTGCGCACAGCCGTCGGGTCGGCGCCCGCTTCGAGCCTGAGGTCCACGCGATCGAGGTGCCCGAGCCGGTCGAGACGCCATTGCGCCGTCGCGATGTCCATCATCCCCACCGGCTGCTGGTACTCGTCCGGCGGCAAGAGGCCCGCCACGTGCAGCTTCACGATGTCGAGTGCGACCTGCACCTCGAAGTCGTCGCCGACACGCAGACCGTATGCTTGCGCGGCCGAGGGGCTCAGCCAGACGGAGTTCTCGGCGAGAAGGCCGCCCCCCTGCGACGCCGACGCGCCGGCCGCCGCGACCGCGGGCTGCAATTGCGCTGCCCTGAATGGGTCGATGCCGACGAGCTTGAGCGGGCGGTCGTGGCCCGGGATGCGCGCCTGCGCCTCGACGACCGGGCTCGCGACGGCGATCCCCGGCACGCGCGCGAGCTTCGGATACAGTTGCTCGTCGAAGCCGAGGCCGGGCGCGCGCACCGAGAGGTGGCCGCCAGGCCGAACTGGCTGCGCGAGGCGCTCTCGACCTCGTCTGCGGCGACGCGAGTGATCAGGTAGACGGAGAACCCTAGCGCCACGCCGAGCGCGATCGCGATTACTGCGACGATCGTGCGCCCCGGGCCCTGCCGCAGCGGGCCGAGGACGGCGGCGTCGAGCAGCGCAAGACGCGCGCCGAGCGTGGGCGCCGCGGCGGTCACGGGATTCCGGCGGGCGCCGTTCGCTCGCGCAGCCCGGCGCGCGTCAACTCGTGGATGCGGTCCGTGCTAGCCGCCGCGTTCGCCGAGTGCGTGACCAGGCTGCCAGCCGCCTTAACGCG
>VEPJ01000214.1:0-7185 GCA_012026925.1 Gammaproteobacteria bacterium | reverse complement strand
TTATCGCGCTTGATCTGCGTGCGCAGGACCTCGAGGATCACCGCCGCGATGTCCGGGTCGAGGTTGCCGGTCGGCTCGTCCGCCAGCACGAGCGCCGGGCGATGCACGAGCGCCCGGGCCACCGCCACGCGCTGCATCTCGCCGCCGGAGAGTTCCCGCGGCAGGCTGTCCGCGCGATCCGCGAGACCCACCGACTCGAGCAGTTCGGTCACTCGCAGATCCGCGTCGGGTCCGCCGCGGCCGTTCAGGGCCAGCGGCAAACCGACGTTGCGTGCGATCGTGAGGTGCGGCAGCAGGTGGAACGCCTGGAAGACGAAGCCCATTCGCGCGCGGCGCAGCAGCGTCCGGCCGTTTTCGTCGAGACGCGCGAGGTCCCTGCCCTCGAGGAGGACTTCGCCCGTGTCGGGCACGTCCAGGCCCGCGATGAGGTTGAGCAGCGTCGACTTGCCGACACCCGATTCGCCGACGATCGCCACGTACTCGCCCGGCTTCACGGTGAGATCGACGCCGTCGAGGACGCGCCGGTTACCGAAGGCCTTCGTCAGCTTGCGGATTTCGAGCATCGGGTGCCCAGCTTACGGAAATTCGGTGCCATTCAGGAAATTCGGTGCCATTCACCTATTTTCGCGACGCCGAAAATAGGTGAATGGCACCGAATTTCCGTCACCGTACCTTGCCCGCGAGGTACGCGACGCACTTGTCGAGGCTCGCGAGCCTCGAGTACTCCGCTTCCGGCACCTCGACGCCGAGCTCGCGATGCAGCGCGATCGCGAAATTGAGCGTATCCATCGAGTCGAAGTCGAACTGGTCGCGAAAATCGATCCCCGGGATCACGGTCGCCGGGTCCACGTCCGGCGCGATGTCCGTGACCATCGCCAGCAGTTTCGCAGCCAGCTCTTCGCGCTTCATCTCGGGGTCCTCACAGGGTCTCGGGAGCCGCAAGCTTCGAGGCGATCCTCGCCAGGAACTGCGCGCCCAGCCGCCCGTCCGTTACCCGGTGGTCCGCGCCGAGCGACAGCGAAATCACCTGTCGCGGCACGACCTGTCCGTCCACGACCCACGGTCGCATGCCGACTGCTCCCGCCCCGACGATTGCGACCTGCGGCGGCTGGATGATCGGGAACACGGCATCCACGGCCGAGTCGCCCAGGCTCGTCAGGATGATGGTCGGGGCGGCGAGTTCGCTTGCCCGCAGGCGACCGGCGCGCGCCCGCATCACGAGCTGACGGAAGTCCTCCATCAGCGCCGGCAGAGCCTTGTCCGCCGCGTCCATGATCGCCGGAGCGACGAGGCCTCCGCCGCGCAGCGCGACGGCGACGCCGACGTGCACGGACGGACTCTCTTCGAAGCGTCCCTCGCGATAGAAGCCGCTGAAGCCCTCGAGTTCGCGGCACGCGAGCGCCACGGCCTTGATCAGGAGCGCCGCGAAGATGACCCGCTCGTCGACCGGCACCGACGCATTGCGCGCCACCAGCCAATCCGACGCAACAGTCACGTCCGTCGCCAGCGACAGGTAATAGTGCGGTATCTCCCGCTTCGACCGCGACATCGCCGCCGCGATGGCATCGCGCATGCCGCCAGGCAGCTCTCTACGCGGCGTAACACCTGCCTTCTCGACGTCCTCGACGGTGATCGCGCCGCCCGGTCCGGTGCCGGTCAACGTCGCGACATCCACACCCAACTCCCGCGCGCGGACTCGAGCGGCTGGCGAGACCTTCGCGCGGACGGGCGGCGCCGTCGCCTCGAGTGCTTCCGCTGAGGCCTCTGGGTTCACAGCCGAAGGACGACTGGCCGCTACGCTGCTTCGTGCGTCTTCGTGCACGACCGACGCGGGTGCAGCCGCGCCCGCCGACGCCGCGGCCTCCAGCCGCGCGAGCACCGTCCCTACCGCGACCTTCGTCCCAGGCTGCACGACGATCTCACGCACGACGCCGTCCTCGAAGATCTCGACGTCGATCGCACCCTTGTCGGTCTCGACGACCGCAACGACCTGGCCGCGCTTCACCGTGTCGCCGGGCGCGACGTTCCACTGCACGACCGTGCCCTCTTCCATGTCCGCCCCGAGGGCGGGCATGCGGAATTCACTCAGCATCGCCCATCGTCCTCCGCACCGCGGTCACGATCCGCTCGACGCTCGGCAGCGCGGCATCCTCGAGGTGCTTCGGGTACGGGATCGGCACCTCCTCGCTGCACACGCGACCGATCGGCGCGTCGAGATCGTAGAAGCCCTGCTCGACGACCCTCATCGCAACTTCCGCCGCGAGACCGCCCGTCCGCCAGCCCTCGTCGACGATCACTACGCGGCGTGTCCTGCGCACGGAGGCGAGGATCGTCGCGTCGTCGAGCGGCCTGAGCGAGCGCAGGTCCACGACCTCCGCCTCGACGCCGCCGGCTGCGAGCTGCTCGGCCGCGGCCATGCAGCGCCAGAGACTTGCGCCGTACGTCACGAGCGTCACGTCCTTGCCCTCGCGTCGCACGCGCGCCGTGGACAGGTCCGCAGTCGCAGCCGCCCCCGTGAGCTCGCCCTCCATGTTGTAGAGCGAATTCGGTTCGAAGATCAGCACCGGATCCGGGCACGCGAGCGCCGGCCGCAGCACGCCGCGCGCATCGTCGATCGTCGCCGGCTCCACGACCCGCAGCCCGGGCACGTGCGCGTACCAGCATTCGAGGCTGTGCGAGTGCTGGGCCGCGAGCTGCCGGCCCGCGCCCGTCGCCATGCGGATCACGAGCGGCACGTGGAACTGTCCGCCCGACATGTGGCTCAAGGTGGCGGCGCTGTTCACGATCTGGTCGGCCGCAAGCAGGCTGAAATTGACCGTCATGATCTCGACGATCGGCCGCATGCCGGCGACCGCCGCACCGACGCCCGCGCCGACGAACGCCGACTCGGACAGCGGCGTGTCGCGGATGCGCTCTTCGCCGAACTCGTCCAGCAGTCCCTTGGTGACCGCGTAGCAACCGCCGTACTTGCCGACGTCCTCGCCCATCACGAACACGCGCGGGTCGCTCGCGAGCGCCTCGCGAATGGCCTGTTTCATCGCCTCGCGGTAGGTGATGACCGTGCCGGTGCCCGTCGTCATGGCGCACTCACCTCCGCGTACACGTGTCGCGTCAGGTCCTCGACCGGCTCCCACTCGGACTGCTCGGCAAAGTCCACTGCGGCCTTCACCTCCGCATCGGCCTCACCCTGGATGCGCTGGAAGTCGTCCTCGGTCATGAGCCCCGCCGCCTTGAGCCTCGTGGTAAGCGAGATGACGGGGCCGTGCCTGCGCCACTCCTCGACTTCTGCCTTGTCGCGATACAGCTGCGCGTCGAACATCGAGTGCGCGCGGAACCGGTAGGTGCGGAACTCGATCAGCGTCGGCCCCTTGCCGGCGCGCGCGAAGTCGGCGGCGCCGTGCGTCGCGGCTTCCACGGCGAAGACGTCCATCCCGTCCACGGCCACCGCGCGGACGCCGTAGGCCGCTGCCTTCGCGTGAATGTCCGTCTGCGATTCCGAGCGTGCGAGCGCCGTGCCCATCGCGTACAGGTTGTTTTCGCAGAGGAACAGCACGGGCAGCTTCCACAGGGCCGCGAGGTTGAGCGACTCGTGGAACTCGCCCTCCGCCGCCGCGCCTTCGCCGAAGAAGCAAGCTGCGACGCCGCGCCCGCCGCGCATCTTCTCCGCGAGACCGATGCCCACGGCGAGCGGCAGGCCGCCGCCGACGATGGCGTTGCCGCCGTAAAAGCGCGTGGCGGCGTCGAAGATGTGCATCGAACCGCCGCGACCGCCGCTGCAGCCCGTGCGCTTGCCGTAGAGCTCGGCCATGAGCGGACCCATCGCGATGCCGCGGGCGATCGCATGCCCGTGCTCGCGGTAGGTGGAGACGATCGAGTCGCCCTTGCCGAGCACCTGCATCACGCCGACGGCGACGGCCTCCTCGCCGTCGTAGAGGTGCAGGAAGCCGCGGATCCTGCCTGCGCTGTACAGCTCGGCGCAGCGGCCCTCGAACTGCCTGATTCTCAGCATCTCCGTGAGCAAGTGCAGTCCACGCTCGCGGGTGATGCCGGCCGGGAGTTCGTTCATGGCGCGCCCTCCAGAGTGGAGAGGTCTCCTTCGGGCAGGCCGAGCTCGCGGGCGCGCAGCAGGCGGCGCATGATCTTGCCGCTGCGCGTGCGCGGCAGCTGCTCGCTGAACGCAATCTCGCGCGGCGCGACGGCGACGCCCAGCTGCCTTCTCGCGTGCGCGAGGATGTCCTTGCGCAGCGCTTCGCTTGCAGACTGTCCCGCTTTCAGCTCGACGAACGCCTTGACCGCCGAACCCGCGACGGGGTCCGGCACGCCGATCACGCCCGCCTGCGACACGGACGGGTGCGTCATCAGGACGCTCTCCACCTCGAACGGGCTGATCAGGTGCCCGGCCGCCTTGATCACGTCGTCCGCGCGACCGACGAACCAGTAGTAGCCGTCGGCATCGCGTTTCGCGAGATCCCCCGACAGATACCAGCCGCCGCGGAAGCACTTGCGGTAGCGCTCGTCCTCGTTGAGATACCCGCGGAACATGGATGGCCAGCCGGGTCGGAGCGCGAGCTCGCCGACCTCGTCGGGCTGCGCGACTTCGTCCGCGCCGCCGTCGTCGCGAGGGTGCACGATGCCCGCTTCGACGCCGGGCACCGGCCGTCCCATGGACCCGGGCCGGACCTCCATGCAGGGATAGTTCGCGATCATGATGGCGCCCGTCTCGGTCTGCCACCACGTGTCGTGGAACGGCAGGCCGAACGCCTCGACGCCCCACACGACGGCTTCGGGATTCAGCGGCTCGCCGACGCTCGCCAGGTGGCGGAGCGACGGATACTGACGCGCCTTCGCGAGTTCGACGCCGGCCTTCATCAGCATGCGGATCGCGGTCGGCGCCGTGTACCAGACGGTGACGCGCTGCGTGTCGAGGATCTCGTACCAGCGCGGCGCATCGAACTCCTCGCGATCCACGATCATGCCGACGCCGCACGCGAGCGGCGCGACGACGCCGTACGAGATGCCGGTGACCCAGCCGGGGTCTGCGGTGCACCAGTAGACGTCGTCGTCCTGCAGGTCGAGCACCCAGCGCGCCGTCGCGACATGCGCCACGATCGCCGCGTGCGCGTGCAGCACGCCCTTCGGCTTGCCTGTCGTGCCGCTCGTGAAATGCAGCAGCGCGTAGTCTTCGGGTGAAGTGCGCGCGACCTCGTATTCGGGCGACGCCGTGCGCATCAATTCGTCGAAGTCCGTCGTGCCCTCGGGAACGTCGCCTGCGCCCGGAGTGCGGACGACGAGGACGTGCCTGAGGTCGGGCAGCTCCGCGCGGATCGGGGCGACCTTGCGCCGGTAGAACAGGTCGGTCGTGACGAGGACACGCACGGCGCCGAGGCCGAGTCGCGCCTTGACCGGCTCCGGGCCGAACGCCGAGAAGAGCGGGCAATAGACGGCGCCGGCCGCAAGCGTGCCGAGGACGGTAGTGTAGAGCGCCGGTACCCGGCCCATCAGCGTCGCGACCCGTTCGCCGCGCTTTACGCCGAGCTGCTTCAGGACGTTGGCGAAGCGGTGTGATGCTGCGCTCAGCTCGCCGAACGTGAGGTCGTGCGGGTCCGCGCCCTGTGCGAGGAAGCGAATCGCGAGACGATCACGCGCCGCGCCCGACGCGTGACGGTCCACCGATTCGTACGCAATGTTGAGCGCGCCGCCCGGGAGGCCTGCGAGTTGCGCGGCCGCTTGATCCCAGGAGAAGGTCCGGCGGGCCTCCTCGTAGTCCTTCAGGCACGGCTCACGGCGCACCGCGCCGCGAGGCTTGGCGATGGGCGACCACTCCATTCGGTCACCTGTCTCGAAGCGGACCTCGACGCTTGCGGATCCACTCTAGATGACGCCGCGCGCCGATTCATGCGGGGTTTCCACGAAAATTCGGTGCCATTCACCGGAAAATTCGGTGCCATTCACCTGATTTCGAAATCAGGTGAATGGCACCGAATTTTCGCTACGCGGCCCGGGGCGTGATTTCCTCGAGACGGGCGCCGAGCTTGCGCTTCTGCTCCATCAGGTCGAACGCCGCCTGCAGCCCGAGAAAGAATCCCTCGTGCAGGCCGAAGTACCTGGCGAGCCTGAGGTCGGTGTCGGCCGTAACTGCGCGCTTGCCGAGGACGAGTTCGTTGATGCGCCGGGGCGGAACCTTCAGGGCGCGAGCGAGCCCGTTCTGGCTGAGGCCGAGCGGCTTCATCAGGTCCTCGAGCAGGATCTCTCCCGGATGCGGGTTGTGGATCCACTCGACCTTGCGGCGGCTACGAGTGGTAATCGACGATTTCGACATCGGCAGGCCCTCGGTCGGTCCAGCGAAAACAGATCCGCCACTGGTCGGTGATCCTGATACTGAATCGGCCTGCGCGGTCGCCCCGCAGAGCCTCAAGGTGATTACCACGGAAGACGGCCAATTCGTCGAGGGTCGCGGCCTCGTCCAGCTGCCGAAGCCTTCGCAGGGCCGAGCCCTGGATCCACGGCGGAAGGCGCCTGCTGCGTTCACCTCGCCAGATCTTCGCCGACTCGCGATCCCTGAATCCGGGAATCATCCGGCCTGCCTCGTCTTATAACGCCGGACGTCATATGACGCAAGGCGTCATACGCGCATGCCAGCCAGACAGGCAAAGCATCTATTGCGACTGCCAGGCGCGGCAGTCGAGAATCTGCTGCGGATCTAGAGAAATGTCTCGCCGAGCTAACGGCGCTTCTTTGCGGCCCGCCTCGCCGCCTTCGCCGGCGCCTTTCGAGCGACGGAGCGTCCCTTGGCGGCGGGCTTTCGTGCGACAGCCGTGGCCTTCCGCTTGGGTGCCTTGGCGGTCGGCTTGGCAACCGTCTTGGCCGCGGGCCTGGCCACAACCTTCCGCCGCGAACCCTTCATCCGCTTCTCGATCGCGGAGCCCAGCTCCGCCGGCGAGCGGACAGTGGTGACGCGAGCCGCCTCGAGCGCCGCGAACTTGTCGGCCGCCGTGCCCTTGCCACCCGAGATGACCGCACCCGCATGACCCATGCGCTTGCCCGGAGGCGCCGTGACGCCCGCGATGTACGCGACGACCGGCTTCGACACGTTCTTGCGGATGAACGCCGCCGCGGCCTCCTCGTCGCTGCCGCCGATCTCGCCGACCATGATGATGCCTTCGGTCTGCGGATCCTTCTCGAACA
>VEPJ01000206.1:1680-8684 GCA_012026925.1 Gammaproteobacteria bacterium | reverse complement strand
TCGGCCAGCAGCTGGCGCGCCGGCATGTTCTTCGGCTCGGCGAACACCAGCTTGTTCATGATCTCGGACGCCAGCAGGTACTTGCCCTGCCCGACCAGTTCCTTGCCCCTGGCGATGATCTTGTCGGAGCCGCCCATCATCTCGACATACAGCGGCGCCGAGTCCGAGGGCGACAGCGGGATCAGGTTGACCGGGTTGCCGTCGAAGTGCCCGATGAAACGGTTCACGACGCCGCGCACGTTGTTCTGCACGTCGCCGTGGTAGCTGCGCGCCGCCCAGCTCTGCTGCAGGCCCTTCGGCACCTCGTAGACGTTGTGGATCTCGTTGATCGTGACGCCCTGGTTCACGTAGTGCAGGGTCTGGTTGTTGAGGTTGGCATAGGCATCGCGCTGCACGCGCAGCACTTCCTTGATGCGCTCGTTGCCCCAGCGCGGCCAGCTGTGCGAGGCGAACATCACCTCGGCCTCGCCGCCGAACTTGTAGAGCGTCTCGTTGACCTCCTTGGACCAGTTGAGCGCATTGCGCACCGCGGCGCCGCGCAGCGTGTAGATGTTGTGGATCGTGTTGGTCACGAGTTCCGACGCCCACAGCGCCTTGAACTGCGGGAACCAGGTGTTCATCTCGACCGGCGCCTCGGTGTCCGAGACATCCTGGAACACCATCTTCACGCCGTCGAGGGTGATTTCCTCGATGTGCTTGCTGATGATGCGATTCGGGGGAATCAGGCCGGAGTTGCCGGCGGCGATGTTCTTGCCGATCGCCTGGTCGACGTGGCCATAGGGGTTGCGCTGCAGCAGCACGGCGTACTGCCACTGCAGGCGGCGGTTCATCGCGGTGCCCGCAAAGACGTTCTCGGAGATCGCCGCGTCCATGAAGCCCGCGGGCGCGATCACCATGACCTTGCCGCTCGTGACGTCGGCCTCGTCCACCACGCCGCGCACGCCGCCGAAGTGGTCACCGTGCGAGTGCGAATAGACGACGCCCACCACGGGGCGCTTGCCGAGCTTCTCGTTGATGAACTCGAGCGCGGCCCGGGCGGTCTCCTTGGCGGTCAGCGGGTCGAAGACGATCCAGCCGGTGTCGCCCTTGATGAAGCTGATGTTGGCGAGGTCGTAGCCGCGCACCTGGTAGATGCGGCCCGGCACCACTTCGTACAGGCCGTAGGCCATGTTGAGCACGGCCTGGCGCTGCAGCGACGGGTGGATGCTCGCGAAGTCCTGGCCCGAGAGCAGCCACTGGTAGTTGGCCATGTCCCAGGCGACGTTGCCCGCGTCCGCCATGATCTTTTTGTACGGCGGCTCGGCGATGAAGCCCTTCTTCGCCTCGTCGAAGTCGCGCTTGTCAGCGAACGGCAGCTCGGCCTTGAGGCGGTCACGGATCTGGAGGGTGAAGGTCGAAGGCTGCTTGCCCTGCGGGTCGAAGTGCCCTGGAACGTCGGCGGCACGCGTAGCGCCGGCGGCCCAGGTCAGGGAAAGGGCGAGCGTCAGGCCCAGCGCGCGGGTCGCGTTCATGCAGTCTCCAGATAAGGTGAGCTGGGGCTCCACGCTTTTTGCCACGCGCGCCCCACCGGAACGGACTCGGGCCGTTCGCCGAGCGGATTATGCGCGCGATGCAAGGCCGTCATCCAGACATGCATTCCATGCATTCAAGCAATGCATCGGAGTTGATCGCGCGCACCATACCGGTGCAGGGTTTTCTGTAATTTGCGGACCGCCTGCGACGGACGGACGCGAGGAGATGCCGGCATCCCGCGTCATGCGTCGTACGCAGGCCTGTACGTGCTCTATGCATTCGATACATTGCTGCCTTAGGATACGGCGCATGTCTCTCGAAGTACGCCAGATGCGTCACGTGCTCGCGCTCGCCGAGCACGGCAGCTTTGCCCGCGCGGCCATGGCGGTGGGGCTCAGCCAGTCCGCGCTTTCGCGAAGCATCCAGTCGGTAGAGCGCGAGACGGGCAGCCCGCTCTTCGTCCGCAACGCGAGTGGCGTCGAGCCGACCGACGCCGGCCATGTGTTCATCGCCCGGATCCGCCAGATCGTGCACCTGGCGGAGGACCTCGACCGCGACCTCGTGAGCGAGCGCGGCCTGCAGAGCGGCCAGCTGCACGTGGGCGGCGGCCCGTATCCCGTCCAGTCCATGCTCGCCGACGCGCTGACGCATTTCGTGGCGGACTACCCACGCGTCGTCGTGCGCATGATGATGCGCGAATGGGACGAGTTGCTGCGCCGGCTGCGTGCGCGCGAGATCGAGTTCTTCGTTGCGGAATACAGCACGTTCAGCAACGAAACCGACGTCGACGTGGAGCCACTGGACGTGCATCCCACGCTCACCTATGCGCGCAGCGGGCACCCGCTCGCGGCCCGCGCCCCGGTGAGCTTCGCCGATGGCTTTGCCTATCCCTACGTGTCGCTTACCCGCATACCGCCCCGCTCGCTGGAACCGGTTCGCGCGGCGATGCGCAGGATGCAGGACGTGACGGCGGCAGCACGGGTCTTTCCTGCACTCGAGTGCAACTCCCTCGAGGCGCTCAAGAGGATCGTGCTCGGGTCCGACGCCCTGATGGTGGCGCCCCCCTCGTGCGTGGCGGGCGAACTCGAGAGCGGGCGGCTCGTGGCGATTGGCTCCGAGTCCTTTCTCGCGGTGCGCTACGGAATCGTCAAGCTCAAGTCCCAGCCGCTCACCGCGGCCGGTGCACGCTTCCGCGAGTACATGCTGGAGGCCGAGCGCGCCTTCACCGAGCGTGAGAATGAATTGCTCGAGCGCTGGCGGCCGCGACCACGGGGTGCCCCGCAGGCCGGCGCCACGCCCGTGACGCACATCGCGTCACGGGCCCAAGGGACGTCGCAGAAGAACCGTGTCGCCAGTCGGGGCGAATAGCCACACAAGACCAACAAGCAGGAGACCCATGCCAATGTCACGCAAGCACTTTGTGTCACCCTTCTTGGCCGCGCTCGCGGCGATCGTCCTGGCGGGCTGCGCCACCACTCAGCGCGGCCCCGCGGAGTGGGACGGCCTCGTGCGCCAGCCCAACACCCGCCTCGATGCGGTGTTCGTGAAGCCGGACGCCGAGATCCCGAGCTACACCAGCGTGATCATCGCGCCGGCGACGGTGCAGTTCGCGCGCAACTGGGACCCCAATCGCGGCGGGCGCAGCATGTCGCGGCGCCTCGATGCGGGCGACATCACGGCCATCAAGGACAGCCTGGCCACCATGCTCGGCGACACCTTCCGGGCGGAACTGGTCGCCGGCGGCTACCAGGTCGTCACCGAGCCCGGTCCTGACACCCTGCTGGTGGTCCCGCACATCGTCGACCTGTACATCACCGCGCCGGACACCATGAGCGCGGGGCGCAGCCGCACCTACACCGCCAATTCCGGCCGCATGACGCTGGTGCTGGAGCTGCGTGACTCGGTCACCGGCGAGACGCTGGCGCGCGTCGTGGACGGCCAGTCGGGGCGCAACATCGGCATCATGACGATCACCAACCGGGCGACCAACACCGCGGATGCGCAGCGGGCCATCAACACCAGGGCGCGCGCGCTGCGCAGCGGCCTCGACAGCCTGCACAAGCCCGGCACCTGAGCACTCGAGCGGGAATCCAATGAAATCAGCCGTGGCCTGTCTGTTGGGTATCGCCGGCCTCTCCGGCGTGGTCGCGGCTGAGGAACAGCCGCTCATCTGCTTCGGCAACGAGCCGTCGTGGAGCGTGGACCTCACCGAGCCGGGCGTGGCGCGCTTTGCCACGCCGGACCAGGAGGCGGTCACTTACCGCGGGCAGGCGAAGCGCCACGCCTTCCTGCCCGAGACCCTCTGGCGCGGCTCGCCCGCCGCAGGCCGCGACCTCGTGGTCTGGCTGCAGGACTCGACCTGCACCGACAACATGTCGGGGACGAAGCTCCCGGTGACGGCGCGAGTATCGACGCCCGACGGTCGATTCCTGTCCGGGTGCTGCCGGGTGCCCGCGAAGGCTGCCGGAGGCACTGCTCCTGCCCGGCTGGAAGGCGCCGCCTGGCGGCTCGAGGAGTTGCCGGGCGCACCGTCCGCCGCTCTGGCGCAACTGCCCCGTCCGGTCACGGCGCGGTTCGAATCGGGGCGACTCACGGGCTTCGCCGGCTGCAACAATTTCAGTGGCAGCTACAGCCTCGACGGCGACCAGCTGAAGATCGGTCCCGTGGCCAGCACGCAGATGGCCTGCCCGGAGCCGGGCTCGTCGATCGAGACCGCCTTCCACAAGGCGCTGTCCGGCACCTTGCGTTACACGGCGGACAGCGACACCCTGACGGCCACGAATGCGTCGGGCGCTACGCTCCGCTTCCGGCGCGAGCCGCCGCCGCAGCTCGCCGGCGTCGACTGGAAGGTCACCAGCTTCAACAACAATCGCCACGCGGTCGTGGGCCTGCTCGGCGAGTCGAGCATCACGATGTCCTTCAAGGACGGGCAGGTCGCGGGTAGCGCCGGTTGCAACAACTTCCACGGCAAGTACTCGACCGAGGGCAGCAAGCTCCAGGTCGGCCCGCTGGCGACGACGCGGCGCGCCTGCGAGGAGCCGCTGATGACCCAGGAGCGGGAGTTCCTGGCGGCGCTCGCCTCCGCCGTCACGTGGAGCATCGACGGCAACGTGCTCGACATGCACCGCGCCGACGGCGAACGCGCGATCTGGGCAGTTTCCAGGTAACCGCTGGCACGCCCCTCAACGGGGCGTCGCCTCAGCGGCGCGGCGCGCCCGGTGGCAGCACGGCCACCGGCTCGACGAGGTACTTGTTGATGGCGTCGAGGTCTGCCGGTTGCAGCGAGCCCGCAGCCGCGCGCAGTCGCACCAGGTTGGTGAGGTAGTCGTAGCGGGCCCGCGCGTAGTCGCGCTCGGCCTCGAACACGCGCCGCCGCGCATCGAGCACGTCGACGTTGGTGCGGTTGCCGACCTCCGCGCCGCGCTCGGTCGCGCGCAGCGCGCTGCGGCTCGAGGCAACCGACTGGCGCAAGGCATCGACGCGTGCCACGTCGGCCACCACGCTCAGGTAGGCATCGCGCGTCGAGCGCTCGGCCGCACGCGCGCTGCCGTCGAGCCGTTGGCGCGCGGCGCGGTGCAGCGCGACCTGCTCGCGCACCCGTGAGCTGGTCGCACCGCTCGTGAAGATCGGCACCGCGAGCTGCAGCCCGATGACGTCCTCGGTGCCGTCACTGTCGGCCGGGCCGCGCGTGCGCAGGTCGAAGTTGCGATTGGTGACCGTCTCCGTGGCGCTCTCGTCGAAGGCCCCGGTCGTCGCGTAGAGATCGAGCGTCGGCAGGTGCCCGGACTGCGCGATGCGCACGTCGCGCTTGGCGATGTCCACGCCGAGCCGCGCCGCGACCACGGCGAGGTTCTGGTCGAGCGCCAGGTCGACCCAGGCCTGTTCACCGCGCCGCTCGGTGTCGGACGTGGGCAGCTCGGCGCCCGGACGCTCGAGTTCGGGGCGCAGCTCGCCAGTGAGTGCGGTGAGCAGCTCGCCCGCTACGGCGAGCGAGCGCTTCGCGGCGATCGCGTTTGCGGCTGCGGCGTCGCGCGCCGAGCGCGCCTCCTCGACGTCGATCACCGTCACCACGCCCGCCTTGAAGCGGCGCTCGGCCTGCGCGAGCTGCTGCGTGAACGCTTCGAGCGTCGCTTCGGAGGCGCGCAGCGTTTCCGCGGCGGCGAGCACGTCGAAGTAGCGCTGCGACACGCGCAGCATCAGGTCCTGCTGCGCGGCGCGATAGCCTGCCTCGGCGCGCGCGACCACGGCGTCGGCGCGACCGAGCCGCTGCCACTGGTCCCACCGGAACACGGTCTGGCGCAGTCCCGCCTGCCAGCGCCAGGTATCGGCGCTCACTTTCTGGTCGACGTCGAAGATCTCGATCTGCGGGTCGAGGCCCGGGCCGGGATTCGGGTCGATCACCTGCAGGAACGTGCCGCTGCCGTCGGTCTCGCGCGTCTCGATTTCGCCGCCCGCGAACACCTGCGGCAGCAGGGCCGCACGGGCCTGCGGCTTGGCCTCGAGTGCCGCCGTGCGCAGTTCGGCAGCCTCCAGGAACTGCGGATCGCGCGTCCTGGCCAGTTCGTACACCTCGAGGAGATCGGCGGCCGTCGCGGCATCGACGCACAGCGCCGAGGCGAGGAACATGGCGAGTGTCGCTGCACGCAAGTCCATTCCCATCCCCGGTGAAACGCCGCAAGAGCCGCGAGCTTAGCAACAGCGCGAGCCCGTCACCAATCGGCGCGTGGACTCGGCGTACGGTGCAACCCCTTGATCGGTGACGCGCATGGTCTACCCTAGGTACGCCGCGCGCCGGCCGGCCGCGCAGGGGAACAACAAGAAGTGCCAGGGATGCAGATCGCCGCACCTCGCAGCCGCACCTGGGCAGCCGCCCTTGGCCGTGGCGCCACGTACTTCGTCGTGTGGATGGTGATCGCGGGTGGCGATGCCGACGACATCCTCCCCGGCCTGGGCGCAGCGGCACTGGCCACCTGGGCGAGCCTGCGGCTCATGCCGCCCGATCCGCTCGGCGGCAGCGTGCGCTGGCTGGAGGTGCTCCGGCTGTTCGCGCGTTTCGTGCGTGTGTCGGTCCTTGCCGGACTCGACGTAGCGCGGCGTGCGCTCGCGCCGCGGATGCGGCTCGCACCGGGCTACGTGCATTACCAGCCGCAGCTGCCGCCCAGCGACGCGCGCAGCCTGTTCCAGGCCATGACGAGCCAGATGCCGGGAACCATCCCGAGCGGCACCGAACCCTCCGGCGCGATCGCCTATCACTGCCTCGACGCGTCCCGGTCGGTGGCAGGGCAGCTCGCGGAGGAAGAATCGCGCCTGCTCGATGCCCTGGGCGGTGCGCTCGGCGCGGCCGAGGTCGTCACGAAGCGCACGCGGAGCGACGCATGAAAGCGTTCCTCCTGGCCGCGGCGGCCGCGGTGCTGATCACGGTTGCGCTCGGCATGGTGCGCATCCTGCGGGGGCCGCGCGCGACCCCGGAGAGCAGCAGCGCTGCCACGCCA
>VEPJ01000206.1:0-1670 GCA_012026925.1 Gammaproteobacteria bacterium | reverse complement strand
CGCACCCTGCGGGGGCCGGGCGCCGCCGATCGCGGCACGGCGGCGCAGTTGCTCGGCACGGGTGGCGCGGCAGCGCCGCTGCTCTCCGGGGTCGCGCGCGGCCGGCCCGCGTCGCTCGACCTCGCGCTCACCCTCGCCGTGCTCGCTGCGTTTGCGAGCATCGCCTTCGTCAAGGGCGCGGCCCTGGGCCAGGACGAGCCGCCCACTCGAGACGACGCCCCGTGAGCGCGCTCCTCGACCTGTTCACGATGGCGGCCGTGTCGGCAGGGGTGCTGTTCTTTCTCGCGGGCGTCGTGGGGCTGCTGCGATTTCCCGATGCGCTCACGCGCCTGCACGCACTCACCAAGGCCGACAACGTCGGGCTCGGATTGATCGTTGCAGGGCTGCTGCCGCAGGCAGGCAGCGTCCTCGCGGCACTGAAGCTGATTCTGGTGTGGCTCACGGTGCTGCTGGCCGGGGCGACCGTGGGGCAGCTCATCGCGCGCGTGGCCCGTCGCGCAGGACCGAACCCATGAGTTTCGAACTCAATTACGAGCTGCTGGTCGGCGTGCTGGTGCTCACCACCGCTGCGTGGAGCGTGGCCGCCCGCGACAGCTACTCGGCCACCGTCGGGTTCGTGAGCTACGGCCTGCTGCTCGCGATCGTCTGGATGCAGCTGCAGGCAGTGGACGTTGCGCTCACCGAAGTGGCGATCGGCAGCGGCCTCACGGGACTCCTGCTGCTCGGCGCGGCGGCACGGCTGCGGGTGGCCGAAGCACGCGTCGTCGCGCGACCGTCGATCGCGCTGCGGCTCGTCGCGGCGCTCGCCTGTGCCGGCATCTCGGTGGGGCTCGCCACCACCGTGCTGTCGCTGCCCCAACCTGCTCCCTCGCTTGCGGCGCAAGCGCTTGCCGCGCTGCCGGCCACCGGCCTCGGCAACCCGGTGAACGGCGTGCTCATGGCCTTCCGCGCCTTCGACACGCTGCTCGAGAAAGTGGTGCTGGTGCTGTCGCTCGTCGGCGTGTGGTCGCTCGCACCGGACCTGGGCTGGACCGGGCGGCCTCGGCTGCTGCACCCGTTCGCGGACGACGGCGTGCTCAGGTTCCTGGCGCGAACCCTGCCTCCGCTCGGCCTGCTGCTCGGCCTGCACCTGATGTGGAACGGCGCCGACGAACCGGGAGGCGCGTTCCAGGGCGCGACCGTGCTCGCGGCCATGTGGCTGCTGGTGCTCATGGCGGGCCTCGGCGAGGCGCCGCAGGTGCGTGCGCGCTGGTTGCGCGTCGCGGTCGTCGCCGGACCTGCCACCTTCCTTGCCGTGGGACTCGCAGGCATGGGCATCGCCGGCGCATTCCTCGCCTATCCCGTATCGCATGCGAAGGCGCTGATCCTCTTCATCGAGGTGCCCATGATGCTCACCATCGCGCTGGTGCTCGCGCTGCTCGTGGCGGGGCCTCCGGAGCGGACGGAGGGCCCTTGAATCCGGCGACGCTGTTCGGCCTCTGCGGGGCCGCCCTGGTGGGTATCGGGCTCTACGGCCTGCTCACCGACCCGCGACTGCTGCGCAAGATCATCGCGTTCAACCTCGTCGGCAGCGGCGTGTTCCTGCTGTTCGGTGTCGTGGCGCGGCGTGGAGCGGAGGCCGGGCTCGGCGGCGACCCCGTGCCGCAGGCGCTGGTGATCACGGGCATCGT
>VEPJ01000031.1:23783-37070 GCA_012026925.1 Gammaproteobacteria bacterium | reverse complement strand
GATACTGGTCCGGCGTGGCGATCTGCTTTTCGATCAGGCAGCCGATGACGCGGGCCTCGATGGCGTTGAGTACTTCGGGCATGGGATCTCCGGCCGGTGGGCGCGCAGGCAACTTAGCGATTCGCCGTGCTGCCGTCGAGTGCGGCAGGCATAATTCGGCCTCCCCGCAACGACGGACCGCCGGATGGCTCAACGCATCGGATCCACGCTCAGGGGCGTCGTCACGCTCGCGCTGATGGTGCTCAACGTACTCGTCATGGTCGGGCCGCTGTTCGTCGTGGCGATCCTCAAGTTCGTGGTGCCCGCCCGCGCCTGGCGCAAGGCCATGAGCCGCGTCCTGACCGCCATCGCGGAGCAGTGGATCGCGCAGAACAACCTCATTTTCCGGGCGATGCGGGCCCTCCCGCTCGAGGTCCGTGGCGACGAAGGGCTCTCGTCGAAGGAGTGGTACCTCGTCCTCTCCAATCACCGCTCCTGGGTGGACATTCTCGTGCTGCAGGCGGTATTCAACCGCCGCATTCCGTTCCTGAAGTTCTTCCTGAAGCAGCAGCTGATCTGGGTGCCGCTGCTCGGCCTCGCCTGGTGGGCGCTCGACTTCCCGTTCATGCGCCGCTACACGTCCGAGTACCTGAGGAAGCACCCGGAAATGCGCGGCAAGGACCTGGAGGCCACGCGTGCCGCGTGCGCGAAGTTCAGCGAGATGCCGACGTCCGTAATGAACTTCGTCGAGGGCACGCGGTTCACGGAGGCCAAGCACGCCGCGCAGAACTCGCCCCTCCGCCACCTGCTCCTGCCTCGCGCCGGCGGCACGTCGTTCGTACTCTCCGCGATGGGTGGCGTCCTGCACTCGATCCTGGACGTCACGATCGTCTACGTGCCGAAGGGCCCGAGTCTCTGGGACCTCTGCTGCGGGCGCGTGCGGCGCGTGGTCGTTGACATCCGCAAGCGCGCCATCGAGGAGTGGATGTCCGCCGGCGACTACGCGAACGACCCGGCGTTCCGCGAGCGGTTCCAGCGCTGGCTCACCGGCGTCTGGGCCGAGAAGGACGATTTGCTCGCGGTGATGGACGCCTGAGGAGATGCCATGAGCTGGGACCTGCCGTCGCCGTTCGTGCACGAGCGCGCCGTGGTGCACGCGGAGATCGACGGCTACGGGCACGTCAACAACGTCGTGTATCTCGCGTGGATGGACGACTGTGCGTGGGAGCACTCGAGGGAGCGGGGCATCCCGTTCGAGCTGTGCAAGCGGCTCAATCGCGGCATGGCGGTGTGGCGCACGCAGGTCCACTACCTCGGCGCGGCATACCTCGGCGACCAGGTCGAGGTCGGCACCTGGCCCGTGCTGAACGACGGCAGGCTGCGCATCGCGCGGCGCTTCCAGGTCCGGCGCAAGTCCGACGGCCAGACGCTGGTTCGCGCCCTGATCCACTACGTCTGCATCGACCTCGAGACGGGCAAGGCGAAACGGATGCCCGCGGAGTTCACGAAATACACAGTGGCGCCCGAAGTGGCCGCCGCGATCGCGCTCGAGACGGAGCCTTACCAGCCCGGCGTCGAGCCACCCTAGGTCAACCGGAAGGATTCAGGAGGGAGACATGCACGACGAGTGGACCGGCCCCGAACTCGACTCGCTCATCGGCAGGACCGCGCTCACCCGGCGCGACGTCCTGTTGACCTCGCTGGCCGTGGGGTTCGCCGCGGCCGCGGGACCGGTGGCGGCGGATACCGTGATCACGACGAGCAGCGAGGGACTCACGGCGGGCGAGGTCAAGATCCCCGTGCCCGACGGCGAGATTCCGGCCTATCGCGCCATGCCGTCGAAAGGCGGAACTTTCCCGGTCGTGCTCGTCGTGCAGGAAATCTTCGGCGTGCACGAGCACATCAAGGACCTGTGCCGCCGGTTCGCGAAGGAGGGCTACCTCGCGATCGCCCCGGAGCTCTATGCGCGGCAGGGGGATCCGTCGAAGTACACCGACTGGAAGCAGCTCTTCGCCGAGGTGGTGTCGAAGGTGCCCGACTCGCAGGTGATGTCGGACCTCGATTCGGCCGTCGCCTGGGCCGGCAAGAGCGGCGCGGGGAACGTGCAGCACGTCGGTGTCACCGGCTTCTGCTGGGGCGGCCGCATCACGTGGCTCTACGCTGCCCACAACCCGTCGCTGAAGGCCGGCGTCGCCTGGTACGGGCGGCTGGTCGGCGAGGCCACCGCCCTGCAGCCGAAGTATCCGATCGACGTCGCGGCCGATCTCAAGGCGCCGGTGCTCGGCCTATATGGCGGCCAGGACCAGGGCATCCCGCTTGCGGACGTGGAGAAGATGCGAGCGGCGCTCGCTGCCGTGAAGAGCCCGTCCGAAATCGTCGTCTTCCCCGACGCGCCGCACGGCTTCAACGCGGACTACCGGCCGAGCTATCGAGCCGACGACGCGCGCGACGCCTGGAAGCAGTGTCTTGCCTGGTTCCGCAGGTACGGCGTCGGCTAGAACTTCCAGAGCACGCCGACGTTCGGCACGAGCGGCAGCCAGTTGCGGTATTCGTGCTCGAGCGCGATGGCGCCGTCGGGCGCCGTCGAGTAGCTGAACTCGGTGCAGCACGGGTTATGCCGGTCGAAGGCGTTCGTCACCTCGGCGAAGACGTTCAGCGTGCCGCGCGGCAGGGGAATGTCGCGGCTGACGCGGGCGTCCACGGACGCGTAGGCGCCCAGCCGTGCGGAATTGCGGGGGCCGACCACGACGGTCTGCGATCCCGGAGTCGTGCCCGCCACGCGCAGCGGCGTCGTCGGCCAGCCGGTGTGGTAGATGCCCGCGAGCGTCGCCTGCCATGGGCCGTCGGCCCACGTGATGCCGCCGCCGAGGTTGTGCGTCTGGTCCCAGCTGCGGCGTGTGTCCGTGCCGTTCTCACGGTCCACCACGCGCGACAGCGCGTAGTTGAGCCAGCCGTTCCACGGTGACGCGCTCTTGCGAGTCAGCAGGAATTCCACGCCCTCGGCGCGCGCGGAACCCGGCACGATCTCGATCCTGTCCCAGCGCAGCTCCGGCACGATCGACGTCGGGTCGTAGAGGCTCTCGAAGCGTGGCATCACGTCCCGGTACTGCTTCACGTAGCCCTCGACGCGCAGCGTGAAGCTCGACGGCAGCCCCTGCTCGACGCCGAGGATCTCGTGGTACGCGCGCTGCGGCCGGAAGAAGCGGTCCACGCCGTCCTCGACCTGCAGCTCGTTGATGCCCTGCGACTGCTGGTAGACGCCCCAGCTGGCGCGCAGCAGCGTCCGCGGCGCGACCTGCCACGCGAGGTTCACGCGCGGAGCGAGCTGGTCGTTGCCGTGGGGCGTGTAGGTCTCGTCGTCCCAGCGCAGCCCGAACTCGGCCGTGAGCGGATCCGTGATCCGCACGCGGCTCGTCACGTACAGCGCGTAGTGCGCGCCCGACGGTGCTGGCGAAAGGTCGTTCACGCGGACGGTCTCGATCGCGCCCGGGAACGGATAGTCGGGCGCGAACCGCACGGCGCTCCGGTAGTCGTACGAAGCGTCCAACGAGCGCGCTTCTGCTCCGAAACGCGTGAACCAGCGGCTCGTGCTCCACCCCGCGTCGAGCTTCAGGCCCCACACGTCGTAATGGCGGTGGTCGTCCGCGTAACCCGTGCGCGCGCCTTCGTCGTCCACCGCGCCCTGCCGGCTCGTCGCGACGTAGGTGTAGGAGCCGATGATGCGGGCCGCGAGCCCGGGCGAGAAGCGGTGCTCGAGCGTGCCCCAGACGTAGGAGTTGCGATAGGTGGCCTCGGACGACTCGCTGTCGAGCGCATTCGTGACGTCGGCCTGGTCGTACGACGCGAGCAGGTGCAGGCTGGCGCGCGTGTCCGGAGTGAACTGGTAGTCGAGCCGGGCGAATCCGTCCGAGTAGCGCAGCTCGCCGGACTTGGCGTCCACGAGGCTGGCGATCTCGTCGAGGTTGCCGCGCCGGCCCGCGACCAGCCACTGTCCCTTGCCGTCCGCGAAACGGTCGAACGCGAACAGGCTCGCATCGAACAGGCTCAGGCCGAGCTGGTACTGCGGGTCCTCGCCCGGATGCACGGACGTCGCATCGATGACCGAGCTCATGCGATCACCGAACTCGGCCGTGAAGCCGCCCGCGTGGACGTCCACGCCACCCAGGATGGCCGGATCGAGCAGGCTCGTCGGGCTCAGGAGCAGCTTGAGGTGGAACGGGTCGTACAACGGGAATCCGTCGAGCACCACGAGCGTTTCGTTGTTCAGGCCGCCGCGCATGTACGCGAGGCCGGAGACGCCATTGGTCGCGGCGCCCGGCAGGCGGTGCACGGCCTTGAGCGAGTCGTCGGCGAGCCGTGGCATGCCCTCGACCTCGTCCTGCGTGAACATCGTGTGGGCGTCGGGGATGGCCGCCGACAATGAATATCGACTGGCGGCGACGACGACCTCCTCGACGCGCCCGGGCGGCGCGGCGGGGCCCGGCTTCGCCGTCGTTTTCGCGCTCGCGTCCGGCCTGACGATCGCGTAGGTATCCGCGCCGACCGGGTTGGCCACCAGCCCGTGTTGCGCGAGCAACTCGCGCAGCACAGCCGCGGGCGGCCCCGAGGCCGGCTCGTCCGTGACACGGAGCGTCGGCGGCACCGTTTCGCTGCTGTAGACGAGATGCAGTCCCTGCTGGCCGAGTTCGCGCAGCACGTCGTCCAGGGGACGACCTGCGTACGGCGGTGCCGCCGAGGCAATCGACGACCAAAATGCGACGCCGGCCGCGAGCGCGGCGCCGGGGATCGATCGGATCGGGTGATTTCGGTTGTAGGCCACGGGCGTCGGCTGGCGCAAGGACCCGCGCGCAGCGCGAGCGCCCGTGATGGTAGCCGAGCGTAAGGGGCGAGCCTACTGCGGTTCGCCGACCCTTACTGTGCCGCTGCCTCGATCCGGATCTCGCCGTCCGTGAGGACGGGCCTCAGTGACGTGGTCGACAGCACCGCCGCGAGGGCCTGGGTTGGAGCGAGGCCCTCGACCGTGCCGCTCAGGGTGACGCTCCTGGCCTGCTGTTCGACGGTGGGTGACGCATACACGACCGTGCGACCGGACTCGCGTCCCGCCCACGCCAGGAACGCTTCCACCGACCGTCCCTCGATGCTGAATGGCGGCGTGACGTCGGCCACCCAGTTCCACTCGGACGCCGACGGTGCGAGTCGGGCGCGGGACACGGTGCTGTCGCGGAGCGTCAGCACTTCTCCCGCGCTTCCGAGTACCGCCCCGCGGTCGCCGTTGATCTCCACGCGGCCTTCGCGGATGCCGACCCGCAGGCCGCCGTCGCCCAGGCGTGCTTCGTACTGGGTACCGAGGTGCCGTACGCTGCCGACGGGTGTCTCGAGTACGAAATCGACGGCCGGCGCGCCTGCCTCGGGGCCCGAGTCCACGTACACTGCGCCGCTCGACAGGTCCGCGGTATTCGCATCGTTGAACGCAAGCTGCGAGCCCGTATCGAGCCGAAGCTCGACTCCGTCGCTGATCTTGAGCGCCGCGCGGCCACTACCGCCGGTGCGAATCACGGCACCGGACTTCACGACGTCGCCCGGGGCAGCCGGCAACCAGTGACCGCTTCCGGAGTCCACCTGCACATCGCCTACGGTCCTCGCGAACGACGCGACCGCCTGGGGCTCCGGCATGTACAGCGGACGCGCGAGCCAGACCGCGACGGCCGCAACGGCTACGCCGGCCGCAGCCGCCCAGCCCACGAAGCGGCGTCGTTGCTGCCGCGATTCCACGACTTCGCGCCACTCCGCTTCGACCGCCGCGCGGACTTCGGCAGCGGCCTGCGACGAGGGCTCCCCGCGTCGGCCTGCGGCTGCGAGCAGCAGAGCTAGGTCGCCGTCGTCCGGCGCGTCTGGGTGGTCCTGATCACGCGTGTTCATGTTCCCCCCTCAGGCCTCGAGACTCGCAAGCACGTCCGCCGCCGATGCGCCGAACACGGCCTCGAGCCCGTCCCTGAACGCCACTCGCGCGCGCGCGAGCAGTGACTGCGCCGCGGTGTGGCCGATTCCCAGCAGGTCGCCGATCTCCTCGACCGAGCGGCCCTCCACGTATTTCCATTCGAGTGCCTCGCCATAACGGCCCGGCAGGCGATCGAGCACGGCGTGCACGAGCCGCTTCAGTTCTGCGCCATCGCAGCGCTTGAGCGGGTCGTCCGCCTCCGGCGCCTCGATGGACTCGAGCGCGGCCCGCACCTCGGCGCTGTCCTCGATCAGGACCACCTTGTCCGAGTGCCTTCGCTGGGACCGCACCTGGTCGGCGATCTCGCGACGGCAGATCTGGCACAGCCACGTGAACATGGCCGCCTCGCCGCGGTAGTCGCCGAGCTTGCGCATGGCCTTGATCAGCGTCGCCTGCACGACGTCCTTGGCGGTGTCCTCGTTGCGGTTGACCCGCGGCAGGGCAAAGCGGAAGACCCGCGGAAAATAGATGCCGAAGAACTCGCTGAAGGCGCGTTCGTCCCCCGCGAGCATCTGCTGCACCAGTTCCCGGTCGCTCGTCACTTCATGCCGTCCGTTCCCGTACTGCGCAGTTAGACGCCCCCTGTCCGGCAAATCAATCGCCAATGGCGATGGGCCGGCCGGCCGCGTTGCCGTGGCCTCGTAACTATCTGAAAAATAAGACTAGATTGGCCGCGGAGGGCGACCGCGATTGATTCCGGCGGCCGCCGGCGTCTAACGCACGAACCCGGCAGCCTCCGGCGCCGGATCAATGCCCAGGAGGCCTGCCTTGAACGACGCGAATGCGCGCGAGCTTGCCCACGAGTCGAGGTCCGTCATGACCCGTGAGCGCGACGGTTGCCGTCACTCACTCGGCAGGGCGTTGCGCGTGGCATCCGTAACAGCCGGGCAGCCGGAGCGTGCGGAACTCGAGGGCTTCGTCGGCGATGCCTTCGTCCGCAAGCACGACGCCCGGGTGACCAGCTTCATGCCGACGCTTCTGTCGTTCCGCGACATGGCCGGCGTCCTGCGCGGCGTGGTCGGACTGCGCGGCGCGGGTAGCGACGTGCTCTACCTCGAACAGTACCTCGACCGGCCGATCGAGGCGGAGATCGCGGCGGCCACGGGCCGGTCGGTGAGCCGCAGGCAGGTGGTAGAGATCGGCAATCTCGCGGGGTCGAGCTGTCGTACGGCAGTCCGCATGGTCGCGCTGCTGCCCGCGTACCTGATCGCACAGGACTACCAGTGGATCGTGTTCACGGCGACGAGCGCCGTACGCGAGATCCTGCTCGGCTTCGGCGCGCCCCTGCTCGAGCTCGCGCGCGCCGACGGCACGCGCGTTGCGCAAGGCTCCGACCAGTGGGGCCGGTACTACGAGGCCGACCCGCGCGTGTTCGCGGGGTACCTGCCCGACAGCCGCAGCATCCGCGGCTTCAGCACGGTCGACCATGACCACTAGCGCGCTGCTCGAGGCGCTGCGCACGATGGCGCCCGACCGCATCGCGCTCGACGACGGGCGCCAGCGGATCACCTTCGGCCAGGTCGCGGCGCTGGTCGAGGCGGAGGGCGAGTGGCTGGCCCGCCGAGGCGAACGCTTCGCGCTGCTCGCCGACAACGGCATTGGCTGGGCGATCGCGGATCTCGCGCTCCACCTGCGCGCACTGCCTTCGGTGCCGGTGCCGGGCTACTTCACGGCGCCCCAGGTCCAGCACGTGCTCGACGACGCAGGAATCGACTGTGTGCTCACGGATGACGCCGGCCGCGTGCGCGAACTCCTTGCCGGCTGGCGGGTCGAGGGCGCCGCGGCCCGGACCGGCCTCACGATGTTCCGCCGCCAGCTCGATCCCGCCTCGCGGGCGACGCTGCCGGCTGGCACGGTCAAGGTGACCTACACGTCGGGCAGCACGGCCGCACCCAAGGGGGTCTGCCTCGGCGCCGACGACCTCGAGACGATCGCGAAATCGCTCGCCGGCGCGACGTCGGGCCTCGGCGTGCAGCGCCACCTGTGCCTGCTGCCGCTCGCGACGCTGCTCGAGAACGTCGGCGGCATCTACGCTCCGCTGCTCGCGGGAGCGTGCAGCGTGATCCCGTCGTCGCGCGTGAGCGGCATGAGCTACGCCGGCCCCGACGTGTCGCGACTGCTCGCCTGCGTGCTCGAGGCGCGACCCGAGAGCCTGATCCTGGTTCCCGAACTCCTGCGCCTGCTGGTCGTCGCTGCCGAGCGCGGCTGGAGCCTTCCGCGTTCGCTGAAGTTCGTCGCCGTCGGCGGCGCGCCGGTCGCGGTCGAGCTGCTGGAGCGCGCGGCCGCGGTCGGGCTGCCTGTCTACGAAGGCTATGGCCTGAGCGAGTGCGCTTCGGTGGTCTGCCTCAACACGCCGGAGGCACGGCGCGTGGGCAGCGTCGGCCGGCCGCTCCCGCATGCCAGGGTACGCGTCGCCGAGGACGGCCAGCTCATGGTGTCCGGCGTCACGATGCGCGGGTACCTCGGCGAATCGCCGCGCCAGCCGGACGACGAGTGGCCGACGGGCGACCTCGGCGAGATCGATGCGGACGGCTACGTGTATGTCCGTGGCCGGCTACGCAACATGTACATCACGAGCTACGGGCGCAACGTCGCGCCGGAGTGGGTCGAGCGGGAAATCGCGCTCGAGCCCGGCATCCGGCACGTGATGGTGCACGGCGAGGGGCGGCCGTACGCCGTGGCGCTCGTGAGCGCACCGCACGAAGGCGCGGACGCGGCGACCATCGAGCGCGCCATCCGCTCGGCCAACGCGCGACTCCCCGACTACGCGCAGGTGCGCCGGTGGGTTCGCGCGCCGGAGACGTTCTCCTTCGACAATGGGCTGCTGACCTCCAATGGGCGGCTGCGCCGTCGCGACATCGTGCAGCGCCACGGCGCCTTGCTCGATGCGCTCTATCGCGAAGAAATCGCTTCCTGAACGAGGTGACCGATGACATTCCACGAGCAACTCGCTCGCGAGACCGCTGCTGACCGCGATTTCCTGCTGTCTGCGCCGGTGATCCAGCGCTGCCTGTCCGGCGACGTCACGCGCGAGCTGTACGTCTCGTTCCTGACCCAGGCCTACCACCACGTGCGGCACACCGTGCCCCTGCTCATGGCCGTGGGCGCGCGCCTGCCCGACCACCACGCCTGGCTGCGCGATGCGGTGCTGCACTACCTCGAGGAAGAGACCGGCCACGACGCGTGGATCCTGAACGACATCGCGGCGGCGGGCGGCGACCGCGAGGCCGCCGCGGCGTCCCAGCCGGCGATCGCCACGGAAGCCATGGTCGCGTACGCCTACGACACCGTCGCGCGCCGCAACCCGGTGGGATTCTTCGGCATGGTGCACGTGCTCGAGGGCACGAGCGTCTCGCTCGCCCTGACTGCCGCGGATCGCATCCAGTCCGCGCTCGGCCTGCCGACCCGCGCCTTCACCTACCTGCGCAGCCACGGTGAGCTCGACAAGGAACACGTCAATGACCTCGCGGGCATCCTCGCGCGGCTCACCGACCCGGGCGACCGGGAGGCGGTGGTCCGCTGCGCGAAGGGCATCTTCTGGCTCTACGGGAATGTCTTCCGCTCGCTGGAAACCACCGTGGCAATCGAGTCCGACGCAACCGAATCACAGAGGAAAATCGCATGAACCCAGCATCGATCCGCGCCCTCGTCACCGGGGGCGCCGGCGGCATCGGCGGCGCGATTGCGGCGGAGCTGCTGTCGCGCGGCGCTGCCGTGCTGCTCGTCGATCGCGACGCAGGGGCGCTCGCGCGCGCGGCGGAGCGGTTCGCGAAGTATGGTGACCGCGTCGGCACGCTTGCGGCGGACCTCACCGTGGCGGCCGACAGGCAACGCATCTGTGAGGATGCCTCCCGCTGGCGCGGCGGCATCAACGTGCTGGTGAACAACGCGGGAATCAACCACTTCCGCATGTTCGAGGACCAGCCGCCCGAGCAGCTGGACCTCGCGCTCGCGATCAACGTCCAGGCGCCGATGCATCTCTGCCACGGGCTCCTGCCGCACCTGCGCCGCCAGCCCGAGGCCTGCATCCTGAACACCGGCTCGGTCTTCGGCTCCATCGGCTATCCCGGTTACGCCGTCTACTCCGCGACCAAGTTCGCCGTGCGCGGCTTCACCGAGGCATTGCGCCGCGAACTCGCCGACACGAACGTGCGCGTCCACTACGTCGCCCCGCGCGCGACGCGCACCGGCATCAACACGTCCGCGGTCGAGCGCATGAACGCCGAGCTCGGTGTCGCGATGGACCCGCCCGAACTCGTCGCGAAGGCCGTCTGCGACATGCTGGCCGGTGGCCGAGCGGAGGCGGTGATCGGCTGGCCCGAGAAGCTCTTCGCCCGCGTGAACGGAATACTGCCTCGCGTCGTCGACGGGGCGTTGCGCAAGCAACTCCCGGTCATCCGCCGCTACGCCGGGGAAACCGCCGTCACGCCCCGAACCTGAGAGGAAATTCCCATGAAGATCCGCCACGTCCTGTTCGCATCGCTCGTCCTGACTGCTTCGGTGGCCGCGCGTGCCGCCGCGGCTCCCGATCCGGCCTTCGACGCCGACCTGCTGTCGATCCAGCAGGCGTGGGCCCAGGCCAATTACGAGACGCCGGCGGGCGATGCCCGCAAGGAGGCCTTCGACGCACTGGAGAAGCGCGCGGAGGCGTTCACCAGGCAGCACCCTGGTCGCGCCGAGGCGCTGATCTGGGAAGGCATCATCGAGAGCAGCTACGCGGGCGCCAAGGGCGGCCTCGGCGCGCTGGGGCTGGCCAAGGAAGCGCGCGGCAACCTCGAGGCCGCGCTCAAGCTCGACCCGAATGCACTCGACGGGTCCGCCTACACGAGCCTCGGCACGCTCTACTACAAGGTGCCCGGTTTCCCGCTCGGTTTCGGTGACCACGACAAGGCCCGCGAGCTGCTGCAGCAGGCGCTGCGCATCAATCCGAACGGCATCGACCCGAACTATTTCTACGCGGATTTCCTGGTAAATCAGGGCGACTACGCGGCGGCGCTGCCGTATCTCGAGAAGGCTGCGAAGGCGCCCGCCCGCCCCGGACGGGAGGTCGCGGACAAGGGTCGCCACGCGGAGATCGCAGCCCTCACGGCGAAGGTGAAGGACAAGCTGAGCTGATCGCTCCTGCGGGCTCCCCCGCAGCAAGCGACCAGCCGAACCGCCCGGCGAGTGACTCGAAATCCTCGCCGGGCGAGGCATCGACCGCGACGCATGCGCCGCTCGCGGGGTGCGTGAACTCGAGCCGGACGCAGGCGAGCAGGAGCCGCCGCACGCCGAACTGCTCCGCGAACAGCCGGTTGTGGCGCCCCTTGCCGTAGGTCGAGTCGCCGATGATCGGGTGGGAAATGTGCGCGAGGTGGCGCCGCAGCTGATGCCTGCGGCCGGTGTCGGGCTTCAGTTCCAGAAGCGCATAGCGGGATGTCGGGTAGCGATCCACGCGGTGCGGCAATTCGACCGTCCCGAGGCGGCGGAATGCCGTGCGCGCTGGCTTGGGGTCGTGCTCCCGGGCGGGCGCGTACTCGTCCTGCACTGCATCGAGCGGGTAATCGATCTCGCCTGATTCCCCGGGCCAGCCGCGGACGACCGCGAGGTAGGTCTTGGCGACACCCTGTGTCGCAAACGCTGCGGACAACGCGTGGGCCATCTCCCGGTCGAGCGCGAATGCGAGCGCTCCCGACGTTCCCTTGTCGAGACGATGCAGCGGATAAACGCGCCGACCCAGCTGGTCGCGCAGCATCTGCACCGCGAAGCGGGTCTCGTGCCGGTCGATCGGGGAGCGGTGGACGAGCAGGCCCGAGGGCTTGTCGATCACGACGAGCCGGTCGTCCATGTACAGGATCGGCAGCATGCTGCAGGCTAGCCGTCCCTCGCCTCGTGCACAACGGCGGGCACACGGAGCGCAAATGCCCTCGCAATTCCTGTCCGATTGGATCGCCGCCGGCGGCACGCGTCGACTCGCGGGTTGCCGCATTTTCGTGCGTACGTCGGTCGTCGCCGGCAAGGCGCCGCTGCTGCTGATACACGGCTATCCGACGGCGAGCTACGACTGGCACCGGGTCTGGGCGAGGCTTGCCGCGCGATACTCGCTCTACGCCTGGGACATGCTCGGCTTCGGCCTCTCGGAGAAGCCACCATCCTCCGCGTATTCGATCGCGCAGCAGGCGGACATCTGTGGGGCGCTGCTCGACGACCACGGCGTCGCTGCCGCCCACGTGCTCGCGCACGACTACGGCGATACCGTCGCCCAGGAACTGCTCGCGCGCGAACGCGAAGGGGGGATCCGCCTGCAGAGCGTGTGTTTCCTGAACGGCGGGCTGTTCCCGGAGACGCATCGCGCACGGCCGATCCAGAAGTTGCTCGCGAAACCCGTGATCGGGCCGCTCCTGGCGCGCACGATGACCTACGCGAAGTTCGAGGCCACGATGCTGTCGATCTCGGGGCGGCATCCGCCGTCGCGCGAGGAACTGCAGGACCTGTGGGTGCTCATCGAGCGCGACGGCGGCCGGCAGGCGCTGGCGCGGCTGATCAACTACATGGAACAACGACGGCGCAACCGCGCGCGCTGGGTCGGCGCCCTCGTCGAGTCGAGCGTGCCGCGGCGGCTCGTCTGCGGAGCCGCGGACCCCGTGTCCGGCGCGCACCTCGCCGAGCGCTACCGGCAGCTGGTGCCCGATCCCGACGTGGTGGTCCTCGACGGCGTCGGCCACTACCCGCAGCTCGAGGACCCCGACCGGGTCGTGGACGCATACCTGGAGTTCCGCGCGCGCCTGGACAGGGCCGGGCGATCGATGCCGCCCGGGTAGGCTGCGCTCGCTTTGCGGGCCGCGCGCCCGGTAGACTGCCCGTGACGACAGCGAGGGGGCGCCATGACACTGCACACCGTCTGCCGGACCAGCGACATCAAGCGCGGCCAGATGAAGGCCTTCACGGTCGACGGCCACAAGATCGTGGTCTACAACCTCGCCGACGGATTCTTCGCGACGCAGGCGACCTGCACGCACGTCTTCGCGCCACTGGCCCGCGGCAAGATCATCGAAGGTCGCCTCGTGCAGTGCCCCTTCCACCGGGCGCGCTTCGACATCCGCACGGGCGAAGTCGTCGAGTGGGCCAATTTCCCGCCCGGGATCCAGGTGCTGAACGTGGTGCGCGGCGAGAAGGCGCTCAAGACCTACAAGGTCAGCGTCAAGGACGGCGAAGTACGGGTGAAGCTCGACTGATCTTCGTCGATCTTGTCGCGCGCGGCGGCCGAGCATCAATGCCGGCCGCGCGGTTGGCAGTACGGGTGAGCCAGCCGCGGGGCGCCGCGAGTACGT
>VEPJ01000031.1:18535-23773 GCA_012026925.1 Gammaproteobacteria bacterium | reverse complement strand
GGCTCCCCCCCCCCCCACGGCCCGCGCCATGCTCACCCGGACAGCCTCGCGCTGCAGCGGTGGCGTCGTCGCGCGCGGAGCCTACATGGACGTATTCACGGCGTTCCGCGGAAGGGATACCCCGGACGAAGCACTCGCACGAATGACGGGCAATGCCTACGCGTTCGCGAGCGCAAGCGCCCACGACGCCGCGACCAGCGCGAGCGCGAAGCTGCCGGCGAGAATCTGCGCGACGGTGCCGCGCGGCACCCGCCACGTGGCGTGCAGGACGCCCGCGACCGCACCCGTCGCGAAACCCGTGAGGTGCGCCAGCACGTCCGTGTTCTCCCCGCCCGCGCCCGTGAACGCCAGCAGGAACACGCCCGCGAAGATCGGCGCCCAGCGATGGGCTCGCTGCCCGCCTGCACCGGACCGCTGGCGCCATGCGTAGGCGGCAAGCAGGCCGAGCGTGGCGAAGACGGCCGTCGAGGCCCCGACCGAGGCATGCAGCTCGGGCTGCACGTATGCGTTCAGGAGATTGGCGCCGGCCGCCGCGGCGAGCACCGACGCCCACGCGACACCCGGCCCGAGCAGTTGCCCGGCGAGCAGCCCGAAGACCGTTCCGAACCCGAGGTTGGAGAGCAGGTGCCCGACGTCGAGGTGCAGCGTGAGCGCCGTGACCGCGCGCCACAGCTCGCCGCTCCGGACGGGTGCGGCACGCAGCGAGCCCGCCTCGAACCAATCCTGGTTGAGGGCGCTCGACCCCGCAAGGAACCCGACCAGCAGCACGACTGCGGCGTAGCCCAGCGATCCCAGCCAGGCGCGCCGATGCAGCGGTTCCGGCGGGGCAGGCCGGCTGCGAGGGGGATTCTCGCGCTCGTAGCGCCGCAGCTGCGAACGCGCCTCGAGTTCGTGATCGGCTGCGACGTACAGCGACCACGCGCGCCCGTTCCAGGCCGTCTGCGACGGAATGCCGATCGCGTGCAGGACGAATGCGCGGTCCTCGCAGGAGGGGCGCCAGAGGGAGTGATGGACCTCGACGATGTCCACTGAGGTCGATGTGTTCATGGTGACCGTGGCTGACGAATGTCAGGGCGATCTCGCGGGGTTCAAGGAGGGACGCGGCCAATCGGGGCCGTGCGCACTGCTCGTGCGTCGGCTACGCGGGTTCCCGCAGCAGCGCGAGGATCGGCTCGAGCTGCGCCGAGTGGTCGCGCACGTGGCGGCGGCCGATCTCGATCGCCTCCGCGGCGCGGTGGAAGTCCATGAGCTGGAAGTGATTGACGTCGGGTCGCAGCACGAGGTCCGCCGGCTCGATGACGAGACGGCTGCGCGTGATGCTGTCCTGCATGATGTTGACCGCGCTGGCCATCGCCTCGAGCAGGCTCGGCGTCGTCTGCCTGAGTGCGGCCGGGTCGCCCTGGGACAGCGAGCGGCCGAGGTCCACTGCGATGATCACGTCGGCACCGAGCGCGCGGCAGACCGAGACGGGCAGGGGGTTCACGACGCCGCCGTCGATGAGCCAGCGATCGAGATACCACGTCGGCGTGAACAGCCCCGGCACCCCGCTCGACGCGCGGACCGCGGCCATCACGGGGCCTTCGCGGATCCAGACCTCCTCGCCCGTATGCAGGTCGGTCGCCACTGCGGCGAAGCGCAACCCGAGCTCCTCGATATGCGGATCGCCGACGTGCCTGGCGATTTCGTCCATGAGCCGATTGCCGGTCATGACGCCACCGCCGCGGAAACGCGTGTCCACGAGGCGCCAGACTTCGCGCTGCGTGAGCGTGCAGACCCAGCTCTCGAGGGCGTCCAGCCGCGCACTTGCGTGGGCCGCCGCGACCAGGGCGCCGACGGAAGCACCGACCACCACCTGCGGGCGCAGCCCGAATTCCTCGAGCGCCCGCACGACTCCGATATGCGCCCAGCCACGCGCGGAGCCGCTGCCGAGCGCGAGACCCAGGCGCGGGCGCATCACGGTTTCAGTGCGCGGTACAGGAATGGCAGGCTCGCCTCCATGCGGTAGTCGATGTCGGAGTGGTCGTCGTCGAACTCCTCGTAGCGGTGCTCGATGCCGGCTGCGGCAAGCCGGCGCGACCGCTGCCGCGATCCGAAGTGGATGTGGTACTGGTCGCGCCAGCCGCAATCGATGTAGATGCCCTTGAGCCGCTTCAGGTTCCGTGCATGGCGCCGCACGAGCAGCACGGGGTCGTGCTCGAGCCAGCGTCGCCAGCGGTCCTCGATCAGCTCGCCCGTGTCGAGGTGGAAGGGGAGGCGGAAGCCGAGCGGCGCGTTCGGGTCCGGGTCGTAGGTCGCCGCCATGCAGACGTTCATGATCGCGTGCCCCTCGGCGTGCGAGACCTTGTGCTTCGCCCAGACGGCCTCGAGGAAGCGACGCACGCGGCCATCGTCGAGCCCCTCTCGCAAGCCGCGCTCGGCGGCGGCCTCCCGCGGCGGATGCACCGGCCCCGCCTTGCGTGCGGGTCGACGGAACTTGGCGAGCTCGTTCAGCGTGTTCGGCCAGTCGGCGCGGTAGATGAAGTCGAAGTAGGCGTCCCCGGAGTGGTTCGCGATGGCGCCCCAGTGGCTCGCGTATTTCATGCCGTGGATCATCGCGCCGTAGCCGCCGGACGACTTGCCGAAGCAGCCCCGGTGCTCGCGCGACGCCAGCGTGCGGAACTCGCGGTCCACGAACGGGACGATCTCGTCGAGCAGGTAGTCCGCGTAAAGGCCGATCGCGGACGAGTTCACGTACTGGTTGCCGCCGAGCGCGGTGAAGCAGTCGGGAAACACCAGGATCACCGGTCCCATCCTGCCTTCGTGGATCAGGCGCGCCGCACGTTCCGCGACGTTCTCGCTGAAGGGCTTCCAGTTGAGGTGCGCGATGCCCGAGCCGGTGAAGCCGACGAGGTCGTAGAGCACGGGAAACCGCCGGCCGGGGCCGCCGCGTCGCTCGTCGTACTCGCGCGGCAGCCACACGGCGAGCTTGCGCACTTGCGGGTCCCGGAGCGGGTTGTCCGCGAGGACGGTCGAGCGGTGCTCGAGTACGACGACGGTGCCGGCGTCACGCAACGGGCGCTTGCGGGCCATGCTGCTATTTCCTGTCGCGGATGTCGATGAAGGTCAGGAACTCGGAGCGCGTGCGGGCATCGCTACGGAACGTGCCGAGCATCTTGCTCGTGATCATGGATACACCTCGCTTGTGGATGCCGCGCGTGGTCATGCACTCGTGGACGGCCTCGATCACGACGCCCACGCCGCGCGGCTGCAGCACGTCGTTGATGCAGCGGGCGATCTCCGCGGTCATCTTCTCCTGCACCTGGAAGCGGCGGGCGAACACGTCGACGACGCGAGCCAGCTTCGAGATGCCCACGACCTTGCTCGTCGGCAGGTAGCCCACGTGGGCGCGGCCGATGATGGGCGCCATGTGGTGCTCGCAGTGGGATTCGAACTCGATGTCGCGCAGCACGACCATCTCGTCGTAGCCGGCCATCTCCTCGAACGTGCGGCTCAGGTACTCGCGCGGGTCGACCGAGTAGCCGGAGAACCAGTCGTGGTATGCCTCGACGACGCGCTTCGGCGTGTCGCGCAGGCCTTCGCGGCCCGGGTCCTCGCCGGCCCACCGGAGCAGCGTCCGGACGGCTTCTTCCGCCGCGGTTCGGGTCACACGGTTGCGCCTGCTCGCCATCGCCGTATCCTCTCGGGAGTCAACTTCCGCGGACCCATCCTAGCCGCCCCGTGGCGGACGCGCACCCCGCAGCCATGCGCCCGATCTTCCAGGCTGACCTGATCAACGGGCCGTTCGGGGACCCGGGCGTCATCGTCGACCTGAAATTCGCGCGCCGCGCGCTGCTGTTCGACCTTGGCGACCTTGCAACGCTGCCGACCCGCCGGATGCTGCGGGTCACCGACGTGTTCGTGTCGCACGCGCACATGGATCACTTCGCGGGCTTCGACCGCCTGCTGCGCGTGTGCCTCGGCCGCGACACCGGGGTGCGGCTCTACGGTCCGCCGGGCTTCATCGCGCAGGTCGAGCACAAGCTGTCCGCGTACACGTGGAACCTCGTGGACAACTACGAGGCGGCGTTCGTGGTGGAGGTGCACGAGCTGCATCCCGATGAGCACGTCGAGCGGGCCCGCTTCAGCAGCCGGCTCCGCTTCCAGCGTGAAGACGAGCCTGGCGGTGCAGCGCCCGGGGGATTGCTGCTCGAGGACCCGGTGTTCCGCGTCCGTGCCCGGTTCCTCGACCACGGCATCCCTTGCCTCGCGTTCCGGTTCGAGGAGGGCGTGCACATCAACGTCTGGAAGAGCCGGCTCGAGGAACTCGGCTTGCCGACCGGTCCGTGGCTCACCGAGCTCCGCGCCCGCGTGCGCGAGGACGCCCCGGACGCCACGCCGGTCGTCGTCCGCTGGCGAGATCGCGACGGCAGCCGCGAGCGCACGTTCACCGTCGGCGAGCTGCGCGCGCACGTGCTGGAACTCGTCCCGGGGCAGACCGTCTGCTACGTCACCGACGTCGCCTGGACCGCGGCCAACGCACGCTCGATCACCGAGTTCGCCTCGGGTGCCGACCTGCTCTTCATCGAGGCCGTGTTCCTCCAGGCGGACGAGGATCATGCAACGCGCAAGATGCACCTCACGGCGCGGCAGGCCGGGGACCTGGCGCGGGCGGCGGGCGTTCGTGAGGCGGTGCCGTTCCACTTCTCACCGCGGTATCTCGAACGCGAGCCCGAGCTGCGCGACGAGTTCGAATGCGCCTGGCGCGGAGCGCCGGTCGGCTCAGCGCCTGGCGCGGCTCCGCCAGTACGCGAGTAGCGCGTAGCCCGCGGCCATGCCTCCGAGGTGCGCGAAATGCGCCACGCCGAGGCCCGAGCCCGTGACGCCGAGATAGAGCTCGAGCGCGCCGTACAGCGTGACGAAGAGCCAGGCCGGCATGGGGATCGGCGGGAAGAGCAGCAGGATCCTCCGCTGCGGGTAGGCCATGCCGAACGCGAGCAGCAGTCCGAACACCCCGCCCGAGGCGCCCACGGTCGGCAGCGGCGGCAGGCTCATGTTGCCCATCACCACGAGCTGCGCGACCGCCGCACCGACCACGCAGACGAGGTAGTACTCGAGGAAGCGCGCCGAGCCGAGCAGGTTCTCCACGTCGCGGCCGAACATGTACAGCGCGAACATGTTGAAGAACAGGTGGGTGAGGCTGCCGTGCAGGAAGCCGTAGGTCAGCAGCTGCCAGACGTGGAAGCCCGGCGCGCCCGGGTA
>VEPJ01000031.1:809-18525 GCA_012026925.1 Gammaproteobacteria bacterium | reverse complement strand
CCTGCGGCGACGCGGGTGGCCACAGCGCGAATGCCGCAACCAGGAGGTCCCCCGTGAGCAACTGCACCCCGAAGATGGCGACGTTGGCGATCAGCAGTGCGCGGGTGACGGGCGGGAGGCTGTTCATGAGGCTCATCGTAGCGGAAATCGCCCGTGATTCCGTAAGCTGTCGCCATGCGCATCGGTATCGTGGGTGCGGGCCTCAGCGGCCTCGCGACGGCGTTCTACCTGAAGCGGTTCCTGCCGGCCGCGGAACTCATCGTGTTCGAGGCGGAGTCGCGCCCGGGCGGCAAGCTCTACACGCAGGAGGTCCAGGGGTTCCGCTTCGAGGCCGGCGGCAACGGCTTCCTGACCAACAAGCCCGATTGCCTGCGCCTGGTCGAGGATGCCGCCGGCACGGAGCTGCTGCTGCCGAGCTCCGACCTCGCGCGCAAGCGCTACATCTACACCGACCGGCTGCACCGGATGCCCGAGTCGCCGCCGCTCTTCGCGAAGTCGAAGCTCCTCACCCTGCCGCAGAAGCTGCGCATGCTGGGCGAGTTCCTCGTGCCGGCGCGACGGGACGATGCCGACGAGAGCCTGCGTGAATTCGGCGACCGCCGGCTCGGGCCCGCCTTCACGAGCGTCTTCCTCGACGCCATGTCGGCCGGCATCTACGGATCCACGCCCGATCGCATCTCCGTGAAAGCCGCTTTCCCGCTCGTCGTCGCGCTCGAGCGCGAGCACGGCGGGTTGTTCCGCGGCATGATCGCGCGGCGCAAGAAGGAAGCCGGGCCGGGCGGCGTGCTCACGAGCACGAAGGCCGGCATCAGCACGATGATCCGGCACCTGGCATCGGCGATCGAGGCGGAGTGGCGTTTCGGCGAAGCCGTGCACGCGGTCGAACGCGTCGGACCGGGATTCCGGGTGCACGGCGCGAAGGGCGCGACGGAAGTGGAGCGCCTCGCGATCTGCTCCACGTCGGACGCGGCATCGCGGATGCTCGCTGACGTGGACGCGGAGCTGGCCCGAAGACTCGCGACCATCCAGTACTCGCCGATCGCGGTGGTTGGCTTCGGCTATCGCTCGCTCGAGGAGCCCCTCGACGGGTTCGGCCTGCTCACGACGACTTCGTCGAAGCAGCCCGTCCTCGGCGTGCTCTGGGACAGCAGCATCTTTCCCGACCGGGCCCCGGCCGGCGCGAAGAGCCTGCGTGCGATGATCGGCGGCCAGCGCAATCCGGAGCTGGTCGACCAGGACGAGGCGGGTCTCATCCGCACCGCGCGTCTCGGCATCGTGAACACGATGGGCCTCGACCGGGACCCGGACGTGACGTTCGTCAAGCGCTGGGACCGCGGCATCCCGAGCTATGCGCCCGGGCACATCGCGAACGTGGACGCGATGTTCGCACGGCTCGAGACGGTCCCGGGCCTGTACCTGAATTCGAACGCCTATCGCGGCATCGCGATGAACGACTGCGCGCGCAACGGCCGCGAGCTCGCCGAGCGCATCGCCCGGAGCTACCAGGCGACGCCGTAGTCCTCGCCGTGGTTGCTCGAGCCGCCCAACATCGTGCCGTGCGCGTCGTCGAGCATGATCGCGTTGATCGGTCCCGACGTGCGTGACCCGAACTCGAGCGTGTAGCCCCGCAGCACGAGTTCCTTGCGGACCCACTGCGGCACCTGGTCGTTCAGCAGGATGCGCCCCGGCTGCGACGCGTGCGCGTCGAACGACGACTTCATCTGGAAACTCTCGAAGTTCGCCGCCTCGGTCGCCTCCTGCGGCGTCATGCCGAACTCCTGCACGTTCAGGAAGAACTGCAGCAGGTTCTGGTCCTGCGAGTCCCCGCCCTGCACGGCGAACGCGAGCCAGGGCTTGCCGTTCCGGAGCGCCATGCTCGGCGTGAGCGTGACGCGCGGCCGCTTGCCGGGCTCGAGCACGTTGAACGGGTTCTCGGACGGGTCGAGCACGAAGGACTGCATGCGCTGGCTCAGCCCGATGCCGGTGCGACCGGCGATCGTGGCCGGGATCCAGCCGCCGCTCGGCGTGACGGAGACGAGCCAGCCCTTGTCGTCGGCCGCGACCACGCTCGTCGTGCCTGCGTGAAAGCCCGCCTTGAAGTCTGCCAGCTGCTGCGACGTCGATTCGCGCGGCTCGGTTGATCCGGCGCGTGACTGACGCTGCTTCTGCAGCAGGTCGAGGTACGGGTTCACGCCGCCCTGGTACGGATACGGGTCACCGGGTCCGGCGGCCGGGTCGTTGCGGTCGGGGCGGATGGTCGCGGCCCGCGCCTTTGCATACTCCTTCGACAGCAGGCCGCGTCGCGGCTCGTCAGGCGGGAAGTACGGGTCGCCGTAGTAGAAATCGCGGTCGGCGAACGCGAGGTTCATCGCCTGGTACACCGTGTGTATGTAGTTCGCGCTGTTGTAGCCGAGCGCGCGCAGGTCGAAGTTCTCGAGGATGTTGAGCGACTGCAGCAGCGCCGGACCCTGCGTCCAGGTGTCGAGCTTGTAGACCTCGATGCCGCGATAGGTGGTGTGCAACGGCTCCTCGACCAGTGGCTGCCACTTTGCGAGGTCTTCGGCGGTGATGAGGCCGCCCTGCTCGCGCACGCCGCGCACGAATTCCTGCGCGATGTCGCCCTTGTAGAACCGGTCGTACGCCGCCTGGATCGCCTGCCTGCGGCTCTTGCCCGCGGCGAGCGCCTGGCGCTCCGCCTCGACCAGCTTGCGCAACGTGGCCGCGAGGTCGGGCTGCCGGAAGATCTCGCCGGCCTGCGGCGCCTCGCGCGCCGCGCCGAGGTGCGGCAGCATCGCCTGCTTCGAGTAAGGCCACTCCTTCAGCTTTTCCTTCCACTGCTCGATCTTGTCGGCCGTCTCCGCATCGATCGCGTAGCCGTCCGCGAGTTCGATCGAAGGTGCAAGCACCTCGGCCAGGGAGAGCGTGCCGTACTCGGCGAGCATCAGCATCAGCCCGCCGGGTGTACCGGGAGTGAGCGCGGCGAGCGGCCCGTACTGCGGCGGGTATTTCAGTCCCTTCGCGCGGAAGAACTCGGGCGTGGCGCCGGTGGGTGCGATCCCGAGCCCGTTGATCGCCACCACCTTCTTCGTGCGCGGGTCGTAGACGAGGGCCTGTGTCTCGCCGCCCCAGCTGAGCGTATCCCACATCGTCGAGGTCGCGGCGATCATCGCGCAGGCCGCGTCCACCGCATTGCCGCCACGCTGGAATACGATTGCCCCCGCGGTCGCTGCGAGCGGCTTGCCGGTGATGGCCATCCAGTGACTGCCGTAGAGCGGCGGCTTCTGCGTCCTGGCGATGGAGCGGGTCGCGATCGGTGAGGTCGACTGGCCGAGCGCTGTCGGGCTTTGGGTCATGAGCGTCACTGCCGCGGTGAGGAGGGCACAGGCGAATCGGCGCGTGTTCATGCGCCTCAGTATACGACCCGGCTCCGGCGGGCCGGGTGGCGCGCATTCGTGTCCGGATCACGCTATCCTTCGCGCCCTTCCTCCACCCTCGGGGATCACGCCATGAACCGACGCCTCGCCTGCGCCATCGCCTCCGTGCTGCTCCTGACCGGCCGTCCGTCGACGGCGGCGATCAGCGAAGCGCAGCTCGACCAGGCCGCGAAGGGAATCATGCCGCAGGTGATCACGTGGCGGCGCGACTTCCACCAGCATCCCGAGCTCGGCAATCGCGAGACCCGCACGTCGCAGATCGTCGCCGATCACCTCAGGTCGCTCGGCATCGAGGTGCGCACCGGTGTCGCGCACACCGGCGTGGTCGGCATCCTGAAAGGCGGCAAGCCCGGCCCGGTGATCGCGCTGCGCGCGGACATGGACGCGCTGCCCGTCAAGGAGCTCGTGGACGTGCCGTTCAAGTCCACGGTCACCACCGAGTACCGCGGCGAAAAGGTCGGCGTGATGCACGCCTGCGGGCACGACTCGCACACGGCCATCCTGATGGGCACGGCGCAGGTGCTCGCCGGCATGCGCAAGGACCTCCCGGGCACGGTCGTGTTCATCTTCCAGCCGGCCGAGGAGGGTGCACCGGAAGGCGAGCGCGGCGGTGCCCCGCTCATGCTGGAGGAGGGCGCTTTCGACATCGCGAAGCCCGAAGCCGCCTTCGGCCTGCACGTCTTCTCGACGTTGAACACCGGCAAGATCGGTTACCGCGCGGGTCCGTTCATGGCGGCATCCGATCGCTTCCGCATCCTCGTCAAGGGCGAGCAGACCCACGGCGCGCGACCGTGGGGCGGCGTGGACCCGATCGTGGCCTCGTCCCAGGTCGTCCTCGGCCTGCAGACGCTGGTGAGCCGCCAGATCGACATCAGCCGCTACCCCGCGGTGGTCTCGGTCGGCGCGATCAAGGGCGGGATCCGCAACAACATCATCCCCGACCAGGTCGAGATGATCGGCACGTTCCGCACCTTCGATCCCGCCGTGCGCCAGCAGATCATCGACGGCATCACCCGCACGTCGAAGGACATCGCGGCTGCGAGCGGCGCCACCGCGGAGGTCGAGATAGCGAACGACAACAATCCCGTGACGTTCAACGACGTCAAGCTCACGGAGCGCATGCTGCCTTCGCTCGAGCGCGCCGCCGGTCCCGGCAACGTGGTCGAGGTCCCGTACGTGACGGGCGCGGAAGACTTCGCCTACTACGGCACCAAGGTGCCGAGCCTGTTCTTCTTCGTCGGCATCACGCCGGTCGGCCAGGATGCGTCGAAGGCGCCGAGCAACCATTCACCGAAGTTCTTCATCGACGAGAGCGGCCTCGAGCTCGGCGTGCGCTCGATGCTCGGCGTCGCGGTGGACTACCTGCAGGGCGCCGGTCACTGAGTCGGCTGGCCGCCGCGCCCGGCGCCGCCGACGAAGCGTGCGGCGCCGGACGCCGCTTCGCCGCTTTTCAGCACCTCGAGCCCCGAGCCGAATTCCTCGCGGAGGGCCTCGGCCTGCGCCAGGCTCCACTGCCTTCGCGCCGAGCGCCGGTCTGACCGCAGGCAGCCCTGGGGCAGCGCGGCGAGCTGAGCGGCGAGTGCTTCGGCCGCAAGCCTCGACTGGCCGCGCGGCACGACGCGGTTCGCCAGTCCGATCGCGAGCGCTTCCTCCGCACGCACGGCCCGGCCGGTGAGGATCATGTCGAGCGCGCGGCTCTCGCCGATCAGGCGCGGCAGCCGCACCGTGCCGCCGTCGATCAACGGCACGCCCCAGCGACGGCAGAACACCCCGAAGACCGCATCCTCTTCCGCGACCCGCAGGTCGCACCACAGCGCGAGTTCGAGACCGCCGGCCACGGCATGGCCTGCGACCGCGGCGATGACCGGCTTGCCCAGTTCCATGCGGGTCGGGCCCATCGGCCCGAATGGATCGTCGGGCTTCCCGGACGGGGACTTCAGCACGGATGGATCCCAGCCGGCGGCGACGGCCCGCAGGTCGGCGCCGGCGCAGAACGTGCCGCCAGCGCCCCAGAGAACGATGGCGTGGACGCTGCCGTCGACGTCCAGGCTCGCGAAAGCGGCGGCCAGCGCAGCCGCAGTCGGCGGGTCGACTGCATTGCGCGCCCCGGGCCGCTCCAGGATCACGGTGGCCACCCGGCCATCGCGCTCGATTCGGACTGTGTCCGTCATGGCGGGTCCTCCAAACCTTTTCGACGACCGGTGCATCTTAGTCGTCGAGAGGGTGGCGTTCCCGGCAGGCCCGGGTCCGGGCCTGTGTAGGATGCCCGGGCGGGTGCCAGGGCCGGATGGCCACGAGGTGCGTGTTGGCGGGGGCGGCGAACGAGAGCGAGTTCGAGCGGGCGAGGCGGGTGGCTGAAGAACGTCGCCTGGTCGAATCAGCCGCCCAGGGCTCGTCCGGGGCGTTCGAGCGGCTCTACCGGCTGCACGCTGGAAAGGTCTACGGGTTGTGCCTGCGCATGACGGGACATCGCGAAACGGCGGAAGACTGCACCCAGGAGGCCTTCGTGCAGGCCTGGCGGAACCTGGCGCGCTTCGAGGCGCGCAGCAGCTTCGGCACGTGGCTGCACCGGATCGCCGTCAATGCGGTGCTGGCGCAGGGCCGACGCCGCGGCGAACGAGTTGGCGCGGAAGCGTCGATCGAGGACGAGATCGGCGAGACGCTCGCCGACGGGACGGTCGGCGACACGGGGGCGGGCATGGACGTGGAGGCGGCGATCGCCGGACTGCCGGCCGGTGCGCGGCACGTGCTCGTGCTCGCCGGGGTCTACGGTTACTCGCATGAGGAGACCGCCGAAATGCTCGGCGTGGCAGTCGGGACGTGCAAGGCCCAGCTGCATCGGGCGCGACAGCTGCTCGGGCAGCGGCTGGCCGCAGCGGAGGGAAGCAGATGACGCATCCCGAATCGGATCGGCGATTGGACGACGTGCTGCAGTCAATGCGTGGGGAGATCGAGCCCGGGCGCGACCTGTGGCCCGGAATCGAATCGCGGCTGGAGCATCGTCCGTTGCGGCCGCGCTGGCCGGCCTGGGCGTGGCAGGCCGCGGCCGCCGTCGCGCTCGTCGCGGTCTCCTCGCTGGTCACGGCGGCCTTCGTGCGGCAGTGGAGCGTGCCGGTGGTCCAGGCGCCGGCCGCACGGCCGCGGGTCGTCCCGGCGAGCTATGCGTCGGGCCCCGCGCTCAACGCGGATTACGAGGCCGCGCGACGACAACTCGCCGCGGACCTCGAGCAGCGCCTGGCAACGCTGCCGCCTTCGGCGCGGCAGAAGCTCGAGGCGAACCTCGCCGAAATGCGGCGCGCCGCCGAGGAGATCAACGCGGCGCTGGCGCGGCAGCCCGGCGACGCGCTGCTCGAGGAACTTCTGATGAACACCTATCAGGACGAGCTCGGCGTGCTCGCGAGCGTGAAACAGTTGACCGGCACCGGCGTTGGACCGGCGCCGGCCCGCCAGGAGAAGATCAGGCTATGACGACTTCCACGTACACCATGCCCAGGCATTTCCCCCGGCTCCTCCTGTCGCTCGCCGCGTTCGTCGCGGCGGCGGGCGCGCAGGCCGGCACGCCCATCGACAAGCGCGCGGCCGTGGACCCGGACGGTTCCGTCGAGGTCGGCAACACGGCGGGCAGCGTCAAGGTCACCGGCTGGGACCGCAACGAGGTGCAGGTTACCGGCGAACTGGGCGACGGCACCGAGCGGCTCGACTTCGCGACCGACGGCAAGGTGACGCGCATCAAGGTCATCCTGCCGAACCGCTCGTACAACGTCGAGGACACCGACCTGGTGATCAGCATGCCGGCCGCGAGCCGGCTGTCGGTCAACACGGTGAGCGCCGACATCGCGGTGACCGGCGTGACCGGCGCGCAGCGGCTGGTGGCCGTGAGCGGCGACGTCCGCACCGAGGCCGGCGCGCAGGACGTCGAGTGCCGCACCGTGAGTGGCGACGTCCACGTCGCCGGCTCCGCGAAGAAGGGACTGCTCACGATCAACACCGTCAGCGGGGATGCGACGGCGCTCAAGGTCGCCGGCGAAGTGAACGCCAACACCGTCAGCGGCAACGTCACGCTCGGGATGGGCGAGACGAGCCGATCGCGGGTGCGTTCCACCAGCGGCGACCTGACGCTCGCGTTGCTGCTCGGGCCGGACGGCAAGATCGACGCCGAGAGCATCAGCGGCGACGTCCGCCTGGACTTCGTCGGCCCGGTCAACGCCGAGTTCGACGTCTCCAGCTTCAACGGCGAGATCCGCAACTGCTTCGGCCCGAAACCGGTCTCCGCGAGCGAGTACGCGCCGGGCAAGGACCTCCGCTTCCGCGAGGGGCAGGGCTCGGGCTGGGTGCGCATCAAGACGATGAACGGCGACATCAGCGTCTGCCGCAGGTAGCCCGGGGCTCGCAGCCGGGGCGGAAATCTGGACAATACGGCGGACGGCGGAACGCGGCCGTCGAGTATCTGTCTCAGGATTTCACGGGGGATCGCCCGGCAGGCGCCGGCGCGCCTCGGTGACAGGTGACCGGCCACGAGAACCATGGCTTTCCTCTCCGAACTGAAGCGCCGTCGCGTCGGCAAGGTCGCGATCGCCTACGGCGCGATCGCGTGGGGCGTCACCGAGGCCTCCTCGGTGGTGTTCCCCGCCCTGCACGTCCCGGAGTGGGCGATGACCTTCGTCGTCGTATTCCTGATGGCGGGGTTCCCCGTCGCGATGGTTCTCGCCTGGATCTTCGACGTCGGGCCCGAGGGCATCCAGCGCACGGAGCCGCTGCCGCAGTCCCCACCCTCCGCGCAGGTCCGCCTGCGAATGGCTTACGCGTTCGTCGTGCTCGCGTGCATGGCGGGCCTGGGCTACCTGCTGTACGAGCGCGGTCTCGGTCGGGCGCACGCCGGCGAGCCCCACAGCTCGATCGCCGTGATGCCGTTCACCAACCTGAGTGGCGACCCGTCGAAGGAATACTTCAGCGACGGCATGTCCGAGGAGCTCCTGAACCTGCTCGCGCGCGTCCCGGGGCTGCAGGTCGCGGCGCGCACGTCCTCGTTCGCCTACAAGAACAAGGGCGTCGACGTGCGGCAGATCGGCAAGGATCTCGGCGTCGAGGCGGTGCTCGAGGGCAGCGTGCGGCAGGCGGGCGACCAGGTCCGCATCACCGCGCAGCTGATCGACACGGATACGGGCTTCCACCTCTGGTCCGAGACCTACGATCGCAGGATGGCGGACATCTTCCAGGTCCAGGACGAGATCGCGCAGGCGATCGTGGACAAGCTGCGGATCCAGCTTGCGCCGGAGCAGCAGCAGGTCGCGCAGCGCCAGAAGGCGCCCACCCAGAACGTCGAGGCGTACGAGCTGTACCTCCAGGGGCGCGCCATCTGGAAGCGCCGCGGCGAGGAGAACCTGAAGCGGGCAATCGAGCTGTACCAGGCGGCCATCGGGCGCGACCCGGGCTTCGCGCGCGCACATGCGGCCCTGGCTTCGGCCTACGTCGTGCTGCCCGGGTACACGAAGGAGATGGGCGACGAGGAGAAATTCTTCGCGCTCGCGGAGAATTCGGCGCGCCAGGCACTGGCGATCGACCCGAACATCGGCGAGGCGCACGCGGTCCTCGCGCAGATCAACGCCGAGCGCGGCGACCTGCTCGATGCCGAGTCCGGGTTCTTCTTCGCGATCTCGCTCGAGCCGAACGAACCGACGCCGCACCAGTGGTACTCGATCCTGCTGATGAAGGTCGGGCGGCTCGACGCGGCATTGTCGCAGGCGAAGCGGGCGCAGGAACTCGATCCCACGTCTCCCATCCTCGCGGCCAACCTCGCCAACGCCTACCTGACGAAGGGCGACAACGACGCGGCGCTGCGCTACTCGAAGCTCGCGTCCGAACTCGGACTGGGCAGGCGGGGTTTCGGCGTCGAGACGCTCGTCGCGATCCGGCGCGGCCAGTGGGACGAGGCGGCGCGGCTGATCGGCGAGGAACACGAACTGCCGCAGGAGTTGAGGAGCAAGGCGCCGGAATTCGTGGCGGCACTGGCGAATCCGGCGAAGCGGCCGGACATCGTCAACTACCTCCGGCGCCTGGACCCGAAGATCTCCCCGCAGTCGCAGCTGATCGGGACCTATCTGGATCTCGGCGAGACCGATCTCGCCTACCGGGTCATGTTCGAGACGCTGGACAAGGACCACCTCGCCTGGGCGCGCGACTGGGACCTCGCCATGGCATGGTCGCTCGAAGGCGCCGCGATGCGCCGCGACCCGCGCTTCGGCGAGCTCGCGGAGCGCATCGGCATGGTCGATTACTGGAAGCAGTACGGGTTCCCCGACGGGTGCCACGCGGGCACGGATTCCGCGATCGTCTGTTCCTGAGGCATGCTTCGACGCATTCTCCCGGCACTGTTACTGTGCGCGGTCGCCGGGGGGCCGGCCCGGGCGCTCACCGTCGAGAGGCTCGAGACGCACTTCGAGCACGGGGTCTATCGCGTCTCGCTGCAGGCCCTGCTGGCGGCTCCAGCCTCCGCCGTCGCGGCCGTGCTGCGCGACTACGACGACTATCCGTCGCTCGACCCCCGGATCCGGTCGAGCGAGCGGCTCGACGCCGCACCGGGCGACGCGGTGTTCATCCGCACGGTGGTGCACGCCTGCGCGGGGTTCTTCTGTCGCAACGTCGAGCGCGTGGAGCGCATCGAGCAGTCGCCGGGCGAACTGGTTGCGACGGTGATCCCGGGACGCAGCGAGGTCCGCCGCGGAATCACCAGGACGCGCTGGCAGGCGAGCGGCGAGGCGACCGAGGTGACCTACGAGGCGGAGTTCGAGCCGGATTTCTGGGTGCCCGCGATCATCGCGCGGAAATTCGCGATGGACACGCTGCGCGCATCCACGCTCCAGCTGTTCGGCAACGTCGAGAGCCGTGCCCATGGGCGGTGACCTCGACGCCGATGGGCTCCAGCGCGCGGCGCGTTTCGCTCCCGCGCTGCTCGCGTGGTTCGACGTGGACGGGCGCAAGGACCTTCCGTGGCAGCAGGACCCGACGCCGTATCGAGTCTGGGTCTCGGAGATCATGCTGCAGCAGACGCAGGTATCCACGGCCATCCCGTACTACACGGCGTTTCTGCGGCGATTCCCCGACGTCCGCGCTCTCGCCTCTGCGCGCCTCGACGAAGTGCTGCATCTCTGGTCGGGTCTCGGTTACTACGCCAGGGCGCGCAACCTGCATCGCGCGGCGCAGGCCATCGTCCGCCGGCACGATGGGCGGTTTCCCGAATCGATCGAGGAAGTCATGGAACTGCCGGGCATCGGGCGCTCGACGGCGGGCGCGATCCTGGCGCTGTCACGCGGCGAACGCCATCCGATCCTCGACGGCAACGTGAAGCGCGTGCTGACGCGGTACTTCGGCGTGGACGGGTATCCCGGTGATGCGGCGGTCGAGAAGCGGCTCTGGGCGCAGGCAGAGGCGTGCATGCCGCGGGATCGCATCGCCGCGTATACGCAGGGAATCATGGATCTCGGTGCGACCGTCTGTACCCGCACGAGGCCTGCGTGCCTGCTGTGTCCCGTCGGGTCGCAGTGCGTCGCTCGCGAGCGCGGATGGCAGGATCGGCTGCCATCGCCGCGCCCCCGCGTGCATCGCCCTCGGCGCGAGGCATGGCTCGTCGTCGCGATGCGCGGCGAGCACAAGGTGCTGCTCGAGCGCCGCCCGCCGAGTGGCATCTGGGGGGGGCTCTGGGGGCTGCCCGAGTTTCCGACGCGCGCGCACGCCGAACAGTGGTGCCGCGAGCACCTGTCGGGCGCGGCCGAGCCCTTGCGGGGCGATTCGCTGCGCCATGCGTTCAGTCACTTCGACTTCGAGATGCGGCCGCTGGTGGTGCGCTGTCTGGGCAAGTCCGAAGGGCTGCGGGACGACGATCGCTTCCGCTGGTACGACGTGCGGGAGCCGATGAAGGTGGGACTGCCGAAGCCGATCGCGCGGCTGATCGCAGGCACCCAGGAAAAATAGGTGCCATTCACCGATTTTCGAAAATCGGTGAATGGCACCTGTTTCCCGGCGATGTCGTGCAGCGTCGTCATGCGGGGTCCCGGGATCTGCGGTTAAATGCCGGCCATGTACAGCCGCATGCAGGTGCCGTGATGGCGCGCACGACGGATGGCTTCGATCCCCTCGCGCGCCGTTGCATCGTCCTCGGCGCGGCGCTGATGCTCGCCGGCGTGATCCTCGGCGCTTTCGGCACGCACCTGCTCGAGGCCCGCCTCACGCCGCGGCAGTTCGCGAGTTACCAGACGGGCGTCCTCTACCAGCTGCTGCATTCGCTCGGATTGATCCTGCTCGGGGTCGTGGCGCAGACGGCGGGCGCGACGTCGCGACTGCAGTGGTCCGCGCGCATGATGCTGGTCGGCATCGCGTGCTTCTCGGGGTCGATCTACCTCATGACGGCCGGCGCACCGAAGTGGCTCGGCATGGTTGCTCCCGTCGGCGGACTCTCGTTCATGCTCGCGTGGCTGGTGCTGGCACTGGACGCCGTGCGGCGGCCAGCGGGCGGGCCGCGCTGAGCACGGTGCCGGCTCACGCGTCCGGCGCGACGTAGCCCTCGGGCGCCTGCGCGCCACCGCCGAACAGGAATTTTTCCATCTCGTCGACCAGGAACTTGCGCGCCTTCGGGTCGATCGGCGAAAGCCGGTACTCGTTGATCAGCATGGTCTGGTGGCGCAACCAAAGCTGCCAGGCCTCCTTGCTGATGTTGTCGAAGATGCGCCGGCCGAGATCCCCTGGATAGGGAACGCGGTCGAGGCCTTCCGCCTCGCGGCCGAGGTACGTGCATTGCACCGTGCGCGGCATGGACGGCCTGCTCCTCAACCGAGCGGCGCGTGCGAGACCACGACGCCGTCCTCGTCCGCGTACACGTAGTCGCCCGGGCGGAAGCTCGCTCCTGCGAAACGAACCGGCACGTCCCGCTCGCCTTCGCCGCGCTTCTCGCTGCGGAGCGGCATCGTGCCGAGGGCACGGATGCCGAGGTTCAGCTGCCCGAGTTCGGCGGAGTCGCGGATGCAGCCGTGGATGATGATGCCGGCCCAGCCGTTCCTGACGGCCGCATTGCCGAGGTTGCCGCCGAACAGCGCGCGTCGCCGGGACCCGCCTCCGTCGACCACGAGGACGCGACCGTTGCCCGGTCCCTCGACGGCTTCCTTCACCCGCGAATTGTCCTCGAAGCAGCGCACCGTGCTGACGGGGCCCGAGAAAGCGTGGCGGCCGCCGTACGCCTGGAAGACCGGCTCGCAGACCTGCACCGCGTCGGCGTGCTCGTCGCAGAGGTCGGCGGTGCCCTTGAGCGTCGTCATGGATGAATTCCGCAGTGGATGGACGCTGCGGATTATAGGACGGGGACGGGGACGGGGGCGGGAAGCGATCGACGCGCGGTGGAGAGTGGACGCCGGGAGAGGAGGCCGGTCGTGCCGACCTCCTCTCGCCGACCATCAGTCACCCGCGATCCGCTTCCCTCACTGCACCTGGATCTGCCGCGGCTGCGGCTGCGCAACCTTGTGCTTCGGGATGTGGATCAGGATCACGCCGTCCTTGCTCTCGGCCCGGATCGACTGCTCGTCGGCGTCCTCGGGGAGCGCGAAGCGGCGCGCGAAGGAACCGTACTGGCGCTCGATGCGATGCACCCTCTCGGTGTCCTCGCGCTTCTCCTGACGGCGCTCGCCGGAGAGCGTGAGCACGCCGTCCAGCACCGACACGTTGACGTCCTCCTTGCGTACCTCGGGCAACTCCGCCTTGATCAGGTACTCGCCCTCGGTCTCGCTCACGTCGGCCAGCGGCGCCCAGTCGAGCGCGGCGCGGCCCTCGGTCGCCTGGCGCGGGAGGCGCCGGAAGGCGTCCGCAAGGAAGCGGTCGAAGACGTCGTCGATGTCACGGAACGGTTCCCACTTGATCACACGCATGGTGGCTCTACCTCCTGTCCGGTCCGGGATTGCCCATGCAATCCCCTCGTGTCGGCCTAGATAGGAGCCGCAGGGCGCCTTTCAAGGGGGAGGGGGGCTTACTGCGGATACCAGCGGATGAAATTGGCCTCCGCCGGCAGCCGCGCCCTGGGGTCCCAGGCCACGACCCGTGGCGTGTACTGGCGGTCCGCCCGGTCGAGCGGCAGGCGGGCGACGTACAGGAAGCCTCCCGCCGACCCGCTCAGCGCGTGGTCGCGCTGCATCTCCAGGCATTCGGGGGGCGCTCCCGTGCCGTTCTCGGCGAACAACTGCACGCGCACCGATTCGGGCGGGATGTCCCCGAGGTAGACCTGCGCCCGGACGACGTGGGCGTCGGCCTCCGCAACGCGCTCGACGTTGCCCCAGTGGATTTCCTGCCAGTGCTGGCGAAGCTGGCGATACCACTCGCGGAGCGCGCGTGCATGCCTCAGGTTCTCCCCCGAGCGTGCCCAGTGCAGCCGGGCCGCGGGCAGGTACAGTCGCTCGAGGTACTCGGCGAGCATGCGGTTGCTGCTGAACTGCGGCGTGAGCGTCGCGAGGCTCGCGCGGATGCGGCTCACCCAGGCGCGCGGGATGCCCTCGGCGTCCCGCTGGTAGAAGAGTGGCACCACTTCGCGCTCGAGCATCGAGAACAGCTGCTCGGTCTCGACCGCGTCCCAGCCCGGCTCCGCATGCTCGCGGCCGTCGCCGAGCGCCCACCCGACGTCCGCGGAAAACGCCTCGGCCCACCAGCCGTCGAGCTCCGAGAGGTTGAGGCCGCCGTTCACGAGCACCTTCATGCCGCTGGTGCCGCTCGCCTCCCACGGCCGGCGCGGCGTGTTGATCCAGACGTCCACGCCCTGCACGAGCTGCTCGGCGAGCGCCATGTCGTAGTCCTCGAGGAACACGATGCGCGCACGCACCGCGTCGTTCTGCACGAACCGGGCCCAGCGCTGCACGAAGTCGTGGCCGGGCTCGTCACGCGGGTGTGCCTTGCCCGCGATGATGAGCTGCACGGGCCGGATCGGGTCCGCGAGCAGGCGCGCCAGCCGCTCGGGCTGGGCGAGCAGCATCGCCGGGCGCTTGTATTCGGTGAAGCGACGCGCGAAACCGAGCGTGAGGACGTTCGGATCGAGCGCGTGCCGGGCCGCCGCGATGGTCTCCTCGCTCTGTCCGCGTTGGCTGAGCTGCCGCTGCAGGCGGCGCCGGGCATATTCGACGAGGTCGCGTCGCTCCATCGCGCGGAACGTCCAGATCTGCGCATCGCTGAGGCGCGCCACGGCTTCGCTCAGCCGCTGCGGGTTGCCCAGCCAGCGCTCCTTGCCGCAGGCCTCGGTCCAGAGATGATCGGCCCACGGCGAGTCCCACGAAGGCACGTGCACCGCGTTCGTCACGTGCATCACCGGGACTTCCGGCTCGGGCCAGCGCGGATAGAGCGGCGCGAAGATCCGGCGGCTCACGCGGCCGTGCAGCTGGCTCACGCCATTCGTCCACGCGCAGGTGCGCGCCGCGAGGTAGGCCATGTTGAAGGGTTCTTCCGCGTCGCCCGGATTGACGCGACCGAGCCCCATGAGCTGCGCAGGCGTCAGCCCGCAGCTGCGTGCATACGCCGGCGCGTAGTTCTCGAGCAGGGGCCGCGGGAACGTGTCGAACGCGGCGGCGACCGGCGTGTGCGTCGTGAACACGTTGCCGCCGCGCGTCGCCCAGAGCGCCGTGAAGAAGTCCGTACCGTGCCGGTGCACGAAGCTTCGTGCGCGCTCGACGGTCGCGAGCGCCGCGTGCCCCTCGTTCAGGTGGCAAACGTCCGCCTCGATCCCGAGCGCCTCGAGCGCCCGCCAGCCGCCGATGCCGAGCACGATCTCCTGCAGGAGGCGGCGCTCGCCGTCGCCGCCGTAGAGTTGCGCCGTGATCCCGCGGTCGAACGCCGAGTTGAGCGGGTCGTCGCTGTCGAGCAGGTAGAGGTCGACCCGTCCCACCGAAGCGCGCCATACCCGTATCCGCAGCTCGCGTCCGGGCAGCTCGAGTGTGACCCTCATCGGCATGCCCTCGGCGTCGAGCACCGGGCGCACCGGCAGCGAGTCCGGGGAGTTGATCGAGTAGATCTCGACCTGGGCGCCCGCGGCATTGAGCATCTGCCGGAAATAGCCTTCGCGGTAGAAGAGGCCGACGCCCGTCACCGGCACGCCCAGGTCGCTCGCCGTCTTGAGGTGGTCGCCGGCGAGCACGCCGAGGCCGCCGGAGTAGAGCGGCAGTGCCTCGGTCAGGCCGTACTCCATGCTGAAGTAGGCGATGCGAGGGGCGCGCTCGAGTACCTGGGTCTCCTGGAACCAGCTCGGCCGCGCGAGGTAGTCGGAGAGCCCGTGATCGAGCTGCAGGAGCCGCTCGATGAATTCCCGGTTGCGCGCGAGTTCCTCGAGCCGGCTGCGCGGCGTGTTCTGCATCACGAGGATGGGGTTGCGCGTCTGGTGCCAGACGTCGGGCGACAGCGCCTCCCAGACGCGGTCCGTGGCATGGTTCCAGATCCAGCGAAGGTTCGTCGCGAGCCGCACGATCGCGTGCAGCGGCGGCGGCAGCTTGTGGGTGAGGAACTCGAGCCCTTCGTACGCCATCGCAGCGAGTCTTCCGAAAGCAGAACGGCGCGACCGGGAAGCCCGATCGCGCCGTCCAGAGGAGAACGGTCAGCGAGCGCTTACGGGCGCTTCACGTAGACCTTGCACCAGCCGTTGGCGTTCACGAGCTGGCCCGCGAAGATGTTGCAGGGCACGCGCGCGTCGCCTGCCTTGCCGGTGGCCTGCAGGCAGTTGTGACATGCCTGGCCGGCCTTGAAGTTCGGGTTGGCCTTGGCATCGACCTTCGTGGCGTCCTCGACGTAACCAAGGCTCTTCGCCTGCGGCGAGTTCGGGTCCACGTTCGCCGGGGCCGCTGCGGCGCGATTCAGCAGTGCGGTCACGGGCACGGCCGCGACGCCCAGCAGGGCACCCTTGAGCAACGTGCGGCGCGGGAAAGTCTTTTCGGACATTTGATGCTCTCCTGATGGGAACTGATCGGTTGGGCGTGGCGCCACAGTCCGGTCTCGACCGGCAACCACTGCGGCTCATTCTACTTGCTGCCGCCGGATTGGACATCCGCAGTCGAACCGGGTTTCACTGAGGGAACGCGAATTTCTCTAATGAGAATCGTTCGCTTTTGCCTGCCTCAGCGCCCGGGACGCCGCCCTCTTAGAATCCGGTCATGACCGACCCGCGCCGCAATCGCATCAAGGCCGCCCTCGGCGTGGGTGCGAGCGTCGTGATCGCGTGCCTGGCAGCCTATGTCCTGTACCGGACGTTCCAGCGCATCAGTTTCGCGGACGTCGTCGACAATATGCGCAAGGTCGCCCCCGCGAGGCTCGCGCTCGCGACCGCCTGCGCGTTCGGCGCGCTGTTCATGCTGTCGCTCTACGAGATCGTCGTGGTGCGTTACGTGAAGCACTGCATCGGGCGGGCGAAGCCGATGATCACCGCGCTCATCACGTTCCCGCTCGGGCACGCGGTCGGGCAGGCGATGCTGAGCGGCGGCGCGCTGCGTTACCGCATGTACACTCCGGCCGGCTTCACCGCAATGGAGGTCGGCGCGACGGCGCTGCTCTGCAACCTGCCGTACGGCCTCGGCTTCGGGCTCCTGCTCGACATCGCGCTCGTCGCTGGCGCGGAGCAGCTCGCACCGCTGTTCCGGGTCTCGAGCGGCTGGCTGGTCGCGCTCGGCTGCGTCGGGCTCGCGAAAGACGTGGGTTACGTGCTGCTCGTCTGGCTGCGCAAGAAGCCGATCCGCCTCGGCGGCTGGGCGGTCAACCTGCCCTCGCTGCGGCTGACCGCGCTGCAGTTCGGCCTCGGCATCGCGGACGTCCTGCTCGTCTCCTCGGTGCTCTTCCTGCTGCTGCCGGAGTCGGCGCGCCTGGCGTACCTGCCTTTCCTTGCGGTGTACCTCGCGAGCGTGCTGGTGGGCGTGCTGAGCCACGTGCCGGCCGGGCTCGGCGTGCTCGAGTCGATGCTCCTCCTGCTCCTGCCGCACGTGCCGCCGGCGGAACTGCTCGCCTCCGTGCTGCTCTACCGGGTGATCTACGAGATCCTGCCTCTGCTCATGTCGCTCGCGCTGTGGGGCGGCTACGAGCTGCTGGCCGACGACGGCGCGCGCATGCGGCTCATGCATCCCGCGGCCGCGCTGCGTTCGATGGCTGCGTCGCGGCGTCAGCGGCGCGCGACCGCTGCCGAGAGCCCCACCATCGACAGGAGCGAGTGAGCCAGCGTGCGGCCGCTCTCGTAGGCGGCCGCGACGCGTGGCGCGATGCACCAGTCGCCGCAGCCGCTCGGCCTGCCT
>VEPJ01000031.1:0-799 GCA_012026925.1 Gammaproteobacteria bacterium | reverse complement strand
GGGCCGGCGGCGATCGCTTCGTCCACGAGTCAAGGCAGGCCGAGCGGCTGCTCGACGAGCGCGTGCCGCCAGCGGTGCGCGAGCAGGAAGACCGGCGGCGGCAGCGTGAGGCCGAGTGCGCTCGCAAGTTCGTGCAGCAGAAGGCGTGCCGCCTCCTGCGCGTCGGCTTCGAGGTGTTCGCGCGACCACGCCGGTGCCGCGTGCACGACCCAGCACTGTGGTCCGGCGGGGCGCTGCGGCTTGCTCGAGTCGCAGGCAGCCCACGAGAGCGGGCCACGGGTCCAGCGGCGAGCTTCGCTGCCGGCGTCGATCGCGTGCTCGAACGCCATCATGGCCGTCCAGCAGGGCGCCATCCGCACGTCGGTGAGGTGACGGAATGCGCGGCCGTGCGGACCGAGCAGCGTCATCGCCTGCGGCGCCGGGACCGCGACCGCGACCGCGTCGAAGATCCGGCTTTCCCGCCCCGAGTCCGTCTGCAGCTCCCAGCCGCGTTGCCCCTGCAGCAGTTCGTGCACGGATACGCCGGTCTGCAGGTCGATCCCGCGCGCGAGGGGCCGCAGGAAAGCGCTCATGCCGGGTGCGCCCACGTGCCAGTCTTCGATCGGCGCGCCCCACGAGCGGTCGTCCTCCTGGATGCGCGGCTTCCACGGCAAGGCAACGCCCGCGCGGGCCGCGATCTCGACGTACTTGACGAAGGAGCGGCTGCGCGCCGTGACGAACTGCGCGCCGTGGTCGAAGGCGAAATTGCCCTGGCGGCGCGTGCCCAGCCGTCCGCCGAGGCCGCGCGACCGCTCGAACA
>VEPJ01000063.1 GCA_012026925.1 Gammaproteobacteria bacterium | reverse complement strand
GGTCCGACGTGTTCGCTGCGCTAGCGCTCGGCGCGGACATGGCCTACATCGGCACGCGCTTCCTCGCGACGACGGAAGCGAACGTGCCGGACGGTTACAAGCAGATGATCGTGGACTCGTCGTCGGACGACGTCGTCTACACGTCGCTGTTCACCGGCGTGAAGGGCAACTACCTCGCGCGCAGCGTGGTGGCGGCCGGGCTCGACCCGGCGCACCTGCCGGAGGCGGACAAGTCGACGATGAATTTCGGCTCGGGCGGCAACATGGAGAAGAAGGTGTGGCGCGACATCTGGAGCGGTGGCCACGGCGTGGGCAACATCCACGACGTGCTGCCGACGGCCGAACTCGTCGCGCGCATGATCGGCGAATACGAGGACGCCCTGCGCCGGCTCGCCGGCGCGGTCGCCTCGGCGACCCGCTGACCCTGGAAATTCGGTGCCATTCACCGATTTTCCGGCCAATCGGAAAATCGGTGAATGGTACCGAATTTCCAGCGCTGGCCCCGTGTCTATTTGCGGGTTTCCGTCTGGCGAGCGACCGCTTCCGCGCGCGCCTTAACGGCTTCCGGATCGCCGAGGTATCGGCTCGAGACCGGCTTCATGTGCGAGTCGAGCTCGTAGAGCAGCGGTACGCCCGTCGGGATGTTGAGCTCGACGATCGCCGAGTCCGACATGTTGTCTAGCATCTTCACGAGCGCACGCAGGCTGTTGCCGTGCGCGGCGACGAGCACGTTGCGGCCGGAAGCGAGTTCCGGGGCGATGCGCGAGTTCCAGAAGGGCAGCACGCGGGCCAGCGTGTCCTTCAGCGACTCCGACGCAGGCATCTCGCCCGCCGGTACGTTCGCATAACGCCGGTCGAAGCGCGGGTTCTGCGGATCGTTCGGGTCGAGCGGCGGCGGCGGGATGTCGTAGCTGCGGCGCCAGACCTTCACCTGGTCCGCCCCGTGCTTCTCGACGGTCTGGGTCTTGTTGAGTCCCTGCAGCGCGCCGTAGTGGCGCTCGTTCAGGCGCCAGGTGCGCTCGACCGGCAGCCACATCAGGTCCATTTCATCCAGCGCGATCCATAGCGTGCGGATCGCTCGCTTCAGGACCGACGTGAACGCGATGTCGAAGGCGATGCCCTCGGCCTTGAGCAACCGGCCGGCCTCGATGGCCTCGCCGCGTCCCTGCTCGGACAGGTCGATGTCGATCCACCCCGTGAACAGGTTCTCGAGGTTCCAGATGCTCTGGCCGTGGCGCAGCAGTACCAGTTTGCCGGTGCTCATGTGGGTCGGGTGTTGGGGAAGGATGCGGTTCTTATAGCAACGCGGCGGGTCGTCGGCCAGACGGGAAAGCCGCGACGCTCACGCGGGCAGGTGCCCGTCGATGCCGTGCTCGCAGCGCCTCCGGCCCGACCGCAGCGTCTCGAGCCAGCGCTCCCGGTTGGAGTCGACACCGTGGCGCGCGGCGGGGGCGTGGTCGAGGTGAAACGCGATTGCGGCGAACAGCAGCGTCTGGCGCCTTACGCCGGCGTTCTCGAGCCGCGCGCAGAGTTCCTTGTCCTCGTAGCCCCAGCCCGAGTGGTCCTCGTCGAACCCGTTGGCGGCCAGGAGGTCGCTGCGCCAGAACCCCTGGTTGCAGGACTTGATGGAAATCACGGTGCCCGCAATACCTCGGACCAGGGACGTCAGTGCCGGCGCGTGCACGGCGTACGAGCGCCGCAGGCCACCGAGACCCGGGGTCAGCAGGCCGGGCAGTCGTCCTGGACTCGCCAGCAAGGCCCGGGTCGCGCGCTCGTCGAGGAGGATGCGCACACCCTGGCTGAAGCGCCCGGGACGGGCGAGCGCGACGTGGTCCGCGACGAAGTCCGCGTCGACCACCATGTCGCCGTCGAGCAGGACGAGGTAGTCGCAGTCGCTCGCGGCAATGGCTGCATTACGGATTCGGCCGGCCCGAAAGCCCTCGTGCGGCTGCGTGACGTGCCGGACGGGGCAACGCGACGACGGTTCGAAGCCGTGCACCACGCGGGCCGTGGCCGGGTCGGACCCGTCCTCGGCCACGGTGATCTCGTCGGGCCAACGTGACTGCCGCGATACGCTCGCGAGCACGCACTCGAGCGCGTCCGGACGATCGTGCGTCGTGACGACGAGTCCGCAGCGCATCACCTCTCGGCCACGACGAGCCGGCGTACCGCCTGCAGCGCCACGGACAACGACGCATAGTCCACGCCCGCCGGCTGCGACTGGATGTCGCCCACGACACCCTTGGCATGCTGCGCGGCGGCCGCATGCTTGGACTGCCAGCGGTCGAGCGCACGGGCCGGGTCGCGCTCGCGCGTTTCCTCGAGCACGCGCTGCACGAGCCCGCGGTGCGTCTCGTAGAGCGCCTCGCGCAGGCTGCCGCGTGCCACGGCGTGCCAGTGGCCCTCCGTGTCGAGGCCCTCGATCCGGCCACGCATCCAGTCGAGGCCGAATGCAGAGCCGACGCCGAAGTACGCGTTGGCGGCAGCCTCGACGGACATCTTCCGGTTCTGCGCGAGTTCGACGATGTCGGGCGCGCACTGCAGCGCGGAACACGCCGCGATCTGGCGCGCGAGGCCCTGCGGTACGCCGGCCCCGACGAGTTCGGCGGCGCGCGTGTCGTGGCCCCCTCGCTCGAGGCCCTGCAGCCAGGCCGGCTGCGACGCGGCGAGTTCGCGGATGCCCGGGCGCAACCGGCCGACCTGCATCTCGATCCCGAGCTCGCCGCGATGGCGCTGGATGAGCCAGTAGGTGACCTGGCGGATGAGCACGATCGTGTCGAGCACCATGGCGTACTGCACGGCCGCGGGGACCTTGTTGTCGAGCCGCTCGATCGACTGCCACAGGTCGCGTACGTCGAAGGCCTCGCGCGCGATCGTGTAGGCGCGCGCGACCGTCGCGGCGTCGGTACCGGTGTCCTGCTGGGTGCGTGCGACGAAGGTCGGCCCCATGCGGTTCACGATGCTGTTCGTGGTCGCCGTCGCGATGATCTCGCGCCTGAGGCGGTGCTCGCCGAGCAGCGACGCGTAGCGCTGGGCGAGCCGTTCCGGGAAGTAGCGGTCGAGCTCGCGCCCGAGGTACGGGTCTTCCGGCACGTCCGAGCGCATCAGCTGGCCGTAGAGCGCGATCTTCGCGTAGCTGAGCACGATCGACAGCTCCGGACGCGTGAGCCCCTTGCCGGAGCGCCTCCGGTCCTCGATCTCCTCGCCGCTCGGCAGGAACTCGAGGGCCCGGTCGAGCACGCCATCGAGTTCGAGCGAGCGGATCAGGTGCGCGTGCTCGCCGAGGCGCTCGGGCGCCACCGCCTCGAGCAGGCTCAGCGCCTGGCTCTGCAGGTAGTTGTCGCGGAGCACCAGCGTGCCCACGTCGTCCGTCATCTCGGCCAGGAGCTTGTTGCGTGCCGGCAGCGTCAGCTTCGTGCGGCGCTGCACGACGTCGAGCAGGATCTTGATGTTGACCTCGTGGTCCGTGCAGGCCACGCCGCCCGAGTTGTCGACGAAGTCGGTGTTGAGCCGGCCACCGTGCAGCGCGAATTCGATGCGTCCGAACTGCGACAGGCCGAGGTTGCCGCCCTCGCCGATGACCTTGCACCGCAGGTCGCGTCCGTCCACGCGCACCGCATCGTTGGTGCGGTCGCCGATCGCGGAGTTGGCTTCCCACGACGCCTTGACGTAAGTGCCGATGCCGCCGTTCCAGAGCAGGTCCACGGGCAGCTTCAGGATGGCGACGATGACCTGCTGGGGGGTCGCCTTGGGCGCCTCGATGCCGAGCAGGACGCGCGCCTGCGGCGTGAGCGCGATCTCCTTGGCGTCGCGCGGGTGGACGCCGCCGCCCCTGGAGATGAGCCGCGCATCGTAGTCGGCCCAGGTGGAGCGGGGCAGGTTGAACAGCCGCTCGCGCTCGCGGAAGCTCCGTTCGGCGTCCGGGTCCGGGTCGAGGAAGATGTGCTGGTGATTGAAGGCCGCGAGCAGCCGGATGTGCCGCGACAGCAGCATGCCGTTGCCGAACACGTCGCCGGCCATGTCGCCGACGCCGGCGACGGTGAAGTCCTCCGACTGGATGTCCACCCCCATTTCACGGAAGTGACGCTTGACGCACTCCCAGCCACCCTTGGCGGTGATTCCCATCTTCTTGTGGTCGTAGCCCGCCGAGCCGCCGGACGCGAAGGCGTCACCGAGCCAGAAGCCGTACTCGGCCGACAGCGAATTGGCGGTGTCGGAGAAAGTCGCCGTGCCCTTGTCCGCTGCGACGACCAGGTAGGGATCGTCGGGGTCGTAGCGCACCGTGAGCGCGGGCGGTACCACGTCGGCACCCCTGACGTTGTCCGTCAGGTCGAGCAGGCCGCGGATGAACGTCTTGTAGCATTCGGTGCCTTCGCGCTGCACATCCTCGCGACTGCCGCCGCGCGGCAGCTGCTTCGGGTAGAACCCGCCTTTCGAGCCCACCGGTACGATCACGGTGTTCTTGACGTTCTGCGCCTTCATGAGGCCCAGGACTTCCGTGCGGAAGTCCTCGCGGCGGTCGGACCAGCGGATGCCGCCGCGCGCGACCTTGCCCATGCGCAGGTGCACGCCCTCGACGCGCGGCGAATACACCCAGATCTCGAACATCGGCCGCGGCTTCGGCAGCTCCGGGATGCTCTTCGGGTCGAGCTTGAACGACAGGTAGGGCTTCGGCTGCCCGCTCGCGTCCAGCTGGTAGAAATTCGTGCGGAGCGTCCCGCCGATCACGGCGCGGAAGGCGCGCAGGATGCGGTCGTCGTCGGGACTCGTGACCTGTTCGAGCGCTTCGTCGATCTCGCGACCCAGCGAGCGCAGCTGCGACGCGCGCGTCGCGTCCTTGAGCGCCGGATCGAAGCGCGCCTCGAACGTCCAGGCGAGCCGTGCCGCGATGCCGGGATGGCGCGCCAGAACGGACTCCATGTAACGCTGGCTGAACGGCAGGCCGGTCTGCAGCAGGTAGCGGCACACCGCCCGGATCACGACGGCCTGGCGCCAGCCGAGGCCCGCGGCCAGCACGAGTCGATTGAACCCGTCGCTCTCGGCCCGGCCGTTCCAGACGGCGAAGAACGCCTCCTCGAAGCGGGTGCCGACCTGCTCGGGGTCGAGCGCACGACCGCCGGTCTGAACGACCTCGAGGTCCTGGATCCAGAGATCGTCGCCGGAACCGACGCGGTAGGGCCGTTCGTTCAGGATGCGCAGGTCGAAGTTCTCGAGCAGCGGCACGAGGTCGGACATCGCGATCGGCTCGCCGCGGCGGAACAACCGCAGGTGCAGCGCCTTGCGCGCGCGGTCGCCACTGCGCAGCTCGAGGTCGAGCGCCGGCGCACCCTCGGGCAGCGACGTGAGTGCGCGGATGTCGTTTATCGCGTCGCGCGCCGGGACGTCCTCCTGGTAGGCGGCCGGGAATGCCGAGGCAAACCGGTTCGCCATCTGCGCGGCCTGGTCCTCCGGGAATCGCGCGTGCAGCTCCTGGCGCAGCCGGTCGTCCCAGGTGCGCAGCGCCTCCGCGATGCGTCGCTCGATGCGCTCGATGTCGGCGCTCACCTCGCGCTCGGGATCGGTGCGCACCAGGGTGTACAGCCGCGCGAGCGTGGACTCCGAGATCTGGACCTGGGACTCGAGCGTACGGCCGTGCAGTTCCTCGAGCAGGATCTGCTCGATCCGCCTGCGGGCCCCGGTGTGGTATCGGTCGCGCGGGACGTACAGCAGGCACGAGAAGAACCGGCGGTACGGGTCGCGGCGCACGAAGAGACGCACGCGCCGGCGCTCGTAGATGTTGACGATGCCGCGGGCGCTGCGGACGAGCTCGGGCACGCTCGCCTGGAAGAGTTCGTCCCGCGGGTGGCTCTCGAGCACGTGGAACAGGGCCTTGCCGTCGTGGCTCACCGGCGCGACGCCGATGTGGTCGACCACGCGCTGCACCTTGTGGCGGAGCAGCGGGATTTCGCGCGGGCTCGCGCTGTAGGTCGAGGACGTGAAGAGGCCCAGGAACCGTTTCTCCCCGGTGACGCGGCCGCGCGAGTCGAAGGACTTGACGCCGATGTAGTCGAGGTAGGTCGCGCGGTGCACCGTCGAGACCGAGTTCGCCTTCGTGACGATGAGCAGCGACGGCTCGCGCGCCATCCGGCGGGCCTCGCCGCGCAGGACGGACGGCCGCGGCCGCGGGCGACCCTTGCCGGTGCTGAGCAGCCCGAGGCCCGAGCCGGCGACGGGCTCGAGGCGGTCCGCGGAGGCGCCACGCACGAGCCTGTACTCGCGGTAGCCGAGGAACGTGAAGTGGTTTTCGGCCAGCCATGCGAGGAAGGCGCTCGCTTCGAGGCACTCGGCACGGCTCAAGCCGGGCACGCCCGCGGCGACGCCGTGCGCGAGAGACACGGCCTTCGCCGCCATGGCCTGCCAGTCGCGCACCGCGAGCGCGACGTCCTCCAGCACCGTGACGATGCGTGCGCGGACGTCCGCGAGCATGGCCGCGTCCGACGTGCGATCGACCTCGATGTGCTGCCAGGATTCTGCGCGCGCGCCGGTCGCCGGTTCGCCGCTGCAGCGCTGCAGGCGGCCGCCGCGATCGCGCACGACGTACAGCACCGGGTGGACCATCATGTGTTGCGCGAGGCCGCATTCGTTCAGGACCATGGCCAGCGAGTCCACCAGGAACGGCATGTCGTCGGTGACGACCTCGACCACGGTGTGCGGCGAAGTCCAGCCGTGCTCCGCTTCCGTCGGGTTGAACACGCGGACCTGCGGACGACCGGGCCGCCGGGTCGCACCGAACCGAAGGTGATCCGTCGCGGCGGCGGCCAGCGCGGCCGGCGAACGGTCGCGCAGGTCGTCCTCGTCGCCCCCGCGGTAGTACGACTGCGCGAACTGCGCGGCAGGCACGTGCGAGCGGGACTTGAGCGATCGGGTGTGCGCGGCAATCGAGTCGATGAGGTGCTTGCGCACGGCCGGGATGGTGCCTGCCATGGTTGGTCTTCCTGGTTCCTGGTTCTGGGACCGCGTCGGATTATAGGTCAGGGTGACCTGCGGATCGGGCTGCTACGCGCATTCCGCAATGCAGCATCAGGTCCTGCTTCCACGCCTTGCGGACGCGAGTGCGTTCGCGCGGGCCGTGAGCTTCTCGAGCGTCGCGTCCAGTGTCGCCAGTTCGGACGCATCGAGGCACGCAACCAGGGCGCGTTCGTATCGGAGCGCGACCGGGGCGATCTCGCGGTAAACAGACTCGCCGGCGGCCGAGAGTTCGAGCACCGAGCGGCGCCGGTCGTCCGGCGCGATCGAGCGGCGCAGTCGCCCGGCCTTCAGAAGGCGAGATACCGCGCGACTCACGGCCACGGCGTCCATGCGCGTGTGTGTCGCCACCTCGGCGGCCGAGAGGCCCGGGTGGCGCGCGAGCACGGCGAGGACGCGCCACTCCGGAATCGTCAGCTCGAAACGCTCTTCGTACACGCCAGCGATCGCGCCGCTCACGAGGTTCGTCAGCACCGAGAGCCGGTACGGGAGGAAGCGCTCGAGCTGGATGCGGTTCTTCTGCGGACGCTGCACTGCGGCTCGCGCGGTGGGGGCGATGATTGCGAGTGTAACGATCGCGCCGCGTGGCGCGCCAGAGCTAGGGGCGGTGCTCGCGGGCGAGGTACTCGTGCGACTGCATCTCGACGAGCCGGCTGCGCGTGCGCTCGAACTCGAAATGCAGCCGCTCGCCCCGGTACAGGTCGCCGGCCGGCGCGGCTGCGGAAAGTACCAGCTTGACGCCGCGGTCGTAGAACTCGTCCACCAGCGCGATGAAGCGCCGGGCCTCGTCCTCGCGGGTCGGATCGAACACCGGGACGTCCGAAACGAACACCGTGTGATGGTCGCGTGCGATCTCCACGTAGTCCGAGGCGCCGCGCGGCCCGGCGCAGATCGCCTGGAAATCGAACCACACGACGTCCGACGTCCGGCGACGGACGGGGATCGGCCGGCCCTCGACCTCGAGCTCACCGCCGGGCTGGCCGGGGTCGCCGGCGATGGCGGCGAATCGCTCGAGCAGCACGACGTCCGCGTCGCCGTCCGTGGCGCGCACGTACAGCGGTGCCTTCGCGAGCTGGCGCAGGCGGTAGTCGTGACCGGCGTCCACGTTCACGACCTCGCAGCACCGCTCGATCAGTGCGATGGCGGGAAGGAAGCGGGCGCGCTGCAGGCCGTCGCGATAGAGCCCGGACGGCGGCGAGTTCGACGTGAAGACCAGCGTGACGCCCCGGTTCACCAGTGCGTCGAACAGGCCGGCGAGGATCATGGCGTCGGCGATGTCGCTCACGAACAGCTCGTCCAGGCAGAGCACGCGCGCTTCTGCGGCGATGCCGGCGGCAACGCGTGGCAACGGGTCCTCGACGCGCCCGAGGTCGCGCAGGCGGCCGTGCACGTCCTTCATGAACCGATGGAAGTGGTCGCGTCGCGCCGGCACGCCGACCCCGGCGTGGAACAGGTCCATCAGGAACGTCTTGCCCCGGCCGACACCGCCCCACAGGTAGAGGCCCTTGACGGCCGGGTCGCTCCGCTCGCGCATGCGACCGAATGCGCGCGCCAGCCAGCCGCGCGGGGCGGGTGCGGCCGTCTCGAGCGCGCGCCGCAGCGCGTCGAGCCGGGATACGGCGTGCAGCTGTGCGGGATCGGGCGAGTAGCCGTGGCGCTGCAGCGACGCCCGGTAGGCGCGGGTCAGGTCGCGTGCTTCGCTCATCGCATGCCGGGCCGGTTCAGGTCTCGAGCTCGGGCCGGTCGCGGAAGTGCTCGAGCGCGCCCGGATTCGCCAGCGCGTCCGTGTTCTTGACCGGCCGACCGTGGACTGCGTTGCGAACCGCGAGTTCGACGATCTTGCCGCTGATGGTGCGCGGGATGTCCGGCACGGCGACGATCTTCGCGGGCACGTGGCGCGGGGTCGTGTTGGCGCGGATCACGTCGCGGATGCGCTTCTCGAGAGCCGCGTCCAGCTCGACACCCGGCCGCAGCCGCACGAACAGAACGACGCGGACGTCGTGCTGCCGCTCCTGGCCGATCGCCAC
>VEPJ01000022.1 GCA_012026925.1 Gammaproteobacteria bacterium | reverse complement strand
GACGCGCTGCACGATCTTGATCCAGTTGCCCGTGGCGTTCTGCGGCGGCAGTAGCGCAAACGCCGCGCCGGTGCCGGGCGAAATGCCCTTGATGTGCCCGGCGTACCTCACCCCGCGGCCGTAGAGGTCCGACACGATCTCGACCGGCTGGCCGATGCGCATCTGGGCGAGCTGGACCTCCTTGAAGTTCGCATCCACCCAGATGTCGTCGAGCGGCACGAGCCCGATCAGCGGCGTGCCGGGAGCGACGCGCTGGCCGACCTGGACGCCTTTCTTGCCGACGACGCCATTGCCCGGTGCCCTGATCGTCGTGCGCTGCAGGGCGAGGGCTGCCTCACGCACGCGTGCAGCGGCGCGCAGCACCTGGGGGTGCTGCGCCGGCGTGGTGCCCCGGGTCTGGGCGAGCGCGACGTTGAGGTCCTCCCGCGCGGCGCGCAGGGCAGCCTCGAGGCCCTGGATGTTCTCGCGGGCGTGTGCGACTTCTTCAGCGGAGACTGCACCGCCGCCTGCAATGTCGTTGCGGCGGGCGAAGTCCTCGCGTGCACGCTGCAGTTCGACCTCCCGCACCGAGACCTGCGCACGCAGGCGCTCGACCTGGACGAAGCTCCCGCGTACCTGGCGAACCGTGTTGCCGAGATCCGCCACGGCCGAATCCATCGCGACGCGCGCGTCCGCCGGATCTAGCTCGAGCAGTGGCTGTCCCGCTGCGACCGTCTCGGTTTCGCGGGTGTGGACCGACAGGACGCTGCCCGCGATTTCCGAGTTCACCTGCACGATGTTGCCGCCGACGTAGGCGTTGTCGGTCGAGATGTGCCAGCGGCCGTAACCGAACCAGTAGATGGCCCAAACCGCGCCGCCCAGTACGACGACGACCGCAAGGATCAGCAGGCCGCGGCGGCGCCCGGACATGCCGGGTTCCCTGGCCGTTTCCGATGCGGGGGTGCTCACTTGGTGTTCTCCTTGCCGCTCGGCAGTGTCGCGGCGGCCAACGGCGTAGGTTGGGTCGCGTCGAAGCTGCCGCCGAGGGCGACGAGCAGCGCGACGCGCGCGAGCGTGCGGTCCGCGAGCAGGTTGACGCGCTGGCGGCGCGCCGCCAGCACCTGGGTTTCCGCGTTCAGCACGGTCAGGAAATTCGTGAGGCCGGCCCGGTAGCGCTGCTCCGCGAGCTGCCAGGCCTGTTCGGCGGCTGCGAGCGCGCGCGCCTGGTCGGCCAACTGCCTGTCCAGCGCCTGCACGCGCGCAGCCTGGTCGGCAGTTTCGCGGATCGCGCGGATTACGGTCTCGTTGTAGGTCGAGACCGCGGCGTCGAGGTCGGCCGTGGACTTGCCGTACTCGGCCTTGAGGCGTCCGGCGTCGAGGACGGGGAGGTGGATCGCGGGGCCGGCGTTCCAGGTCCGCGAGTTTCCCTTGGGCAGCTCTTCGAGCCCCACGGCCGTCAGGCCGAGGAAGCCGATGAGGTTGACGTTCGGATAGAAGGCCGCATGGGCTGCCTCGCGTCCTGCACGCGCCGCCACGACACGTGCCCTGGCGGCGGCGACGTCGGGGCGATGCGCCAGCAGGTCGGCGGGCAGGGCGTCGGGCACGGGCAGCGCCTGCTCGAGGTCGAGCTCGGGCGCGGTGATCGCCGGATAGGCATTGGCGCCCTGTCCCGAGAGCGCGGCCAGCGAGTGGACTGCGATCTCCCGTCCCACCCGCGCCTGCTCGCGCTCGACGTCGGCCTGGGCGCGATTCGCCTCCGCCGTGCGCAGTTCGACATCGCTGTCGAGTCCAGCCTTCACGCGCTGCCGCGTCAGCGAGAGCAGGCTTTCGCGCTGTCCGGCGGCACGATCGGCGAGTTGGCTCAACCGGGTGATGCGCTCGAGATCGACGTAGGTCTGCGCCACGGTGCCGGACAGGGCGAGCGTCGCCGCGGCGGCATCGAACTCCGACGCCCTGGCGGCCATGCTCGCCTGCTCGATGAGCGACGCCTGCCGGCCCCAGAAGTCCAGGTTCCACGCGAAGTTGAAACCCACGCGCCCGTCCCAGAACGTGGCGCCAGCATAGGGCGGCGGATAGATGTAGTTGCCGCTGACCTTGGTGCGGAAGGCCGACAGGTCGAAGTCGACATGCAGGTTGTCACCGGCGCCGACGATCCTGGCCTGTTCCCAGGCGCCACGCACCCGTGCCAGCGACACGGCGAGGGTCGGGTTGCCGGCGAGCGACTGCGCGACGAGTCGATCGAGCTGCGGATCACCGAGTGAGCGCCACCATTCCTCGCCTGGACGGACGTAGGCGGGGCCGGAGAGGCCGAGCGCGTCCGGCTGCAGCTCCTTTTCCCGCCGGCCGTCCTGCGGAGTGCTCAGGCAGCCGCCGAGCACGAGCGCAAGCGAACCGACGAGCAGATGCCGTCGAGTGCTCATGACCGTCTTCTCCTCCGGGGCGCCGCCGGGCGGCTCACGCGCCGGACCTTCGGCGCCCTGGCGCTGGCGGCAGCCGGGCTCGCTTGCGCGGGCGGCGGCAGCCGCTGGAGGTGATCCACCAGGCGCTCCATCAGGTCGCGCATCTGCTCGAACTCGGCGCGCGTGAACGGTGCGAGCGCCTCGTTCAGCTGCCCGGCCATGACGGGCAGCAGCTCCTCGATCGTCTTCGTTCCCTTGGCCGTGAGCCCGAGATCGACCAAGCGGCGGTCCGTCGTGCTCCTGTGACGGGTCAGCAGCCCGCGGCGCTCGAGCTGGTCGATGACGCGCGTGAGCGCGCCGCTGTCGTGGCGGAATTCGCGGGCAATGTCCGAGGCAGTGCGCGCCAGTCCGTCGCGCAGGTAGATCAGGACGATCCATTGCATGAGCGTGAACTCGTGGCTGGCGAAGGCCGCCTCGATGCGCTCGTGCATGATCGTGTACACGCGGCGCAGCAGGTAGCCCAGGCTGCCGCGCGCCCGGTAGGTGCCGGGACGATAGTGTTGCTCAGGCATAGGTAGCTCAGGCTGTAACTGCCTGGGCAGATATTGCCGGGCGACTCCGCCCGGCGTCAACCGCCGCCACGGGCCCGTTAATGGCGCGTTAAGGTTCGGCCCCTAGCGTGCGCCTCCGTCACTACGTTCGATGGAGCCGCACATGCAAAGGCCGATCGTCCTGCTTCTCACGGTGCTCGCCGCGAGCGCGGCAGGCGCCGAGACCGCGACCGACCTGCTGAATACCTACGGGTCACAGCCTGTCGTGAAGGGCGCGACAGCCCCCGTGCCGACTGCGGCGGCGGGCGACCGCTTCTTCCACGCGCGCCACAAGGACTGGAGCTGCGCGTCGTGCCACACCGGCGATCCGCGCGCGGAGGGCAGGCACGCGGTCACCGGCAAGCCGATCGCCCCGCTCGCGCCCGCCGCGAATCCGCGCCGATTCACCGATTTCGCGAAGGCGGAGAAGTGGTTCAAGCGCAACTGCAACGACGTCGTCGGTCGCGAGTGCACGGCGTCCGAGAAGGCCGATGTCCTCGCGTACCTGATTTCACTGCACTGACAGGAGTTCCCATGCCGGATTCCCGACTTCGTCACCGCTTCCGCACCGTTGCGCGGCCCGCGGCCATGCTGGTCCTGCTGATGGCCTTCCAGGAGGAAGTGCTGGGCGCGTCTCCCTCGGACAAGGAGACCTGGCGCGCGGAGTGCGGAAGCTGCCACGTCGCCTTTCCCGCGAACGCACTCAAGCCGAACGATTGGACCCTGATCCTGGCCGCGCTCGACCGGCACTACGGGGTGGACGCCAGCCTCGATGCCAGGGATCTAGCGGCGGTGGCCGCATACCTTCAGGCACAGCCGGGCCCGGAGCGGCCAGGCAGCGCCGCTACGCTCCCGCGCATTACGACGAGCCGATGGTTCCGCGAGGAGCATGGCGAGGTGCCCCAGAGCACCTGGCAACGGCCGGGCGTGAAGGGCGCCGCGAACTGCGCCGCCTGCCACCCGGGCGCCGAGTCCGGCCGATTCGATGAAGACTCCATCCGCATTCCCAAGTGAGGTCGACATGAAAGACAGGACGTTCGTCTGGGACCTGCCGGTCCGCGTGTTCCACTGGGCGCTCGCCGCGTCCTTTGCCGGCGCCTATGTGCTGTCGGAGTCGGAGCGGCTGCGCAACGTGCACGTCATGCTCGGTTACACGGTGCTGGGACTCATTGCGTTCCGCCTGCTGTGGGGACTCGTCGGGACGCGCTACGCCCGCTTCTCGTCCTTTGTTTACGGTCCGCGCAAGGCGCTCGCACACCTCCGGAGTCTCGCCACCGGCCGCGCACGCGATTACACGGGTCACAATCCCGCCGGGAGCTGGGCCGTGTACGCGATTCTCATCCTCGGTGTCGCCACTGGTGCGACCGGTTACATGAACCTCAACGAACTCGGCGGCGAGTCGCTCGAGGAGATTCACGGGGCGCTGGCCAATGCCTGGTTGGCGGTCGTCGTCCTGCACGTGCTCGGCGTGATCGCGAGCAGCCTGGCCCACCGGGAGAACCTGGTGCGGGCGATGGTCACCGGCTACAAGCGAGGCGTCGGCCAGGCGACGGAGCCTGTCGCCGCACGAGCGCTCGGCGTGGCGGTCGCGGCGGCGGTGCTCGGCTTCTGGGGATGGTCCCTGCTCGGTGGCGGCAGCACCGGTCTCGCAGCGTCGGCTTCAGGCGCCGAACGCGGCGAATCCGTACTGGCGGAGGAGGGTGAGAGCAGCGACGATTGAAAGCATGCGGATCCTGCTGGTCGAAGACGACGCCCTCCTCGGCGACGCCCTGCAGGCGGGCCTGCGCGAGGCCGGATTCGCGGTCGAGTGGCTCGAGGACGGCTCGGCCGCGGACGTCGCGCTTCGCGGCGAAGAGTTCAAGGCCGTGGTGCTCGACCTCGGCCTGCCGCGGCTGACCGGGCTCGAGCTGTTGCAGCGGCTGCGCGGGAGGGGCGATCGGACGCCGGTCGTCGTGCTCACTGCGCGAGACGCCGTGGAGGACCGGGTCAAGGGGCTCGACGGCGGCGCCGACGACTACGTGGTCAAGCCGATCGCGATCGCCGAACTTGCGGCACGACTCCGTGCCGTGGTCCGACGGTCGCAAGGTGCCGCCGCGGGCCTGCTGCAGGTCGGTCACGTGGTGGTCGATCCGGCGGCGCGGACGGCGACCTTTCGCGGGCGGCCGGTCGAGTTGCAGCCGCGCGAGTTCGCCCTCCTGCACGAGTTGCTGCTCAACGCGGGTCGAGTACTGACGCGCAGCCAGCTCGAGTCGCGGCTCTACGAGTGGGACAGCGGGCTCGACAGCAACGCGATCGAGGTCCACGTGCATCACCTGCGCCGCAAGCTCGAGCCCGGCGTGATTCGCACGGTGCGCGGGGTCGGGTACATGGTGCCGAGGACGGGTGGGGAACGTGAGCGCCGGTAGCTTCTCGATGCGTCGCCGGCTCCTCGGCCTGCTGCTCGCCGGAGTCGCCGCCGCGTGGGCCCTCGTCGCCGTTGGTACGTACGCCGACGCGCACCGCGAAATCGACGCTCTCCTCGATGCCCACCTCGCCCAGGCCGCGACGCTCGTCGTTGCGCAGGCGGGTCATGAACTCGAGGAGCTTTCGCTCGACGAGGCGGACGCCGCCGCGCCCATCGGGAAGCGCGTCGTGTTCCAGGTCTGGAAGGACGGTCGTGACCTCGTGTTCCGCTCGTCCGGCGCGCCCGACGCGAGGTTGTCGCCCGCGGAGTCCGGGTTCAGCGACGCGAGCATCGGCGGGCGCGACTGGCGCGTCTTCAGCAGCTGGGACCGCGAGCGCGAGACGCTCGTCCAGGTGGCGGAGGAGCACGCGGCGCGAAACCGCATTGCGGCCGGCATCGCGCTCAATTCCCTCCTGCCGTTGCTGCTCGCGCTGCCGCTGCTCGGCCTGCTCATCTGGTGGGTGGTCGGCCGTGGAATGCGCCCGCTGCAGGCGCTCGGCGACGAGGTGGCGCGCCGCGGACCACTGGACCTGAACCCGCTCACGATCCGCGGGCTCCCGAGCGAGCTCAGTCCGCTGGCGGAGACCCTCGACCGGCTGTTTTCGCGCATGCGTGATTCGCTCGACTCGGAGCGCCGGTTCACGTCGCAGGCGGCGCACGAACTCAGGACGCCGATCGCGGCGATTCGCGCGCAGGCGGAGGTCGCCAGTGAATCGCGCGACCCCGATACCGCGCGGGCCGCGCTGCACCATGTCATCGAGGCCTGCGACCGCGCGTCGCGGCTGTCGGAGCAGCTGCTGCTGCTGGCTCGCGCGGACGAAACGGAACCCGGGGCGCTGCTGGCGGACTGCCGTCTCGACGAAATCGCCGAGCGCGTGGTCGCGGCGCTGGCGCCCGAGGCGATGGATCGCGGCAAGTCACTCGAGCTGGAACCCTGCGGATCCGTGACCCTGCGCGGCAACGACGCGCTCCTCGAGGCGCTGCTGCGCAACCTCGTGGACAATGCGATCCGCCATGGTGGCGAGCGTTGCATCGTCCGGTTGGCGCATGCCGCCGACCCCGACCGCGTGTCGCTCGAGGTCGAAGACACGGGGCATGGCCCGCCGCCGGACGAGCGGCAGCAGCTCGGACGTCGCTTCCATCGTGGGTCCGCGGCACGCGAAGAGGGCAGCGGGCTCGGCCTGTCCATCGTGGCTCGCATCGCGCAACTGCACGGCGCGAGCGTGGAGTTCCGTGGCGCTGATCGTGGCCCCGGCTTCAAGGTGTCGGTGTCGATTCCTGTTTCCTGACCGCGGCGCAGATGATCTCGGTGAGGCGGCGCACGCCCGGCCCGGCCGTATCGCGATCGGCGTAGATGAGGTACAGGGTCACGTAGCGCTCGCGACCCTGTTCGAGCGGCAGCGGAACGAGGGCCCCGGAGTCGAGTTCCTCGCGGATGCTTTCTTCCGGATACCACGCGTAACCCAGGCCCATGCACGCGGCCCGGATCGACGTGGCCTTGTTGCTGACGGTCCAGCGCTTCTCGTTGAGCCAGCCGCCGCTGCGGCTGCGCTGTGCTCCGGAGTCGCGCACGACGAGATGGCGGTGTTGCCGCAGGTCGTCGAGCGTCAACGTGCGGCCGAGCGCGTGCAGCGGATGTGACGGCGCCGCGGCGCACACGAACCGTACCTGCATCACCGGATCGCCGAGGAACCCGCCGGGAACCACGCCCCCGATCGCGAGATCGGCGCGTCCCTCGGTTAGCGCGTCCTCCGTGCCGCCTAGCACCGACTCGATGAGTTCGATGCGGATCTCCGGGTGCTCGTCGCCGAAGGTGGCGAGGCACTGCAGCAGCAACCACGTCGGGAAGATGATGTCCACGGCGATGCGGATCTCGGGCTCCCAGCCGCGCGCGAGTTCGGCGGCAGCGAGTTCGAGGCGGGTCGCCTCGTCGACCAGGGCCCGTCCCCGTCGGTAGAGCACCTGGCCTGCCGGCGTGAGCACCGCCTTGCGCCCCTGGATTTCGAACACCTTCACTCCGAGCAGGTCCTCGAGCTTCTTGATGGTGTAGGTGATGGTGGACTGGGTGCGGTGGAGCCGCGTCGAGGCCTGTGCGTAACCACCCGCCTCGACGACGGCGACGAGCGCATTCCATTGGTCCAGGGTGATGCGAGGCTGGCTCATTGATCTAGCCGATAGATTGTTAGGAGCGAATTTATCGTCTTTTTTATTGAGGCGATAGATGGAGAATGGCAATCCACCAGGCAACCCCGTCTTTCACAGCCAAAGGATCAGCCATGACCACCGTCCTCCAGATCAACAGCAGCATGCACGGCAAGAACGCGCAGTCATCGCGCCTCGCGACGGAATTCGTCCAGTCCCTGCTCGCAGCCCGGCAGGCGAACCGGCCGGGCGGCAACCCGGGCGACACCGTCATCGTCCGCGATCTCGCCAAGCAGCCCGTTCCGCACCTCACCGCGGAACGCTTCCAGGCCCTCGCCGCCCCCGCCAGCGAGCGCACGCTCGACCAGCAGCGCGTGGTCGCGGAGTCGGACGAACTGATCGAGGAGTTGCAGCGCGCCGACGTGATCGTCATCGGCCTGCCTATGTACAACTTCGGCGTTCCCTCGGCGCTGAAGGCGTACTTCGACCACGTTGCCCGCGCGGGCGTGACGTTCCGTTACACCGCGAACGGCCCGGTCGGCCTGCTCAACGGCAAGAAGGCGTACGTGTTCGCCACTCGCGGAGGGCGGTACGCCGGCACGCCCGCGGACCTGCAGACGGAGTACGTCAGGCAGTTCCTCGGCTTCATCGGCATCCGTGACGTCGAGTTCGTGTATGCCGAAGGGCTCGCGCTCGGCGTCGAGCAACGGATCGCCGCGGTCGCCGACGCGGTCTCGCGGATCGGCCAGCTCGCGGCCTGATCCGCGTCGGTCCGTCACTGAACTCGATCCTTTTCCGACCATCCAATCCGTATCAAGGAGTCACCATGAACACGCAGCAGAACTTCACCGATCTCCTCGGCCGCATCCTCATCTCCGCCATCTTCCTGCTCTCGGGCCTCGCCAAGATCGGAGGCTATGCCGCCACGCAGGGTTACATGGCTTCGATGGGGGTTCCCGGGGCACTGCTGCCGCTCGTGATCGCGCTCGAGGTCGGCGGCTCAATCGCCATCATCCTCGGCTACCGCACGCGCCTCGTGGCGTTCCTGCTCGCGGGCTTCTCGGTGGTCTCCGCGCTGATCTTCCACCACCAGCTCGGTGACCAGACGCAGTTCATCATGTTCATGAAGAACCTCGCCATGGCCGGTGGCTTCCTGTTCCTGGTGGCGCGCGGCCCGGGCGACTGGTCGCTCGACGCGCGTCGCGCCTTCCACGCGACGCCGGACCGGAGCCGCTGATGACGACGCGCAGCCTGCAGGCCGTGATCGCGTCGGTCGCAGCGTCCGACGGGGCCGGGGTCAAGCTGCGGCGCAGCCTCGGCAGCGGGCCGCACCTGCGCTTCGACCCGTTCCTGATGCTCGACGAGTTCTTCTCCGACGACCCGAACGACTACCTGGCGGGGTTCCCGTCGCATCCGCACCGCGGCTTCGAGACGGTGACCTACATGCTCGAGGGGCACATGCGCCACGAGGACAGTCACGGTCACGTCGGCGACATCGGCCCCGGAGACGTGCAGTGGATGACCGCCGGTCGCGGCGTGATCCATTCCGAGATGCCGCAGCAGACGGAGGGCCGCATGCGCGGCTTCCAGCTGTGGATCAACCTGCC
>VEPJ01000142.1 GCA_012026925.1 Gammaproteobacteria bacterium | reverse complement strand
GGCCGCGACCGCTACACCACCGAGATCATCGCCAACGAGATGCAGATGCTCGGCAGCCGGGCGGGCGGCGGCACCGGCACCGAATCGCGCGCCGAGCCGCGGGCTGCGGGCGGCGGCGAACGCAGCGCTCCTGCTCCTGCGCCCCGTGACGAAGGCTTCGACGACGACATCCCGTTCTGATGGCACGATCGCACCCACCCTGTCCCGGGTTGCGTTGAGGACGGGAGGATGTGGAAGCCCGTCGTTGCGATCTGTATCGGTGCGAGCCTCGGCGCACTGCTGCGCTGGTGGCTCGGGTCGCAGCTTAATTCCCTCTTTCCCGCCATCCCGCCGGGCACGCTCGTGGCGAACCTGGTCGGTGGCTACGTCATCGGCGTCGCGATCGCGTTCTTCGCGACCTATGCGGCGATTCCACCGGAGTGGCGGCTGCTCATCGTGACCGGCTTCTGTGGCGGACTCACCACGTTTTCGACGTTCTCGGCGGAACTCGTCACCCTCCTGCAGCAGGGCCGGACGATGTGGGCCGCCGGCGCGGCGGCGCTGCACCTGGTCGGGTCGGTACTGATGACGTTCGCAGGGATCGGAACCGTGGCCTGGCTCAGGGGCTGACACCGGGAGGCGCAGTCATGCGGGGTTCATTCCTCAGGTTCTACGTGCACGAGAGTGATCGCGTCCGCGGGCGTCCTGCCTGGGAGTGGCTGCTCGACCAGGCGAACCAGCTCGGGCTGCGCGGCGGGTCTGCGTTCAAGGCGATGGCCGGCTTCGGGCGCCATCACGTGCTGCGCGAGAACACGTTCTTCGAGCTGGCGGGCTCCCTGGCGGTCGAGGTCGAGTTCATCGTGGCCGAGGATGAAGCAGAGCAGCTCCTGGACCTGGTCCGGCGCGAGAAGCTGAAGCTGTTCTACGCGACCATCCCGGCGCAGTTCACGGTTCTCGGCGAGTAGGCGAGTAGCGATATGTCAACCGTGTCCGCCGCCGACCGCGCGTCCGCAACAACGGTCGTCCCGGGCCTCCCCGGGCTGGTAATATTGGGTCACGTCGGCCGGAACCGGCCCTGTTGACGACCTTTCCGTAGACATCACCGTCTTGAGGCCTCCGGGCCCGGCCCATGCCTCGCGTACACGTCAGGACCTTCGGCTGCCAGATGAACGAATACGACTCCGCCCGCATGGCGGACGTCCTGCGTGCGTCCGGCGGCTACGAGCCGACCGACGATCCGGCCGAGGCAGACCTCCTGCTGCTCAATACCTGCTCGGTGCGCGAGAAGGCGCAGGAGAAGGTGTTCTCGCTGCTCGGCCAGTGGCGTTTCCTGAAGCAGCAGCGGCCCGCGGTGATCATCGGTGTCGGTGGGTGCGTCGCGAGCCAGGAAGGCGAGGGCATCACGGCGCGGGCGCCGTTCGTGGACCTCGTGTTCGGCCCCCAGACGCTGCATCGGCTGCCCGACATGATCGAGGAGCTGAAGCGTGGCGGCCGCGCGGTCGTCGACGTGAGCTTCCCCGAGATCGAGAAGTTCGACCGGCTGCCCGAGCCGCGCGCAGCAGGTGCCACTGCCTTCGTGTCCGTGATGGAAGGCTGCAGCAAGTACTGCACTTTCTGCGTCGTGCCATACACTCGCGGCGAGGAAGTGAGCCGGCCGTTGTCGCAGGTGATGGACGAGGTCCGCGGCCTCGCGCGGCAGGGCGTGCGCGAGGTCACGCTGCTCGGGCAGAACGTCAATGCCTACCGCGGCGACCTGCCGGGCGGGGGCCACGCGGACCTCGCGGCGCTGATCTACTTCGTCGCGGAAGTGCCCGGCATCGAGCGCATCCGCTTCACCACGTCGCACCCGATGGAGTTCCGCGACAGCCTCGTCGAGGCCTACCGCGACGTCCCGCATCTCGCGAGCTACCTGCACCTGCCTGTGCAGAGCGGTTCGGATCGGATCCTCGCGCTCATGAAGCGCGGGCACACGGCCCTCGAGTACAAGCAGAAGATCCGGCGCCTGCGCGAGGCGCGGCCCGGCATCAGCCTGTCGTCGGATTTCATCGTGGGGTTCCCCGGCGAGACGGAGCGGGATTTCGAGGCGACCATGGACCTGATCGCAGAGGTCGGGTTCGACCAGAGCTTCAGCTTCATCTACAGCCGCCGCCCGGGCACCCCGGCCGCGTCATTGCCGGACGACGTTCCCTACGAGGTGAAACAGCAGCGCCTGCAGCGTCTGCAGGACCGCGTCAACGAGCAGGCGCAGTCCATCAGCCGCGCGATGGTGGGCTCCGTGCAGCGCGTGCTGGTCGAGCGCCCCTCGCGTCGCGATGCGAGGCAGCTCGCCGGCCGCACCGAGAACAATCGCTGGGTGAATTTCGACGGCCCGCCGTCGCTGATCGACCGGTTCGTGGACGTCCTCATCACCGAGGCGCTGCCGAACTCGCTGCGCGGCCGTCTCGCCGCGCCCGAGCGGAGCATCGCGTGAGCGCGCAGGTCGAGGTGCGCGACATCTCGCTCGAGGGCGCGGACAACGCGCGACTGGCCAATTTCGCGGGTCCCATGGAACAGAACCTGCGCCACGTCGAGGAACGGCTCGGCGTCGAGGTGCGACGCCGCGGGCACAGCCTGCAGGTGTACGGCGCGCCGGGCACGGTGCAGAACGCGGAGGCGGTCCTGCGCCGCATGTTCGAGCTCTCGGCGAGCGAGGCCATGTCGCCGGACCGGGTCCACCTGTGCGTGCAGGAGCTCGGCTTCCCGGCGGCGGGCGATGCGCGTGGTTCGACGGAAGAAGTCGTCGTGCAGACCCAGCGCGGCGGCATCCGCGGTCGCGGTGCCAACCAGCGGCAGTATCTCGACAACATCCGGGTCAACGACCTCACGTTCGGCATCGGCCCCGCGGGCACGGGCAAGACCTACCTCGCCGTCGCGAGCGCCGTCGAGGCGTTGCAGGCGGGCGCAGTGCGCCGAATCGTGCTCGTCCGCCCCGCCGTCGAGGCAGGCGAGCGGCTCGGCTTCCTGCCGGGCGACATGGCGCAGAAGGTCGATCCCTACCTCCGACCCATGTACGACGCGCTGTACGAGATGCTCGGGTTCGACCGCGTCGCACGCAACGTCGAGCGGCAGGTGATCGAGGTCGCGCCGCTCGCGTTCATGCGCGGCCGCTCGCTGAACGACTCGTTCATCATCCTCGACGAGGCGCAGAACACGACCGTCGAGCAGATGAAGATGTTCCTGACGCGGCTCGGCTTCGGATCGAAGGCCGGCGTCACGGGCGACATCACGCAGATCGACCTGCCGCGCAACCAGCGCTCGGGGCTGCGGCACGCGATCGAGGTACTGCGCGGCGTCGAGGGCGTGGCGTTCACCTTCTTCAACGCGCGCGACGTCGTGCGTCACCCGCTCGTGCAGCGCATCGTGCAGGCGTACGAGCGCGAGTCCGGCGAACCGGGGCCCGACGCTTGAACACCACCCCGGCCGGCCTGATTTCCGTCGACATGCAGGTGGTGGCAGAGCGCCCGTGGGTGCCGACGCGCGCGGCCGTGCGCCGCTGGGCGACGGCGGCGCACATGGCGGCCTCGGTCGCCACTGGCCAGCGCCGCCGCAGCGCGGGCCCCGTCCCGCACGGGATCTGCATCCGCGTCGTGGGGCCTGCCGAGAGCCGGCGCCTGAACCACCGGTACCGCGGCAAGGACAAACCGACGAACGTGCTGTCCTTCCCGTCCTCGGGCGCCGAGCGCGAGTTCGACGGAAGCCTGGGCGACCTCGTCATCTGCGCGTCCGTGGTCGCCCGCGAGGCGAAGGAGCAGGGCAAGGCGCGCCCGGCGCACTGGGCGCACATCGTGGTCCACGGCGTCCTGCACCTCCACGGCTACGACCACGAGCGGCCGCGCCCGGCGCGCGCCATGGAGCGCCTCGAAGTGGAAATCCTGCGCGGATTCGGGTATCAGAATCCGTACCTCCCGGTCACCGCCCCCTCCCATGAGTGAAGATCGCGCCCGCCCGTCGGGCAGCTGGCTCCGCCGCCTCCTCGAGTCGCTGTCGGGAGAGCCGCAGGACCTCGAGGAACTTTCCGAGGTGCTTTCCGACGCGCGGGAACGCGGGCTCATCGACGCCGACGTGCTCGCCATGCTCGAGGGCGTCCTGCAGGTCTCCGAGATCCAGGTGCGCGACGTGATGGTGCCGCGCTCGCAGATGGTCGTGATCCAGCGCGACGAGCCGCCGGAGCGCATCCTGCCCGTCGTGATCGAGTCCGGCCACTCGCGATTCCCGGTCGTGGGCGAGGACCGCGACGAGGTCGCCGGCATCCTGCTCGCGAAGGACCTGCTCAGGTACTTCGCGCAGGGCGACGAGGGACACTTCGACATCCGCGAGTGCCTGCGACCGGCGGTGTTCATCCCGGAGAGCAAGCGTCTCAACGTCCTGCTGAAGGAATTCCGCGTCAGCCACAACCACATGGCGATCGTCGTGGACGAGTACGGCGGAGTGTCGGGCCTGCTCACGATCGAGGACGTGCTCGAGCAGATCGTGGGCGACATCGGCGACGAGTACGACGTGGACGAGGCCGAGGGGATCCGCAAGGAAGCGGAGCGGACCTTCACCGTCCCGGCGCTCACCCGCATCGACGAGTTCAACCGCGCGTTCGGCACCCGGCTCTCCGACGAGGAATTCGACACGATCGGCGGCCTGGTGCTGCACGAGCTCGGCCGCATGCCGCGGCGCGGCGAGGCGATCGAGATCGGTGGCCTCGAGATCAAGGTGCTGCGCGCGGACCGCCGCCGCATCGAGACGCTGCGGGTGACGACGCCGCGCGACCTCGAGCTCAAGCCGGCGGGTCCCGGCTAGTCGAAGCGCGGTCCCGCCGCGGCGGGGCGCTGCACGCCGGTCGCTCGATGCAACCCATCCTCGATTTCACCGCACGCCGGGGCCACTGGCTCGCATTCCCGGCCGGGCTGCTGCTCGCGCTCGCGTTCGCGCCGACGAACGTCGTCGCGCTGGCTTTCCTGTGCCCGGCGCTGCTGTTCCTGCTCTGGCAGGGTGCGGCACCGCGCGCGGCCGCATGGCGCGGCTTCCTGTTCACGGGCGGCACTTTCCTCGCGGGCACGTACTGGATCTACCACAGCGTCCACCTCATCGGGCAGGCGCCGATCTGGGTCGCGCTGTTCCTCATGCTCGGCCTGGTGGCCATCATGGGGGCCTACAGCGCGCTGCTGGGCTACGTCGCGGCGCGCTGGGGAGCGGCACGTGGATTGGCCCGCTGGGTGATCCTGCTGCCCGTAGGCCTCGTGTTCACCGAGTGGGTGCGCGGCTGGTTCCTGAGCGGATTCCCCTGGCTCGCGCTCGGCTACAGCCAGCTCGATACACCGCTCGCCGCCTATGCGCCGCTCGGCGGCGTGTACGCCGTGAGTCTCGCCGTCGCGGTCACGGCCGGTTCGCTCACGACGCTGCTGCTCGGTGACCGGCGGGAACGCATCGCCGGCGTCGTCGTGCTCGGGGTCGTCTGGGTCTGCGCGTTCGCAGCCGGAACCGTGCAGTGGACGCGCCCGCGCGGCACAGAGGTCTCGGTGGCGCTCGTGCAGGGCGCGGTGCCGCAGTCGATGAAGTGGGCGCCGGGCCAGCGCGAGCACACGATGAACCTGTACCTCGAGATGACGCGCCCGTACTTCGGCACGCAGATCATCGTGTGGCCGGAGTCCGCGATTCCCGCGCTCGCGAACGACGTCGGCGAATACCTCGACCAGGTGCGAGCGCTCGCGGCGTCGAAGGGCTCGGCGCTCATCACCGGGCTCGTGCGACGCGATCCCGCGACGGGCAATTACTACAACGCCATGGCCGCGTTCTCGCCGCAGGAACAGTGGTACTACAAGCGTCGCCTCGTGCCGTTCGGCGAGTTCTTCCCGGTGCCGCCCATGGTGCGCGAGTGGATGCGGCTCATGAACCTGCCGTACTCGGACTTCGACGCGGGCCCGGCCGACCAGCCGCCGCTCGCCGCCGGGGGCGAGACGCTGGCGCCGACGATCTGCTACGAGGATGCATACGGCGTAGAGCAGCTCGGCATCGTGCGCAACTCCACGCTGCTCGTGAACGTCACGAACGACGCCTGGTTCGGCGATTCGTCCGCGCCGCACCAGCACGTGGACATCAGCCGCATGCGTTCGCTCGAGACGGGGCGGCCCATGCTGCGCGCCACCAACGACGGCGTGACTGCATTGATCGCTTACGACGGCTCGGTGCTCGGAGAATTGCCACAGTTCCAGCCCGGGGTGCTCACGGGGTCGGTGACGCCGAGAGTCGGCCTGACACCCTACGTGCGCTTCGGCAATTGGCCGGTGCTCGCACTGCTCTACGCCGGCCTCATCGCCGGATTCGCGATCGGGCGGCCGCGGCGCAAGGAGGCGAAATGAGCGAGAAGCACGGCGCGATCATGCACACGGGCGAGCAGTTCCCGTCGCCACCCCGGGAGCTGGAATACCTGCCGGTCGATCCGCCGCCGACGGGTCACGCGCGGGCTGTCGCCGACGGCGTGCTGTGGGCGCGCAGTCCGCTGCCCATGGAACCCACGCACATCAACGGCTGGCGCGTGGAGGACGGCGACGGGTGGACGCTGGTCGATACGGGCATGGCCCTCGATCCGTGCCGCGAGGCGTGGCACGCCCTCGAGACGCAGGTGCTGGGCTCGAAGCCGCTGCGGCGCATTTTCGTCACTCACGACCACCCGGACCACATGGGGCTATCCCCGTGGCTGCAGCGTCGCCACGGGGCGAAGGTCTGGATGTCGAAGTTCGCGCACGAATCGGTCAGCCAGTTTCTCGCGGCGACGCCCGAGACGATCCAGGGCCGCATGCTCGGATTCCTGGCATCCCACGGCATGCGCATCGACGACAGTCGTGGACAGAGCTCGCCAATGCGGCACGACACCTGGTTCGACGGCGCGCCGGAGCTCGATCACGCGCCGGCCGACGGCGACGAGCTGTCGACGACGAACCGCACCTGGCGGGTGGTCGAGACCGGCGGCCACTGCCGCGGCCACCTGTGCCTGCACGACGCCGCGGGTGGCCTGCTCGTGAGCGGCGACCAGGTGCTGCCGACGATTTCGCCGAACGTCAGCGTCATTTCGAGCCGCCCCGAGGCGGATCCGCTGCGGGAGTTCCTCGCCTCGATCGCGCGCCTCGAGCAGTGCGGCGAGGACACGATCGTGTTGCCGTCGCACGGCCGGCCGTTCCGCGGCCTGCATCGCAGGCTGGCCGACTTGCGCGCGCACCACCACGAGCAGCTCGAGGAGCTGCACGCCGCATGCTCGCAGCCGCGGACGGCGTTCGACCTGCTGCCCGTGATGTTCGGCCGCCCGCTGCGCGGCTTCCACCGCGTGCTCGCGATGGGCGAAGTCGTGGCGCACCTCAACTACCTGCGCGCCACGGGCCGGGTCGAGCGGCGGCAACGCGACGACGGTGCCTTCGCATTCGTCGTCGCATAGCGCCGTGGGTTCTCAGAACTCGTAGCCGAAGATCAGGTAGACGTCCGATCGCGACGATTCCGACGTGAGCCCGAAGAGCGGGGCGAAATCGACGTGCATCTGCGGCATCGGCCGCCACTGGAAGCTGGGACCCAGGCGCATATCGTTCGTATAATCGCCGCGGCTGCCGGCTTCGTCCGCCCACTCGAGCTTGGTCTCGAGGCCCCACGAGAACTTCATGTCGAGCAGCGTCTGGCTCAGGCCGCCGGTGAGTTCGTAGACGCTCTCGCGCGTGCCCCCGGTGGACTGCTCCCAGACGAGGTTCGTGCCCCAGTGCCAGCCCGGGCCGATGTCGCCACCCAGCAGCAGCTTGGTCTCGACGACGTCCGGATCCTGGTCCTGGCTCTTCCACTCGACGTACAGCGTCGGATTGCCCCAGATCCTGCCCCAGTCGGCGAGCGCGTACCGGACCTCGATCGCGCTGTCGACCTTGGTCGGTTCGCCGTCCGTGTTGCGCGTGATCAGGTAGAGGTCGAGCTGGAAGCGACGCGGCAGGCCGAACTCGATCTCGGACTGCGTGACCAGCGTGTCGGGGCCATCCTTGCTGTTCTCCCAGCGGAACCACTGCTCGAAATCCACCTGTCCTTCGGGACGCACGAATACACGCGTTCCTGCGAAGCGGCGATGTGCGGTCCAGCGCGGCTGCATGTAGCTGCCGATCAGTTCGTCCTCGCGAAACGGCGAGAGGCGGCTGCCCTCGACCACGATGGCCGGTTGCTCCCAGCTGCGCAGCCGCTGGCTGGGTACGCCTGTCTGCTCGCCTGCCGCTTGCGGTCCCATGGCCGTCCCGGAGGTCGCAGGATTGATCGCCTGGGCGAGCAGGATCGCATTGGGATCGTCGAGCAGCCCCCCGGAGTCGAGACCCGGCAGCGGGAGGGCGCCGCCTGGCTCAGCCGTCGGATCGGCCCCGACCGAGGCGGCGGACAGGGCGAGCATCACGGCGATCGGGAGACCGCGCGTGCGCGCGGCCAAGGAGGAAACGAAATCGAAACGGGCGCGAATGCGCTCTGGACGAGGGCTCATCGGGGTCTCACCTTTTTTTTCAACTTCGCGAACGCCAATGGCGCCCGCTGCCGGGCTCGCAGCCGCACTGTCCCCCGATCTTCGCGCGCCGGGCCTGCGAACCCCCGTTCCGCCCGGCACGCTCCACTGGCACCCGGAGGTGCAAGCGGACCCTCGAGCCGGAAGCTAACCGGCGCCAGCTTCGTTGTCCAGCGGTCGGGACGGTCGCGGCGTCGACGCGTGACCACGACGGGACCGGCCGTTCCGGCTCGGGTATCCTTCACGTTCCGATCCAGCCTTCCGGCGACCCCATGCAGGAACGATACGACCCGGCGGCCATCGAGCCGCAGGCCCAGCGCTACTGGAACGAGCACGGCACGTTCGCGGTGAGCGAGGATACCTCGCGGCCGAAGTACTACTGCCTCTGCATGTTCCCGTACCCCAGCGGGCGCCTGCACATGGGGCACGTACGCAACTACACCATCGGCGACGTGCTGACGCGCTACATGCGCATGCAGGGCTGCAACGTCCTGCAGCCGATGGGCTGGGACGCGTTCGGCCTGCCGGCCGAGAACGCGGCGATGGCGCACGGCGTGCCGCCCGCCAAGTGGACGTACGACAACATCGCGTACATGAAGAAGCAGCTGAAGTCGCTCGGCTTCGGCATCGACTGGGACCGCGAGGTCGCCACCTG
>VEPJ01000085.1 GCA_012026925.1 Gammaproteobacteria bacterium | reverse complement strand
GCACTACGTTCGGGACGTAGGTGTCGGAGGTTCAAATCCTCTCATCCCGACCACCCACCGATACGGGCTCCTGGAGCGGCGCAATTCTGGCGCGTCTACCTGCCCGTCCCATCGCCCAAGGTGATTCCATGACAGCAACCTGCCAGCGCGTCGTGCTCGCGAGCCGTCCGACCGGGCCAGTCACGCCCGACAATTTCCGCCTGGAGACCGTCCCGGTCCCGGAACCCGCCGACGGCCAGGTGCTGGTGCGCGTGCACTACCTGTCGCTCGATCCGTACATGCGCAGCCGAATGATGGACATGCGCTCCTACGCGGAGCCACAGAAGCTCGGCGAGACCATGATCGGCGGCACGGTCGGCATCGTCGAGCAGTCCCGCAACCCGAGGTTCGCCGCCGGCGACACCGTGGTCGGACCGCTCGGCTGGACTGAGTACGGCCTCTCGGATGGGCGCGGGCTCATGAAAGTCGACACCCGCGCGATTCCCATGTCGGCGTACCTGGGCTCGGTCGGCATGCCGGGCGTCACGGCCTGGTACGGCATCAACCGCATCTGCGAGCCGAAGCCGGGCGAGACGGTGCTCGTGTCGGCGGCGAGCGGCGCGGTCGGTAGCGTCGTCGGCCAACTCGCGAAGCTCGCGGGCTGCCGCGCGCTCGGCATCGCCGGCGGTCGGGAGAAGTGCGAATACGTCACGGCCGGACTCGGCTTCGACGCGTGCATCGATCACCGGCAGCACACCGATCCCAGGTCCATGGCTCGCGCGATCCGCGCCGCCGCACCGAACGGCGTCGACTGCGTGTTCGAAAACGTCGGAGGCGTCTGCCTCGATGGCGCAATCGCGAACATGAACCCCTTCGGCCGCATCGCGCTGTGCGGCCTGATCGCCGGTTACAACGGCGAGGACATCCCGATCCACAACGTCCGCAACCTGCTCGTGATGCGCCTGCGCATGCAGGGCTTCATCGTGAGCGAGCACCTCGACGTCTGGCCACAGGCCCTGCAGGAGCTCGCCGCGGGCGTCGCGAGCGGACGGATCAAGTACCGCGAGACCGTGGCGGAAGGGCTCGCGGCCGCGCCCGAAGCCTTCATCGGCATGCTGGCCGGGAAGAATTTCGGCAAGCAGCTCGTGAAGCTCGTCTGATGCACCCGGCGGCGACCGTACTGCTGCTGCGGGAGCAGCCCGCCGGGCTCGAGGTCCTCATGATGCGTCGGGCCTCGGCGGTCGCGTTCATGGGCGGCATGTGGGTCTTCCCCGGCGGACGCCTCGACCCGGCCGACAGTTCGCCCGGAGCGCTCGCGCGCGCACGGGCCGATCGCGCCATGCAGCAGGCCGTGCAGCTGAAGACGCCGCGAGGCGAATCGCTCGACCCCGCCACTGCGATCGGCCTGCACGTGGCTGCGTGCCGTGAGGCATTCGAGGAAGCCGGGGTGCTGCTCGCCGTGCAGTCATCCGGTGCACCGGCGGACCCGGCGCAGGTCGAACGACTCAGGTCGCGTCGCGCGGACATCACCGCCGATGCCAGCGCCCTCGCTCGCATGCTCGAAGACGAGGACCTGCGCCTCGACGTCGACCAGCTCGTGTACTGGTCGCACTGGATCACGCCGTCGCTCGAGCCGAAGCGGTTCGACACGCGGTTTTTCGTCGCTCCTGTGCCGCCGGGACAGGACGCAAGCGCGGATCTGTCCGAACTCACCGAGCACGCGTGGATCAACGTCGCAGGGGTCGCGCAGGCGATCGAGCGCGGGGAGATCAAGGTGGTCCCGCCGACGCTGCTGACGCTCGAGGACCTCGCCGAGAGTCATGCGCGCCACGGCGGCCTCGCGGAGATGCTCGGGGCCGAGCGCGGCCGGGCCACGCCGCCCGTCATGCCGAAGATCGACGTGCACCCGGGCTCGGTCAGCGTCGTAATGCCGTGGGACCCCGGCTACGGCAGCGTCGCCGGTGAAGGCTGCAGCATGGGGGCCGACTATCCGCGCCACTTCACGGCGCGTCGTTCGACCGTGACGGTCAACATGAAGCGCGACGTCCGCCAGTGACGCGAACGCCCCGGGGCATTGAGCCCCGGGGCCCGGCCCGCCGCCCCGCGGACGGCAGGCTCAGACGGTCACTGGCTACTTCGCCGGCGTCTGGCCCGGAATCACGTTCTCGACGACGTTCGAGACCGCCTCGCTCGCCTTCTCGAACAGGTCCTTGGCCTGCTCCACCGCGGTTGCGGCCGACTTCTCGGCCGTCTCCTGTACCTTGGCGACGACCGCTTCGGCCTGCTTCGTCGTGGCGGCAGCCTGCTGCTGCACCGCCTTCACCGTCTTCTTGACCTGCTTCTCGGCCTTGGCCGCCGTCTTCTGGATCTGCGTTTCGGCCTTGGCGACGGCCTTCTGCGCCTTCGGCGGCAGCTTCTTGACGGCCTTCTTCACGGCCGCCTGCGCCTGCCTGGGCGCCTTGCGGGCAGCCATGCGCGCCGCAGCGACCTGCTTCGAGGCGCGCGCCGGCGCCTTCTTCACGGCCTTGCGAATCGCGGCCCGGGCCTTCGCGAGACGGCCACGCAGCGTCGCTGCCACGCCCTTCGCCTTGGCCTTCACCGCGGCCTTCTTCTTCGCCTTGGCCTTGGCCTTCTTCTTCCCGGCTGCCGCGAGCTCGGCCTTCGACTTGCGCCTCATGTCGGCGGCGTGCGCGCGCTTGTAGGTCTGGACATCGGTGATGCGCCCCTTGGCGTCACGCTTGACGTAGAGCTTCGTGCCCTTGCTGCTGCGCATCGTCGTGCGCCGCGCCTTTTTCTTCGCTGCCATGGAGAACCCTCGTGTGTACCGGGGCGCGGCGAAGGCCGCGCATGCCCTTGCCCGCGATCGACGCTAGTGCAGCGTCACACGGGAGTCAACAAGGGAAACGTGCAGTCAGCCCGAACCCTGCAGGCCCTGCGAAATCCCGTTCACCGAAGCGACCAGGGCTTCGAAGATCTCGCGATCCTGGCGGTCCGTTTCCCGCCAGCGCCTCAGCAGGTCGACCTGGGTGAGATGGATGGGGTCGACGTAGGGATTGCGGAGGCGGATCGAGCGCTGCAGCGTCGGCTCGGAGTCGAGCAACCGGGCGCAGCCCTTGATCGCCAGCACCCGCTCGCAGCTCTTCTCGAACTCCGCCTCGATGGCTGCGGCAAACCGGGCGTGCTCCGGCCGGGCGAGCTGGTCGTAGAACGCCGCGATACCCATGTCGGCCCGGGCCAGCATGACCTCGACGTCGTCCACCAGCCCCTCGAAGAACGGCCAGCGCCCGTACATCTCGCCGACCATCGATGCCCCGAACTGCTCGACGACGGCGGCCAGCGCAGTCCCGGTCGCGAACCAGCCCGGCAGCATGTGACGGCTCTGCGACCACGCGAACATCCACGGCACCGCCCTGAGCGAGTCGACGTCCCGACGCTCGCTCCGCGAGACCGGCCGCGAGCCGATCTGCATGCGCTCGATGACGTCCACGGGCGTGGCAGCCGCGAAGAACTCGGCAAACGCCGGCTCGTCGTGGACCAATTCGCGGTAGCACCGCTTGCTCTCGCGACCGAGCAGCGTCATGGCCTCGCGCCAGCGCGTGTCCACGAGTTCCGGGCCGTGGAAGCCGGAAGCCGCCAGGGTCACCGAGCTCACGGTCTGCTCGAAGCTGCGGAGCGCGATCGGTCGCAGGCCGAAGCGCTCGTTGATGCTCTCGCCCTGCTGCGTCACGCGGAGCACGCCGCGCATGGCTCCCGGCGGCACGCTCCGCACCAGCGCCTCGGTACGCCCCCCGCTGCGGCTGAGCGAGCTGCCGCGGCCGTGGAACACGACGAGCTGCACGCCCGCGGCATCGCAGGCGGCGACCATCGCCTCCTGCGCGGTTCGCAGCAACCAGCGCGCCGCGACCATCCCCGCCGACTTGTTGCTGTCCCAGTAGCCGAGCATCACCACCTGGCGATTGCCCCGCTCGGCCAGGTGCGCACGATAGACCGGGTTGGCGAGCAACCGGCCGACGATGTCACCGGCCTCCTCGAGGGCGGCGACCGATTCGAAGAGCGGCGCCACGTCGAGCGGGACCTGACCACCCGGCCCATCGGCCATCCCTGCCCAGCGCGCGAGCAGCAGCACCGAGAGCACGTCGTCGATGTCGCGGGCGCGACTCACGACGTAGGTCCCGACCGCCGGTGTGCCGAAGCGGTTGCGGCAGAATTCCATCGCCTCGAAGACCCACAGGGCGCGCTTGCCGGCCGGCCCGAGGTCTTCGGCCGGCGATTCATCGGTCGCGATCGCCTCGGACAGGCGCGCAGCGCGCTCGGCCGCTGCGCGGCTCATCCACTCCGGATCGCCGAGCGCCTTGCCGACGATCTCACGGTGCATCAGCGACGTCTGGCGGACGTCGAGCGTGGCGAGATGGAACCCGAAGGTCCGCACCCTGCGCAACATGCGCCGCACGTGGAAGAGACCGGCGTTCCCGCCGTGGTGCTGGGCGAGGCTCCCGGCGATCAGCTCGAGGTCGTCGATCAACTGCTCCACGCGGTCGTACTGGCCCGAGCGCCCGTCATAGGTCGCGCGCAGGCGCTCTGCGATCTGGCCGAGGAACACCCGGTACGGCATGCGATCGTGGCTTGCGGGCGTCGTCGCCCGTGCCCCGGGCACCAGGCTCCGGTACGCCTCGATCCGCGCGTTGACCTGCGGCGACACGTCGACGCGGCTTTCACTCTGGCTCAGCTTCTCGGCGAGCACCTGCGCCTCGACGAAATAGCGGTTGACGATGAGCTGGTGGTGCCGGTTGCAGCTCTCCCGGATGGTCTTCGCGTGCACGTCCGGGTGTCCGTCCATGTCGCCGCCGACCCAGGAGCCGAAGTGCAGCACCTCCGGTACGTGGACGCCGGACGCAGCCTCGCCGAAGACGCGGCCGAGCGCGCGCTCGAGCTCCTCGTAGAACGCCGGGATGACCTCGTAGATCACTTCGACCAGGAAGAACAGCACGTGCTCGCGTTCGTCCGCCACCGTCAGGCGCTCCCGCGAGTTGTCCGCCGTCTGCCACGCCGTGGTGAGCTCCGTGCGCACGCGCTCCACAGTGGCGTGCCGCTCGGCGGGCGTCTGGGACGGATCGAGCCGGTCGATCAGCAGGCGGGCGATGCGCTGCTGCTGCCGGAGCAGCGTACGCCGGGTGGACTCGGTCGGGTGGGCGGTAAAGACCGGCTCGATGCTCACCTGCCCGAGCACGGCTGCGACCTGCTGCAGGGTGACGCCACGGGAACGCAGCCGCGCGAAACATTCCTCCAGCCCGCCGGGCTGCGGCGTGCTGCTGTCGTTCATGTACTGCCGGCGCCGGCGCACGCGGTGCACCTTCTCGGCGGTGTTGACCATCTGGAACCAGGCAGAGAACGCCCGAATGATCTCGAGCGCCTCGGCCGGGGAGCGACCCTGGGTGCGCACGACCAGTTGCACAGTTTCCTCGGCGTCGCCCTGGCGGCGCCCGATCGCCGCCTGCCGGTCGCCTTCGACGACCTCGAACAGGTCGTCGCCGCACTGGTCGCGGATGACTTCGCCGACCAGCTGGCCGAGCGCATGCACGTCGTCGCGCAGCGCCGCGTCCTTGATGGGGAAATAGATGCCTTTGCGGGCCATGGCCGCGTGGACCGGTTGGAGCTCTTCTGGGGGTCGTGCGCCCGGTGGGTCGCTTGAATCGGCTGCCGTTGCTGATGCGAATCCTAGCAGACCCCGTGCGCCCGTCCATGTTGCCGCAATGCAACACGGTCCGTCGGTGCCTGGGGTACCGGCTTTCTCGAACGGCCAAGTCGCGTTCAGTTTTGAATTGTGAGCGGTCCGTAGCCGGTGGTATGTTCGCAACGAGTCAATCGCCCGCTCGAACGGGCGTGGTCAACCAAGGCAGGGGGATTACATGAAGTTCGGCAAGTCTCGTCTGTTTGCTCTTGCAGCGGCGCACGGCGCGTCCCTGCTCGCGGTTCCGGCGGTCCTGCAGGCAGCAGAGACCTCCGGCCAGATCGAGGAAATCGTGGTGACCGCGCGCCAGCGCGCGGAGAACATCCAGGACGTCCCGGTCACCATCACGGCCTTCACGCAGAACGAAATCAAGAACGCCGGCATCCAGCGGCCGGAGGATTTCATCGCGCTCACGCCGGGCGTGTCGGTGGTGCACAGCGCGGAAGTCGGCGACATGCAGGTCAGCATCCGCGGCATCAACACCGGGCGCGACACGGAGACGAACTTCGCGCTCGTCGTGGACGGCGTGCTGCAGACGAACCCGAACGCGTTGAACCAGGAACTCGCCAACGTCACCCAGATCGAGGTGCTGAAGGGTCCGCAGGGCGCGTTGTACGGCCGCAATGCTGTCGCCGGTGCGTTCATCGTCACGACGCGCAAGCCGGGCGACACGTTCGAGGCGCAGGTCAACGCCGGATACGGCACCGACACGACCTACAACGCGAGCCTGTACCTCGGCGGACCCCTGGCCGGCGACGTGCGCGGTTCGCTGTCGGCCTACACGCGCAGCACCGACGGCCAGTTCAAGAACATCTTCCGCGGCTGCGACGGCTGCGTGGACTTCTTCTCGGAGGACGGCGTCACGGGTCGCCTGCTGTTCGACGCCGCCGGCGGCCAGATGGACTTCAAGGCGAAGTACTCGCAGCTCAGTTCGGGCGCGATCAACTTCAACGCATCGCTCGCCCTCGTGGATGCCGCGGCGTTCCTCAACACGCCGTCGTTCTACGAGAACCCGAACAACCACAAGTTCGAGTACATCAACAACATCAAGCCGCGCAACGAGCAGACCAACTACAACTTCTCGCTGAAGGGCGACTGGGACCTCGATTTCGCGACGCTCACGAGCTACATCGCGTACAACGACCAGGAGAACTACTTCCTGACCGACGGCACGAGCGCCGCGTTCGGCCTCTACGGCCTTAACCCGACCTGCCGCGCGTCGAACGACCAGCTGATCGCGGACGGCTTCCAGCTGCCCTCGCCGTTCTTCCTGCTGCCGTCGAACATCTGGTACCAGAACAACCTCGGCAGCTTCCTGCCGCCCTACAGCCCGGCGACCTGCGACGGCTACCAGTACCAGCAGCGCAACCAGCAGGACACCAGCATCGAAGTGCGCCTCACCTCGCCCGGGCAGGAGCGCCTCCGCTGGCTGGGCGGCCTGTACTACGCGTACATCAACCGCGACGTCGTGGTATCGCAGGGCGCCGACCTGAACCAGGGATTCACGGCCAGGGCGTTCGTGCCCACGAGCGGGAAGAACCCGACCGACCTGCTCTACGACGATACGTTCAAGACCGACGTCTACTCGATCTTCGGGCAGATCGCCTACGACGTCGTGGACAACGTCGAGCTCGCGCTCGCGCTGCGTTACGACACCGAGAAGCGCGACGTGAACAACAACGTGCCGGTCTGCAACGCGAATAACCCGACCGCGTGCCGCGCGCAGACGCCGCTCTTCAATTTCGCGCAGAACCCGTACATCAACCCGGCGTACACGGCCACCCCGTCCTACGCGACCGACGGCATCCCGGACCGCAGCAGGACGTTCTCCCAGCTGCAGCCGAAGTTCTCGGCGAACTGGAAGGTCGACGAAGATTGGTCGCTGTTCGCCTCCTACGGTTACGGGTTCCGCAGCGGCGGCTTCAATTCGTCGGGCAGCGAGGCGACGATCAACCAGTACTACGGCAACCTGTATTACAACCAGGCCGAGGGCATCAAGAACATCACGGACGTCAAGGACAACTACAAGAAGGAAGTGTCGAAGGCCGCGGAAGTCGGCTTCAAGTCGGTGCTGATGGACCGCCGCGTGAGCCTGAACGGCGCGCTGTTCTACACCAGCGTCAGCGACATGCTGTACTTCAACTTCTTCGCGGGCCCGTTCGGCCTGCTGCGCGTCGTCACGAACCTCGACGAGGTGACCATCAAGGGCGCCGAGTTCGACTTCCACTGGAACGTGCTCGACACCGTCAGCATCTACGGCGGCTACTCGTACAACGACAGCAACATCGACAAGTACAGCGGGCGCCCGTACACGAAGAACAACAGCGTGCCGTACGCGCCCGACTACACCGGCAACCTCGGCATCGAGTGGAACTACCCGATGACCAGCGCCCTGCAGCTGCTGGCGCGCGTGGACGGCGAGTTCGTCGGCGAGACGTGGTTCAGCCCGGTGCAGAACGAGACGCTGCCCAACCTGTTCACCGGCTACGGCTTCGGCAACGGCAATTTCGCGAAGCAGAAGCGCGACGCGTACGCGGCGGTCAACGTCCGCCTCGGCGTGTCGGGGGCCAACTGGAGCGTCACGGGCTGGGGCCGGAACGTCGGCAACTCGGACTACCTGCAGGAGATCATCCCGGCGCCGGAGTTCGGCGGGTCGTTCATCCACCAGTCGCCCGGCGACTCCTACGGCGTGGACGTCACCTACAAGTTCTGATGGCAAACCGGGGACAGTCCCCTATCGGGGACTGTCCCCTTCTACTCGGCGATGCCGAAGACGCGCAGCGCGTTGTCGCGCAGCAGCGCCTTCCGAACCTCCGGCTTGAAGCCGAGTGCGGCGATCTCCTCGACGGTGCGCTTGAAGTCGAGCACGGGGAAATCGGTGCCGAAGAGAACTTTGCTACGCCCGTAGCTGCCGATGTACTTCACGAAGCTCTCCGGCCAGTACTTCGGGCTGTGCGCATCGGCGACGATGAACACGTTCTCGTGCTTCCACGCCATGGCGATCATCTCGTCGTGCCAGGGGATGCCGACGTGGATCCCGAGCAGCTTGAGTTCCGGGAAATCGCACGCGACGGCATCGAGCGCGATGGGACGGCCGACGCTCCTGAGCCGCTGGTCGGGCGAATAGATGAGCGACTGGCCCACCTGCGTCATGAACGGCACGCCGAGCTCGCAGCACTTGGCGTAGAACGGATACCACTTCGCGTGGTCGGGTGCGAGCTCGAACCAGTGCGGATACGCGTGCGCGCCGATGAAGCCCATGTTCTTCACGGCGTCCTCGAACGCCCGCAAGCCTTCCATGCCCTGCGTCGGGTCCACGCCCGCGAGACCGTAGAAGCGGCCGGGGAATTTCTGGCACGCCCTCGCCACGACTTCGTAGGGCATGTGATACGAACCCGGCAGCCCGAGTCGTCCCGTGCGCGCCGCGACGAGGAAGCCGCGCTCGATGCCGGCGTCCGCCATGCGCTCGAGCGTCTGCTCCAGCGTCAGCGCCGACATCGGGCTCCGGGCCTTGACCTTGCCCTGGAAGAATCCGTCCTTCCAGTCGGGCCGATGCGAAAGCGCCTCGGCCGTCCAGATGTTGACGACCGCATCGATTGCCTTCACGTCCACTTCAGCGAGTCCCATCGTTCAACCCCCGCGTGTCATTCGCCAGCCGTGAGCGCCGCGCCCGAGGCCAGCATCGAGTCGATCTGCTGCGGCGCGTAGCCGATCTCGCGCAGCACCTCGCGCGTGTGCTCGCCGAGCCGCGGCGCGTGGCGGCGCGTGACCTCGGCCGGCGTGCCGGAGAAGTTCACCGGGAACGCCGTGGTGCGCAGCTTCCCCTCGGTCGGGTGATCCACTGTCTTCCAGAAGCCGGTCTCGACGAGGTGCGGATCCTGCGCGAGGTCCTCGAGCGTATTGACGCGATTGATGGGCACGCTGGTCGACGCGAACAGGCCGAGCCACTCGGACGTGGTGCGCGTCGCCATGATCTTCGCCGTCTCGGCGTACGTGTCGTCGATGTTCTTCGTGCGGTCGGCCATGGTGACGAAGCGCGGGTCGGTCTTCAGGTCCGGCCGCCCTACCACGTCGCAGAACGTCTCCCAGTGCGCGTTCATGTACGGCAGGATGGCGACGTAGCCATCCTGCGTCCTGTAGGGCCGCCGATGGACGCTCATGAGCCGCACGTACCCCGGCGGGCCGAGCGGCGGCTCGAAGGCCATGCCCCACAGGTGCTCGGCCATCACGAACGAGACCATGGTCTCGAACATCGGGACCTCGACCTCCTGGCCGCGACCGGTCCGCTCCCGGTTGTAGAGCGCGGCGAGGACGCCGTAGACGACGGTGATCGCCGTCGTCTTGTCGGCGACCACGGTCGGCAGGTAACGCGGCTCGCCCAGCACGAGCTTGTTCAGCATCGCGACGCCCGCGATGGACTGGATCGAGTCGTCGAGCGCGCCTTTCGAGCCGTAGGGGCCCTTCCGCGCATAGCCGTAGGAGCCGCAGTAGATGAGTCGCGGGTTGACGGCGCTCAGGGCCTCATAGTCGAGCCCGAGCTTGGTCATGACCTGCGGCCGGTTGTTGTGGACGAATACGTCCGCCGTCTTCACGAGGTCGAGCACCGCCTGCTTCGCCGCCGGCTGCTTCACGTCGAGCACGATGCTGCGCTTGTTGCGGTTGCAGGTGAGGTAAAGGGCCGCCATGCCCTTGTGGCGGTACGCACCCAGCTGCCGGTTGCTGTCCCCGCCCGGGGCCTCGATCTTGACGACGTCGGCGCCCATGTCCGCGAGGATCTGGCACGCCCACGGCCCCAGCACGACGCTGGTCAACTCGACGACTTTCACACCCTCCAGCGGCCCGGCCATGCGACGGTCCTCGTGGTCCACCCAGACCGCGGCAGCCTAACCGCCGCTTCTCCGGACCGGCAAGCGCATTGTCCGCAATGGGGCGCGCTGCTATACAGGCCGCCTGCCCGGCCCGATCGGCGCCGGTCCCAGGGAGAACCCATGGTCCAGAACGTCAAGCACCTCGGCGGCCAGCGTTATCGCGAGACCTTCGGCCGCAGCTTCGAGGACTTCCAGGTCGGCGACGTCTACGAACACCGGCCCGGCCGCACGATCACGCAGGCCGACAACGTCTGGTTCACGCTCCTCACGATGAACACGCACCCGCTGCACTTCGACGAGGAGTACGCGAAGGCCACCGAGTTCGGACGCTGCCTGGTCGCGAGCCCGCTCACCGTCGCGATCATGGTTGGCATGAGCGTGAGCGACGTGAGCCAGAAGGCGATCGCCAACCTCGGCTGGAAGGAGATCCGCCTCACGCACCCGCTGTTCGTGGGCGACACGATCTACTCCGAGAGCGAGGTGCTCGAGGTGCGCGAGTCGAAGAGCCGGCCGGACGCCGGCATCGTCACCGTGCGGACCATCGGCCGCAACCAGGCCGGGGTCGTCGTCTGCACGTTCGAGCGCACCATCCTCGTCGCGAAGCGGGGCAGGAGCGTCGAGGACCGGATCGGCTACTGAGTTCGAGAGGCAGGCAACGCGCATGAGCACCGAGCTGACGCAACGCCGCGCTACCGCGTCACCCGACGAGGAAGCGCAGGTCCTGGACACGATCGAACGCTGGGTCGAAAAGGACGTGCGCCCGATCGCGCGCAAGTACGACCAGGCCGACGAATATCCGCACGAGCTCGTCGAGCAGATGAAGGAGCTCGGGTTGTTCGGGGCGACCATCGGCCAGGAATGGGGCGGCCTCGGCCTTTCCGCAACGACGTACGCCCGGCTCGTCGCCCGGATCTCGCAGGCCTGGATGGCGCCCACCGGCATATTCAACTCGCACCTCATCATGGCCGCCTGCGTGGAGCGCAACGGCACGGAGGAGCAGAAGCAGCGTTACCTGCCGCGCTTCGCGACCGGCGAGCTGCGCGGTGGCATCGGCCTCACCGAGCCCAACGCCGGGACCGACCTGCAGGCGATCCGGACCGTGGCGCGCCGCGACGGCGACGACTACGTGATCGACGGCACGAAGACCTGGATCACGAACGGCGTGTACGGCACGTGCTTCGCCGTGCTGACGAAGACGAAGCCCGACGCCCAGCCGCGGCACGCGGGCATGAGCATGTTCATCGCGGAGAAGGGCCCGGGCTTCACCGTCGGCCGCAAGATCCGCAAGCTCGGCTATCGCGCGATCGACAGCGCCGAACTGGTGTTCGAGAATTTCCGGGCTCCCGCCGCGAACCTCGTGGGCGGAGCCGAGGGGCGCGGCTTCCACCACGCCGTCGGCGGCCTCGAGCTCGGGCGCATCAACGTCGCGGCGCGCGGCGTCGGCCTCGCGACCGGTGCCCTGAACGACGCGCTGCGCTACTCGCAGCAGCGCCAGGCCTTCGGCAAGCCGATCTGCCAGCACCAGGCCATCCAGCTCAAGCTGGCCGAGATGGCCACGAAGGCCGAGGCAGCGCGCCTGCTCGTCGAACAGGCCGCCCGCAAGTACGACACCGGCGAGCGCTGCGACCTCGAGGCGGGCATGGCCAAGCTCTTCGCCTCCGAGACGGCGGTCGAGAACAGCCTCGAGGCAATGCGCATCTTCGGGGGCTACAGTTACTCGGTGGACTTCGACGTGGAGCGCTACTACCGCGATTCCCCGCTGATGTGCATCGGCGAGGGCACGAACGAGATGCAGCGGATCATCATTGCGCGCCAGCTCGTCGAGAGGAACCCGGTGTGAGCCCCGCCCTGCCCCTCGCGGGCATCCGCGTCCTGACGTTCGAGAACTTCGGCGCCGGCCCGTTCGGCTCGATGTACCTCGCGGACCTCGGCGCCGAGGTGATCAAGATCGAGAACCGCGAGCAGGGCGGTGACGCGACGCGCGGCATGGGCCCGTATTTCCTCGGCCCGCACGACAGCCACTTCTTCCAGACGTTCAACCTGAACAAGAAGAGCGTGACGCTCAACCTGAAGCTGCCCGAGGGCCAGGAAGCGTTCCGCCGCGTCGTGCGCACGGCGGACGTCGTGATGAACAACCTGCGCGGCGACCAGCCCGGCAAGCTCGGCCTCGACTACGCGGCGCTCGGCGGCGTCAACCCGCGCATCCTCTGCGCGCACCTCTCCGCGTACGGGCGCGACAACGAGCGACGCGGGTGGCCGGGCTACGATTACCTCATGCAGGCAGAAGCAGGGTTCCTGCACCTCACCGGCGAGCCCGGCACGCCGCCCTCGCGCATGGGACTCTCGATCATCGACTACATGACCGGCATCACGACGGCGGTGGCGATCCTTTCCGCCCTGATCGGCGTCATGAAATCCGGTCGTGGCCGCGACATCGACGTCTCGCTGTTCGACGTTGCACTCCATCAGCTCAGCTATCCCGGCAACTGGTACCTGAACGAGGGGCTGCGCACCGTGCGCCTGCCGCGCAGTTCGCACCCGTCCGCGGTGCCGGTGCAGCTCTTCAGGACGCGCGACGGCTGGATCTTCGTGATGTGCATGACGGAGAAGTTCTGGCAGGCGCTGCTCGGCGTGCTCGGTCGCGAGGACCTCGCGACGGATCCGCTCTGCGCCGACGCCAGGGCACGACGCGCGAATCGGGACCAGCTCACCGTCGTGCTCGACGCCGAGTTCGAGCGTGAGACGACCGCGCACTGGCTCGGCCGCCTCCAGGGCCTCCTGCCGGCCGCGCCCGTGTACGACCTGCCACAGGCGCTCGACAATCCCTACGCGCACGCGATCGGGATGGTGCGCTCCCTGCCCCATCCCGCACGCGCGGATTTCCGCGTGCTGGCCAACCCGATCAAGCTCGATGGCGAGCGCCTGCCGTCGCGCCTCGCGCCCGGGCTCGGGCAGCACACGGACGAACTGTTGCGCGAGGTCGGCTACTCCGAGGCGGAAGTCGCCTCGCTCCGTGAGAAGGGCGCCGCCTGATGAAGCTCGAAGGCGTGCGCGTGCTCGACCTTGCGCTGTTCCTGCCGGGACCGCACCTGTCGCAGCTCATGGCCGACCACGGCGCTGAGGTGATCAAGCTCGAGCCGCCCGGCGAGGGCGACCCCGGGCGCCACATCGGCCTCGGCGAACGCGGGCACAGCGTCTTCTTCCGCAATCTCAATCGCGGCAAGAAGAGCGTGAGCCTCAACCTGAAGTCGGAGGCCGGGCGCGAGGCGCTGCTCAGGATCGCCGGGACCGTGGACGTGTTCATCGAGGCGTTCCGCCCGGGCGTCGCGGCGAAGCTCGGCTTCGATTACGAGACCGTGAGCAGGCGCAATCCGCGCGTCATCTATTGCTCGCTCACGGCCTTCGGGCAGACCGGCCCCTATCGCGACGTTCCCGCCCACAACCTCGCCTGCGAGGCGTACGCGGGAACGATCAGCGTCAACCTGGGACAGGACGGCCAGCCGGCAATGCCTCACGTCCCGGTGGCAGACTTCGCCGCCGCCTCGATGGGCCTCGCCGGGGTGCTGATGTCGCTCTACCGGCGCGAGAAGACCGGGCATGGCGACCGCCTCGACATCAGCATGCACGACGCGGCGCTGGCCTGGCTGCCGAACGTGCTCGGACCGGTGTTCGTCGAGAAACGCGCGCCGGTCCCGCAGCACGAGCGCACCTGGGGCGGCGGCGCGTTCTACCGCATCTACCGCACGCGGGACGGCCGGCACGTCGTGCTCGGCGGACAGGAACCCAAGTTCGTGCGCAACCTGCTCACCGAATGGGGCCGCCCCGACCTCATCGATCTCTGCGCGCGCGGACCGGGCCCGCACCAGCAGCCGGTCATCGACTTCCTGCAGGGCGTCTTCGCGACGCGGACGCAGGCCGAGTGGGTCGAATGGTTCGAGGGACGCGACATCTGCTTCGCGCCCGTAAAGAACCTGCGCGAGGCCTTCGACGATCCCCAGGCCAACGCTCGCGGCATGCGCCTCGTGGACGATCTCGGGCAGGAACACATCGGGCTCCCGATCAAGTTCGCAGAGGAGCCCGGCCGCGCCGATTTCCACGTTCCCGCGCTCGGCGCGCACACAGAGGAAGTGCTGCGCAGCGTCGGCTACGACGACGCCGCGCTCGCGCGACTCAAGCGCGAAGGCGCGTACTAGCGTCGCGTGTCAGCTCGGTGCCTTGCCGTCCGGAGGAGGACGACAGGGACGCCGTGAACCCGGATCCCTGGGGGCTCGCGCGCCACGTCCATGTGGCGCGACGCCCTGTCGTCCTCCTCCGGACGGCAAGGCGCCAGGCACGCGCAACGCGCGGCTAGAGCGCGCCACCGCCCTAGGTCGGCAACGGCGGCGCGCGCCGATGCCAGTCCGTCGCGCCCTCGAACGCGTGCGCGACCCGCAGCAGCGTCGACTCCGCGAACGGCCGCGCCACGACCTGGAAGCTGGTCGGCAGACCGTTGCGCGTGAACCCACAGGGCACGGAGATGGCCGGCAATCCGAGGTAATTGAACGGGGCCGTGCACCGCACGAGACGCGCGATCTTGTCCCACATCGCTGCGGCGCTGCCCACGTCCGTCTCGGCCCGCGTCGGCACCGCCATTCCGAGCGTCGGCAGGTGCAGCACGTCGCAGTCGTCGAACACGGCCTGCACGAACCGCCACAACAGGAGCGGCCGGAGGGCCTGCGCCTGGAGATAGATGGGCGCGGGAATGGCGAATCCAGTGGCGGCCCGAACGCGGACCTGTGGCGAATAACCGGCCGCGTGATCGCGCAGCCAGGTCGAATGAACCGCCGAGGCTTCGGCGTAGACGAGCGCGCGACTCAGCTCGGTCAGCGGCTCCGGTCGGGGCACTCGCACCGTCACGAGTCGCGCCCCGAGTGATTCGAGCACGCGCCTCGACTCGGCGAGCGCCACCTCGACATCGGGTTCCACATCCTCCAGGAAGAAGTTCTCCGGGACGCCGACGCGCAGTCCCTCGATGCCACGCGCGAATGCGAGCGCATAGTCGGGCACCGGTCGCGAGCTCGAGCGAGCATCACGAGGATCGTGACCCGCCGCGATCCGGAGCACGACAGCTGCGTCCCGGGCCGAGCGCGCGAAGATGCCGGGGACATCCACCGACGGAGCGAGTGGCATCATCCCCGCGCGGGTGACGCGGCCGTTGGTCGGCTTCAGCCCCAGCACCCCGGTAGCGCTCGCGGGCAGGCGCACGGACCCTCCCGTGTCCGAACCCAGGCTGCTGCACACGAGACGCGCGGCGACCGCGACTCCGCCGCCGCTCGATGAACCGCCCGACACATGGGCCGCATTCCAGGGATTGCGGCAATCGCCGAGGAACGCGTTGTGACCGGTGGGACCGAGCGCGAACTCCGCCATTTTCAACGCACCCACCTCGATCGCCCCGGCCGCATCGAACCTCTCGAGCAGGGTCGATGCCGTGAATGGAGGCGGCGATGCGCGCGAGCCGCACGTGCTGCGCCGTCCCGGCCGCTGGAACATGTCCTTGTGAGCGAGCGGCACGCCGTGCAGCGGCCCGACGCCTCGCCCCGTCGACAGGGCATCATCGGCGCGACGCGCCGCATCGAGCGCCTGCTCCGCGAAGACGCTCACGAAGGCATTCACGTGCGGCTGCCACGCCTCGATGGCCCGCAGGTGCTCGGCAACAACCTCGACGCTCGAAATCCTGCGTTCCGCAATCGCCGACGCGGTCTCGGTGAGCGTCCAGTCGACGACGCTCACGGCTCGTCCCCGGCGAGCGCCTCGAGCGCAGCGAGGAAGTCGGCCGCGTCGCCACCTTGCAGGCCGGCCTCGAAATCGGCGAGCGCGGCATGGACCGCCTCGATCGCCGCCGCAGCACCCGCGGCAATGCGCTGCGCCGCGGCCTCGTCGACCCAAGCCTGCTGCTGGAGCTGCGCGAGATCCAGGACCGTCTTCGTGTCCGGACCAGGCATCAGGTCCCCGCCGGAGGAATCAGCGTCGTCATGTCCAGCGCCACCAACCAGTGCTTGCCGTCGTTGCGCCAGATCCGCACGTAGATGGCGCGCGCTGCGGGAGTCGAGCCATTCGCGGGCGACGCGATTTCGCCGTAGCTGTACCCCATGTTCGAGGCCGGGTCCGCCGCCACGAACTGGGCACGGGCCTCGCTGCCGACGCCGAACGACCGGTCGTTCGCCGCGCCCGAGGCCGCGAGCGGTCCCGGCGGCTGGTCGTCGCGATAGGCGAGCGCACCCTCTGCCGCCGCGCGACGCAGGGCCTCGATGAGGCCCCTGGCACGGATCGCCTCGTCGAGCCGCTGCTCCTCCTCGTCGAGCGACGCCCGCCAGCGACTGGCGCGACAGGCCTTCTCGCCAGCGTTCGGCCACAGTGCCCCCAGCGCGTCGGACAGCACGATCGATGGCGCCGCGCCGGGGGCGTGGTCGATGCCATGATCGAGCGCGAGTCGCCAGTGTCCGTCGGGTTCGCGTCTCCAGACGGAAAGGTAGTGACCCGAAGCCGCGTCACCGCCGTCCGGACTGGCGTAGGTCCACCGCCCCGTGGTGACCGCGAGTCGGCCGTCGCAGCCGATCGCCCCGCCCGCAGGCGTCCACCCGAGCCGGCCGCTCGCCGGTTCGTGCGTCGCGAGCCACTCGAGGCCGTTCACCGCAGTCGGCCTGAAGATCACGCCGTCGCGCGCAAGATTGTCCTCGAACGCGCGCTGCTGGCCACGCTCGACCGAGAGCGCTGCGAACGCCGCATCGGTAGCCATCACGCCGTCCAGCGCGACCGGAGTGCCCGCCGTCGCAACGGCGAGGTGCAGGACCGCGAAAAGTGCCGGACCGCGAGTGAATTGCATCGTAGGGAACCGACGACGACCTGGGCGGTCCGAGCATAGCGTGGTCGCCCCGGCCACGCCCACCCGTATTCTGTTAGAGTTCCCCTCGCCGACGAACCCGCACCACAGAGAGCAAATGCAGAGATTCACCGCACTCCTGACCCTGTTCCTCGCCCTCGCGCTCGGCAGTGGCGCCGCGATCGCAGACGCCAAGACCGACAAGCGGCTCGAGAGCTCGCGCAAGGTGTTCGAGTCTTTCACCGACCTCTCCGAGCAGACCGTGCCGACGTGGCTCCTCGAGCGGGCCTACGGCATCGTCGTGGTGCCGCAGGTCGTGAAGGGCGCGGTATTCTTCGGCGGCCGGGGCGGTCGCGGCGTCATGTCGGTGCGCAATCCGGACGGCAGCTGGTCCAACCCGGTCTTCGTCACGCTTGCAGGCGGCAGCTGGGGCTTCCAGTTCGGCGTGCAGGCCTCGGACGTCGTGCTGGTGCTCATGTCGCGGAAGAGCGTCGAAGGCATCAGTGGCGGCAAGGTCACGCTCGGTGCCGATGCCAGCGTGGCCGCGGGCCCGCTCGGTCGTACCGCGTCGGCCGAGACGGATGCGACCCTGAAGGCGCAGGTCCTCTCCTACTCCCGCAGCGAAGGGCTGTTCTTCGGCGTTGCGCTCGACGGCAGCGTCATCTCGATCGACGACAAGTCGAACGCCAGCGCCTACGGCGTGAGCGACATCCTTGCGTCGCAGATCCTCGACGGCAAGATCACCAATCCTCCGCCGGGCGCGGTCGAATTCACCGCGGCGCTCAACCGCGCGACCCAGGCGGTCGAGGCCGCGGCCGCACCGGTCACGCTGCCGGGCGAAAAGCCCGCCGCCGTGCCGCCGCCGAAGCCGGCCGCGCCCAAGGAGGGCGAGGCGGCCAAGACCTACCCGATGGAAGACCCGCAGCCGGGCGCGCCGCCGCCCCCTTGACCACCCGGGAAGCGCTCCGGTCGTCACCTGAGTGAACGGGATGAAGCTGCTGAAGGCACTGCTGTATGCAGTCGTCGGCCTGGTCGGCCTGCTGCTGCTGGCCGGCTTCCTGCTGCCGAAGTCGGCACACGTCGAGCGCTCGATGAGCACTACGGCGAAGCCGGACGTCGTGTACGGCCTCGTGGACGGGTTTGGCCACTTCAACGAATGGTCCCCTTGGGCGGACCTCGATCCGCAGACACGGTATTCCTATTCCGGGCCGCCGACCGGCGTCGGCGCGAGGATGGAGTGGACGAGCGAGAAGCCCGGCGTTGGATCCGGCAGCCAGGAAATCGTCGCCGTCGAGCCCGGCCGCAGCGTGACCACGAAGCTCGTGTTCACCGGCCAGGGCGAATCCACGTCGAACATGCTCATCATGCCGAGCGCCGGAGGCAGCCGGGTGACCTGGTCGCTCGACACCAGCTTCGAGGGCAACTTCCTCGGGCGCTACTTCGGCCCGTTCTTCGACCGCATGGTAGGCCCCGATTACGAGAAGGGCCTTGCCAGGCTCAAGGTCCTGGCGGAATCCCAGGCGCCGGCCACGGCCGCTCCCGCGCTCACGCCCACGCCCTGACGGCGCGTCAGCGCGGCGCCTGGCGCAAGGCCTCGGCCAGCCCGGCCCAGATCGCGGGGTCGCCCAGCACGACGCTCAGCCCGTTGATGATGAACTGCACGCCGATGCAGATCATCAGGAACCCCATCAGGCGCGTGAGCGCGACCATGCCGGTGGCGCCGAGCACCCGGTTGAATTTCTCGGCGCCGCGCAGGACGAACCAGGAGATGACGACCACGGCGAGGATGCCGGTGGCGACGCCGAGGAAGTCGGCGACGCGGTCCCAACCCTGGCGCGCGCTCGCCTGTGAGCCGAGGCTCATGACGACCGCGAACGTCCCCGGCCCACTCAGGCCCGGCATCGCGAGCGGCGTGAAGGCGATGTCGTGCCGGATCACTCCCGCGTCACCTGCGCTGGGCGCCTTCTGCTCGGCGCCCGGGAACAGCATGCCGAAGCCGAGGAACGCGACGATCATGCCGCCCGCGATGCGCATGCCCGGGATCGAGATCCCGAAGAAGCTCATGATCAGGCTCCCGGCGGCCAGGAAACTGACGCACAGCACGAAGGTGTAGATACAGGCGCGCCGGATCTGGCGCTGCCGTTCCCGCTCCGGCAGGTGGGCGGCGACCGACATCACGAGCGGCACGGCGCCGAGCGGATTGACGATGGGCAGGATCGCGAGCAGCGCGCCGGCGGCGTAGCCGAGGTACGAGGTGAGCCATTCCATGTGCGCACTCTAACCGGCAGCTAGAATCGGCGCATGCCCGCCTCGCGCAGCACGCCTCGACTCCGGCTTACCGCGCTGCTGCTCTGCGCGACGCTGCTGCTCGTCGCGGTGTCCGAACGCCATCTGTGCGCGGGCGTCTGCGGCGAGCTGATGCAACTCGCAGGACTCGCGTTCATCAGCTGCGCCGCGCTCGGCAGGATCTGGTCGTCGGCATTCGTCGCCGGCCACAAGGACGCGAGCCTCGTGCGCGAGGGCCCCTACTCCGCCCTGCGCCACCCGCTGTATGCGCTCTCGATGCTGGCGATGCTCGGCGTCGGGCTCGCGACCCGCAGCAGCACGAGCACGGCGGGCCTCGTCGTGATCTTCGGCGCCCTCTACTCGGCGGCGGCGCGCCGCGAGGACCGCTTCCTCGCGGAGCAGCACGGCGCGGCGTTCAATGACTACGCTCGTCGCGTGCGTGGGTTCCTGCCGGACGGCGCCGCATACCACGTGCCGGAAGCCCTCGAGATCCGGCCGCGCATCTTCTGGAAGGCCTTCCTCGATGCCGGTTCGCTCGTGGGCATCTACGTGCTGCTGCGGCTCGCCGACCTCGCGCAGCTGCAGGGCGTCACGCCGACCTGGTTCGCGTTGCCGTGAATGCATCTCGCGAGCGACGACTGCTGAAGCGGGACTCGTTCGGCAGCGTCTGGACCCTGCGCGACGCCGATTCGCCCGACGGCGGGCTCGCCGTGGAACGGGATTCGACGTCCGCGGCCTGGTGGCTGCGCTGGATCGCCCGCCGGCTGGCGCGGCGGGAGTTCGTCGCATTGCGCGCGCTCGAGCGCGTCCCGGGAGTACCGCGGGCATCGGCGTGGGACGGCGTCCGTCTGCGCCGCACGTGGATTGCGGGCGAGCCCATGCACCGCTCGCCGCCAGCGGATCCGCGCTACTTCCGCGACGCACTGCGACTGCTGCGACGCCTGCACGCACACGGCGTCGTGCACAACGACCTCGCCAAGGAACCGAACTGGCTCGTGACGCCCGAAGGCGCTCCCGCACTCGTGGACTTCCAGCTCGCGCTGCGACCGGGCCGGCGGGGGCGCCTGTTCCGCGCGCTCGCCTACGACGACCTGCGGCACCTGTTGAAGCACAAACGGAGGTATTTTCCAGCGTGCCTCACCGCCCGGCAGCGCGCGATCCTCGCGCGCCGGTCCACGGTTGCCGCGCTCTGGGCGCGCACGGGCAAACCCGTGTACAGGTTCGTTACCCGGCGCGTCCTCGGCTGGTCGGACCGGGAAGGCGCCGGCGACCGTCAGGCTCCCTGAGGATCCACTCGCTCGAAATCGAGCGCGGGCTGGTCGCCCGGGCGGAAGTACACGTAGCGGCTGTCCATCTGCGCGAGCGCCTGCTCGCGCTCGGCTCGCGTCGCATACCAGTGCTGCTTCTCCCAGTCGTCGCCGACCAGGTTGCGGAACGGGTCGCCCTTGCGCAGCCGGACGCGGATCCCGTACGGACGGGATTCGGGCGGCGGCTCGCGCAGGTTGTGGTCGTGGCAGGTGTTCATGATCGTCGAGGTCGGGGAAACCCGGGAATTCTAGCGCGAATCGACGCCTTCCCGGCTCAGAACGTCTTGCCCAGGATGAGATAGAACGCGGCGTCGCCCTCGGCAAAGCCGCCCGCGAGGTACAGCGGCCCGAACGGCGTCTCGGCGCCCAGGAACACGCTGCCACCCGCCTTGAGGTCCGTGAGGTCCACGGCGTCCTTGTTCTGCCAGACGTTGCCGGCTTCGAAGGACGCGCCGAGGTAGGCCGGGAACTCGAAGAGCCCGGTGCCGCCGCGGCTGATGCGGCGATAGAAGATCGTGCGCACGATGCCGTACTGCGTGCCGATCAACGCGTCCACGGGGAGGCCGGACAGGTTCAGGAAGCCTCCGAGCGTGAACAGTTCCTGCGGGGACACGACGCGGTCGTCGAGCGCCGAGCCGCCCTCCATCGAGAGCACGAGGCTGTTGCGCCCGAGCGTGCGCGCGAAGATCCACGACGCCTCGACGATGTTCGCGTTCGCCGAGGCGCCGAGCGCTTCGCTCTGCGACTGCCAGCTCGCATGCAACGCCTGCCCGTGTTTCGGGAAGTACGCGCTGTCGAGCCTGTCGTAGCCGAACTCGAGGTACGCAGCCCCGATGTCGAACGTGCTGTTCGGCACGACCGGCTCCCCGATCACCACGCGGCTGCTGCCGTCGCCACGCCGCACTCCCACTCGAACCTCGCCCCAGTTCGACAGCTCGGCGCCGAGGGCCAGCGAGACTTCGGTGTCACGGTTGCGGTACCGGGCGACGCGGTGCCCGTCCTGCACGATCTGCATCGTCTGGATCTCGTAGCGGAACCCGGGCGCCACGAAGAGGTCGCTGGTGAGCGTCAGCGGCTGGAACAGCTCCGTGTAGAAGCGCGGGTCCTCGCCGAGCTGCGTGTCGATCAGGACGTCGCCGTCGAGCCGGTTGACCCCCGTCATGAGCAGACGCGCCCCGGCGTTCGCAGTGGTTCCTCCCTCGAAGTCGCTGTCGATGCTCAGGCCGATGCGCAGGAAATTCGGCCCCCAGGACTTGCGTCGCATGTCGATCTCGAGGCCACGCTCGCCGTCCTCGTCGACGACCCGGTAATCCACGGCCTCGTAGCGGTCGAGCCCGTACTGGCGGATTGCCTTCCGCTGCAGGGAGGCGGCATCGAACGGCTGGCCGACCAGCGAGCCGAACACCGCGTCCACGCGTTTCGCATCCTCTTCCGAGCGCGGTCCGGCGCGAACGAACGCCACCGTGAACGAGGGGTCCGTCGTCCGGGTGCGGGACGCGAGGTAGGCTCGATACGCGGTTTCCGGCAGCGCCAGCGAGGCCAGTTGCGCGGACTGCCGAGCCGCCGCCGTCTCGCCGGCCGTCACGACCTGCGGCATGCGCGTGAAATCGATGGCCGTCATGCGGCCGAGCTCCGGCTTGATCAGCACGTCCCGCGCCGACAGCTGCTTGAGCGAGGCCGCCGTCCCACGCCGCACCATGATGCCGATCATCTGGTTCGTCACGTCGAGAGGCGACTCGAGGCCGTTGCGCCGCGCGAGCGGGAAGCTCACGTCGACGGCGATGATGACGTCCACCTTCATTTCCCGGGCCAGTTCCACCGGCAGGTTGTCGACGAGGCCGCCATCCACCAGCAGTCGGCCGTCGATCTCGACCGGCGCCAGTACGCCCGGCGCGGACATGCTTGCGCGCAGCACGGTGGCGAGGTCGCCCGAGCGCAGCACGACCGGGTCACCGGTCTCGAGGTCGGTGGCGAGCGCGCGAAACGGCGTGGGCAGCCTGTCGAAGTCCCGCACGTCGGCGACCCGCATCGTCGAGTTGCGGAGCACCTGCGTGATCTTCTGTCCCTGCACGAGGCCGAGCGGCAGCACGACGCCCTGGTCGGCACGCACGCCGAGGCCGCCGCTCGCGAGGAAACTGCGGTCATCCTGCTTGCGGCCATACACGAGGTCCTTGCGCGGTGCCCGGTCGCGCAGCAGGTCCTGCCAGTCGAGGTTGCGGAACACCTGGGCGATCTCGTCGCCGCTCAAGCCGGCGGCATAGAGGCCGCCCACGACGGCGCCCATGCTCGTGCCGGCGACGGCGTCGATCGGAACGTGCATCTGCTCGAGCGCCTGTATCACGCCGATGTGGGCCGCTCCGCGCGCTCCCCCGCCGCTCAGCACGAGGCCGATGCGCGGTCGCTCCGCGGCGGGATCCCCTGGCTGCCCGGCCGCAGGCGCCTGTCCAGTCCCAACCAGGAGGCCGACCGCAATCGCCGCCATCAATATCCGTCGGATATGCATCTGCATGGCTCCGGACAACCTGCGCGCGATACTAACAAACGCGGCCGGGCACCCCGGGCTGCGCCGATGTCGGATAATCCGACGTCCCAGAGCAACCGTGGTTCCGATGCCTGACGCCTGCGACGCCGAGCGCCGAGAACAGTCCCGTAGCGCTCCCCGGCACACGTCACTCGCGACGTCGGCGCTGCTGTTGCTCGCCCTTGTGGCGTCGGTCGCCGCAGCCGACGGCCTCGAGGAAATACTCGTGACTGCAACGCGGCGCCCGGAGCCGGCGCTGCAGGTCCCGCTCAGCATCGGGCAGGTCGGGCCGGACGCGATCACGCTCGTCGGCTCCACGCATCACGCGCAACTGCTGAACCGCGTCGCCGGCGTGATGATCCAGCAGGGCAGCGGCCAGGAGAGCCTGACGGCGATCCGTTCGCCCGTGCTGACCGGCGCCGGTTCCTGCGGCGCCTTCCTGTTCCTCGAGAACGGCGTGCCCGTGCGCCCGGTCGGCTTCTGCAACGTGAACGTGCTCTATGAGGTCAACACCGAGCAGGCGCGCGCGATCGAAGTCCTGCGCGGGCCGGGCAGCGCCCTTTACGGATCGAACGCCATGCACGGCACCGTCAACGTGCTCCAGCCCTCGCCCCTGGAACGACCGCCGCTCGGCATCAGTCTGGACGGCGGCCCGTCGAACTACTGGCGGGTCAAGGTCGCCGGCCGTCACGAGGGCGACGACTGGAATTTGGGCGTCGCGGGACTCTATGCCAACGATGGCGGCTGGCGCGCCGAGTCCGGCTACCACCAGGGGAAATTCAATGCAGCACTTACCGGACGCGCCAGCGACGTCCCGATGCGATTCGACCTCGCCGCCACGACGCTCGACCAGCAGACCGCGGGCTTCATCACCGGCAAGAACGCTTACGAGAGCCTGAAGCTGAGCGAGTCGAACCCGACCCCGGGCGCCTATCGCGACGCGAGCGCAGTGCGGCTCACGGGCCTGATCGAGCCGGCCCTCCCGGGCGGCGCGCAGCTCGAGTTGCGCCCCTTCCTGCGCACCTCGCGCACCGAGTTCCTGCAGCACTTCCTGCTCGGCCAGCCCATCGAGCGCAATGGCCAGGAGAGCGGCGGGCTCCTGGCCAGCGCCGCGTGGGGCGACGTCGAGCACTGGTCGCTCATCACCGGGATCGACCTCGAACTCGGCTACTCGACGCTCGTCGAGGACCAGGAGAATCCCACCACCGGCGGGACGCCGATTGCGAACGCAATCCGGCCCGCGGGCAGGCACTACGACTACGACGTGCACTCCCGCGTCGTCTCGGCCTACGCCCAGGGCGAACGACGCTTCCTCGACCGCTGGCGGATCGTGGCCGGCCTGCGCGGCGAGTACGTCACCTACGCGTACGACAACCGCATGCTCGACGGCAACACGGACGAGAACGGCGTCCCTTGCGGTTACACCGGTTGCCTGTACTCCCGCCCCGCCGACCGGACGGATCACTTCCACGACTGGGCGCCAAAGCTCGCGCTCATGTTCGACGTGACGCCGCGACTCGTCGCCTACGTGAATGCGTCGCAGGGCTTCCGCCCGCCCGAGATGACCGAGCTGTATCGTCTGCAGCGGGGCCAGCAGGTGGCCGACCTGAAACCGGAGCAGCTCGACTCGCTCGAGCTCGGGCTCAAGGGCGCCTGGCGCGACGCCAGCTTCGCGGTCGCCCTCTTCGACATGGACAAGAGCGGCGTCATCCTGCGCGAGGCGAACGGCTACAACGTCGCGAACGGCCGCACGTCGCACAAGGGCGTGGAGTACGAACTGCGCTGGCGCATGCTGCCGTCGCTCGAGCTCGACGTCGCGGGCACCTACGCGCGCCACCGCTATGAATTCTCGAGGCAGGTGGACGGTGGTGAATCGATAAAGGCGGGCAACGACATCGACACGGCGCCGCGCGACGTCCACCGGCTCGGCCTTGCGTGGCGGCCGTCCCCGCCGTTCGAGTTCGAGGCGGAGTGGCTGGTCGTCGGCGACTACTGGCTCGACGCCGCCAACCTGCACCGTTACGCAGGGCACGAGCTCCTGAACCTGCGCGGAATGTGGCGCTTTGCGCCGCGCTGGTCCGTCGCGGCGCGGCTCGACAACGCGCTCGACCGGCGCTACGCGGATCGCGCGGACTATGGCTTCGGCACGTATCGCTACTTTCCGGGCCGGCCGCGCGCGCTCTTCGCCGAGATCGCCTGGGAAATGTGAGCCCGGTCAGGCGAGGACGGATTCGATCCGCTCGCAGAGTCGCCGCAGCACCAGCAGCCGCGCGTAACGCTTGTCGTCGGCGGGTACGACGTACCACGGCGCCTGCGCCGTATGGGTCAGCGTCAGCATGTGCCGGGCCGCCTTCTCGTAGGCAGCCCAGTGCTCGCGGTTGAGCCAGTCCTCGCGGTCCACCTTGAAGCGCTTGAGCGGATTTCGGTCGCGCTCCTTGAAGCGGGCCAGCTGCTCGCCCGGGCTCACCGACAGCCAGTACTTCGCCACGATGATCCGGTGCTCGGCGAGCTGGCGCTCGAACTCGTTGATCTCGGCGTACGCCCGCTGCCAGTCGCGTTGCGCCGCGAGGCCGCGCACGCGCTCGACCAGCACCCGTCCGTACCACGAGCGATCGAAGATCGTGTAGTTGCCCCGCGGCGGCAGTTGAAACCAGAAACGCCACAGGTAGGGTCGCGCGATCTCCTCGGCTGTCGGCGCGGAGATGGGCACGACCCGGTACTGCCGCGCGTCCAGCGCCGCCGTGATGCGGCGGATCGCCCCGCCCTTGCCCGCCGCGTCCATGCCTTCGAAGGCCACGACGACCGCGTGCTTCGCGAACTTCCCGCGACGCGAGAGCAGCGCCAGGCGCCCCTGCAGCTCCTCCAGTTCGCGGTCGTACTCTTCCTCGGCCACGCGCGGGCCGCGGTGCGTCGTCAACGATCCCGCACGCACGGCACGACGTCGCAACCGGGGGGCCGGTCCTGCCTGGCGCGCGGAACTGCCGCGGCCAACCCTGCCCTCGATGCCTGCGAGCAGGACCTTGCCCACTTCCAGCGCACGATGCTGGTGATCCGTGCCGTCCACCAGGTGCCACGGTGCGGCGCGGCTGTCGGTGGCCTTGAGGCAGTGCTCCATGGCGCGCTCGACCCGGCGGTAGCGGCGCAATTCCCAGAGGTCCTCGGGCGTCACCCGCCAGCGCGTGCTCTTGTCCGCGAGGAGCTTGCGCAACCGCTTCTCCTGCAGCTCGGGCCCGATGTGCAGGTGGATCTTGACGACTGCGACCCCGTCGGCGACGAGCATGCCCTCCAGGTTCCGGATGCGCTCCACCTCGCGCCGGACCATTGCGCGCGGACGCCCGGGATCGCGAACCGACGCGTGCAGGAAATCCTGGTACCAGCCCGAGTGCAGGATGGCCATGCGCCCCTTCGGCGGCATGACGCGCCAATAGCGCCACAGCGGCGGCCGCTGCCGCTCGACGTCGTTCGACGTCCTGAACCCGTAGACCGTCACGAACTTCGGGTCGAGCCACCCGAGCAGCTCGTTGACCACCTCGCTCCGCCCCGCGCCCGGGATGCCCGTGACGATCACGGCCACCGCGCGCGGCCGGCTCTTGCGCAGTTCGAATTGCGCATCGAGCAGGCGATCCTGCAGTTTCGGCAATGCATGCTCGTATTCGAGCTGCGTCAGCCGTCGCCCGGAAAGCACCTCATGCAGCATGGAGTCGGCTCTTCCGGCTTACCGCGCAGGCTCCGCCCTGCGCGCCCGCCGCCTCCCGGAAGGCACCTGCTGCGTGATGCAATGGATGTTGCCTCCCCCCAGCAGAATCTCCCGGCCCGGCACGCCGACGACCTCGCGGCCCGGAAAGAGCGAACTGATCTTGCGCAGCGCGGGCCCGTCCCGCTTCGCGTCGAGCAGCGGCACGACGACCCGGCGCGTCCCGATGTAGAAATTGACGTACGAACCCGCGAGTCGTGCGCCCGCTTCGCGCGGCGCAGTACCTTCGGCTGAATCCACGCCCTCCGCCTCGCTCTTCGTCATCCGGAGCGGCCCCGGCTGGATCAGCTTGTGCACCTTGAAGCGACGACCGCGCGCATCGCGCGCCTGCATCAGGCGCTCGCAGGCATCGCGCGAGATCTCGTACTGCGGATCGCGCGGGTCGTCGGTCCAGGTGAGCACGACCTCGCCCGGGCGCACGTACGCGCACAGGTTGTCCACGTGGCCGTCGGTCTCGTCGCGATACACGCCCCGCCCGAGCCACAAGACGACCTCGACGCCGAGGTACCGCTGCAACAGCCGCTCGATGTCGTTGCGCGTGAGGTGCGGATTGCGGTTGCGGTTGAGCAGGCACTCCTCGGTGGTGATCAGCGTCCCCTGCCCGTCCACGTGGATGGCCCCGCCCTCGAGCACGAACGGCGCGCGGTACCGGTCGCGACCCTCGATCTCGAGCACCTTCTGCGCGACGGCGTCGTCCTTCTCCCAGGGGAAGTAGAGTCCGCCGTCGAGCCCGCCCCACGCGTTGAACTGCCAGTCCACGCCGCGGACACCGCCCCGGTCGTCGACGACGAATGTCGGCCCGACGTCGCGCATCCACGCGTCGTTGCTCGAGATTTCGACCACCCGCACGGACGCCGGCAGCAGGCGCCGCGCATTCGCGAACTGGCCGGCCGACACGCCGACCGAGACGGGCTCGCTCGCCGAGATTGCCGTCGCCACGGCCACGAATGCCTGCTGCGCGGGCTTGCCGCCGAGTCGCCAGTTGTCGGGCCGCTCAGGCCAGAGCATCCAGCAGCCGTCGTGCGGCTCGAACTCGCCCGGCATGCGATAGCCGTCGCGGCGGGGATCCGTCGAGAATGTGCGGGTCATCGTTTGCCTGCGTTGGTCAGGAGCCCGCGAGCGGGACGCGGCGCAGTCGCAGCGCGTTCGTGATCACGCTCACCGAGCTGAACGACATGGCCGCCGCCGCCACCGCGGGCGCCAGCAGCATGCCGGTGAGCGGGAAGAGGACGCCGGCGGCGACCGGCACGCCGAGCGAGTTGTAGCCGAACGCGAACAGCAGGTTCTGCCGGATGTTCGACATCGTGGCTTCGCTCAGCCGCATGGCACGGCCGATCGCGCGCAGGTCGCCGCTCATGAGCGTCACGCCGGCCGTCTGCTTGGCGATGTCCGCACCCGCTCCCATCGCGATGCCGACGTCGGCCTCCGCGAGCGCCGGCGCGTCGTTGATGCCGTCCCCGGCCATCGCTACCTTGCGACCTTCGCTGCGCAGCCGGCGGATCACTGCGGCCTTCTCGTCCGGCAGCACGCCCGCGTGCACTTCGTCTATGCCGAGCTGCTGGGCGACGGCCCGGACCGAGGCTTCGTGATCTCCCGACAGCAGGACGACCCGCAGTCCCTCGCGCTTGAACTCCTGAACCGCGTCCCAGGCGTCGGGCTTGAGCGGGTCGGCAATGCCGAGCACGCCGATCGGGACCCTGTCCATGGCGACGAACACCGTCGTCTGCCCGAGCGCTCGCAGGCGATCGGCTTCGGGCTCGAGCGAACCCACGTCCACGCCCGCCTCCGCCATGAGCCGCGCATTGCCCACGGCCATGTTGCGCAGTTGCACGACGCCGGTTGCCCCGGCGCCCGGTGTGGCCTTGAAGCCGTAGCTGCGACCGAGCCGGAGCCCGCGGGACTGCGCGAAGCGCACGACGGCCGCCGCGATCGGATGCTCGCTCGCCTGCTCGAGGCTGGCCGCGAAACGCAGCAGCTCGGCCTCCGCAATCTCGTCCACCGGGACGACACTCACGACCTCGGGACGCCCGGCGGTCAGGGTGCCGGTCTTGTCGAGCACGAGCGTGTCGATTTCCTCGAGTCGCTCCAGGGACTCCGCGCTCCTGAACAGCACGCCGGCCTGAGCACCGCGACCCATCGCGACGGTCATGGACATCGGCGTCGCGAGGCCGAGCGCGCAAGGGCATGCGACGATGAGCGTGCTCACGGCCACGAGCAACGCGTTGGCGAGCCGCGGCTCGGGACCGACGAGAGCCCACACGATCGCGGCCACTACCGCGACCAGTACGACCGCCGGCACGAACCAGGCGGACACGCGGTCGGCAAGCGCCTGCACCGGGGCGCGGCTGCGTTGCGCCTCGGCCACCGTCTGCACGATGCGGGCCAGGACGGTGTCGGACCCGACTCGTTCGGCGCGCATCACGAGCGACGCCGGCCCGTTCAGCGTTCCGCCGATCAGCGCGGCTCCGGCGGCCTTGTCGACCGGGATGGACTCGCCGGTGACCATCGACTCGTCCACCGCACCGCGCCCTTCGACGACGATGCCGTCGACCGGGATCTTCTCGCCCGGCCGCACGCGAAGCTGGTCGCCGACCCGGATGTCCGCCAGCGGCACCTCGCGCTCCTGGCCGTCGGGCCCGATGCGCTGCGCCGTCTTCGGCGCGAGATCCAGCAATGCACGCAGCGCGGCACCGGTCCTCCCGCGCGCCCGCAGCTCGAGCACCTGCCCGAGCAGCACCAGGGTGACGATCATGGCCGCGGACTCGAAATAGAGCGCGGCCTGCCCGCCGTGCCGGAATGCATGCGGCACGGCCTGCGGCGCGAGCGTCGCAACGACGCTGTATCCGTACGCAACGGCGACGCCAAGACCGATCAGAGTGAACATGTTGAGGTTGCGGGTCGCGATCGAGCGGGCCCCGCGCTCGAGCAGCGGCCAGCCGCACCACAGCACCACGGGCGTTGCGAGCAGCAACTGCAGCCAGGCCGACGCGCTCCCACCGAGGCCGGGCGGCAGCCACCCCGCCATGCCTGCCATCGACAGCAGGAACAGGGGAATCGTGAGCGCCAGCGACACGACGAAGCGGCGGCGCATGTCGCGGAGTTCGGGATCCTCGCCCTGCGCAATCACCGGCACCGCCGGCTCGAGTGCCATGCCGCACTTCGGGCAGGCGCCCGGCTCCGGGCTTTCGACACCCGGGCACATGGGGCAGACGTAGAGCGCCTCGCCCGGCCGCAACACCCGAGCCAGCGGAGCGGCGTGCACAGCTGCCCCGGCTGCATGACAGCACTCGTGTTCTGGCGCGGGTGCCGCCGGCGGCGTGGCGGCGGCATGACAGCAGTCCTGGGCAGGCCCGGTGACGGGCACCGCTTTGACGGCGCCGTGACAGCAATCGTGCACGGGCGCCGGCGGCGGGGCCGCCTTCGGCTCCGGGTGACAACAGCTGCTGGCGTGTGTGTTCGAGTCGTCCATGGCGCTAGTTTACCGCCCGCCGCAACCGCCATCCGTTCACGATGAGGTAAAGGGAGGGGATGATGACGAGCGTCAGGACGGTCGCCGACACCATGCCGCCCACCATCGGCGCCGCGATGCGCCGCATGACCTCCGAACCGGTGCCCGTGCCCCACATGATGGGCAACAAGCCGACGATGATCGTGATCACGGTCATGAGCTTCGGACGGAGCCGCAGCAGCGCGCCTTCGACGATGGACGCCGTCAGCTCCTCGCGGGTCGGCGCGCGTCCTTCGGCCTCGGCGCGGCGCTGCCGTTCCGCCCAGGCGTGGTCGAGGTACATCACCATGACGACGCCGGTCTCGGCCGCCACCCCGGCGAGCGCAATGAATCCGACCGCGGCGGCGATCGAAAGTTCGTAGCCGAGCAGGTACAGCAGCCACACGCCACCCACGAGCGCGAACGGCAGGGCGCCGAGGATCAGCAGCACGTCGCGTGCGTTGCGGAAATTGAGGTACAGCAGCAGGACTATGATCCCGAGCGTCAGCGGCATGACGACCTTGAGCCGCTCGACGGCGCGCTCCAGGTACTCGTACTGCCCCGACCATCCGAGGCTGTAGCCCGGCGGCAGCTTGAGGTCGGCCGCGATCTTCTGCCTGGCTTCGTGCACGTACCCGCCGAGGTCCCGGCCCTGGATGTCCACGAACACCCAGCCCGACGGACGGGCGTTCTCGCTCCGGATCATCGCGGGTCCGTTGGCGACCTCGACGCGCGCGACGTCCGCCAGCGTCACGTTCGCACCGGTCGGCGTAACGAGCGGCAGTGCCCGCAGCTTCTCCAGCGAGTCGCGGAAATCCTGCGGGTAGCGCAGGTTGATCGGGTAGCGCTCGAGCCCCTCGACGGTATAACTCACCGTCATGCCGCCGACCGCGCTGCCGACGACGTCCTGCACGTCCTTGACGTTGAGCCCGTAGCGCGCGGCCGCGACGCGGTCGATGTCCACGTCGATGTAGCGCCCGGTCGCGGTCCGTTCCGCATAGACGGAGGTGGTGCCAGGCACCGGCCGCAGGATGTCCTCGATCTCGCGTCCGAGGCGCTGGATCGTCGCGAGGTCGGGTCCCATGATCTTGATGCCGACCGGCGTGCGGATGCCCGTGGCGAGCATGTCGATGCGCGTCTTGATCGGGTAGCCCCAGGCGTTCGACAGGCCCGGGAACTTCACTGCCGCATCGAGCTCCGCCTTGAGCTTCTGCGGGGTCATGCCGGGCCGCCACTCGCTGCGCGGCTTCAGCTTGATCGTGGTCTCGAACATCTCGATCGGCGCCGGGTCGGTCGCCGTCTCGGCCCGGCCTGCCTTGCCGAACACGTGCTCGACCTCGGGCACCGTGCGAATGAGCTTGTCCGTCTGCTGCAGCAGCGCCCGCGCCGCGTCCGTGGAGAGCCCCGGCAGCGTGGTCGGCATGTAGAGGAAGTCGCCTTCGTCGAGCTCGGGCATGAACTCCGTGCCGAGCCGGGACGCCGGCCACAGGGTCGCGAGGACCAGCACCGTGGCGACGAGGGTCACCGCCCAGGGCGCCCGCAGCGCGAGTTCGAGGAACGGCCGGTAAGCGGCCGTGGCGGCGCGGTTGACGGGGTTCGCCGACTCGGGCCGGATCGTGCCGCGCACGAGCCAGAAGATCAGCACCGGCACCAGCGTGATGGACAGGAACGACGCCCACACCATCGAGTACGTCTTCGTATAGGCGAGCGGCGCGAAGAGCCGCCCTTCCTGGGCCTCGAGCGTGAATACCGGCAGGAAGGACAGCGCCACGATCATCAGCGAGAAGAAGAGCGATGACCCCACCTCGCGGCAGCCGTCGTAGACCGCCCGCATGCGGTCGAAGCCCTCGGCCGCGGCGTGCTCGAGCTTCCTGTGCACGTTCTCGATCATGACGACCGCGGCGTCCACGAGGGTGCCGATCGCAATCGCGATGCCGCCGAGCGACATGATGTTCGCGTTGATGCCCTGCAGGTGCATGACGATGAAGGCGGCGAGCACCGCGATCGGCGTCACGATCACCACGATCAGGGCCGAGCGCAGGTGGTTGAGGAACACGAAGCAGACGAGCGCGACGACGATGAATTCGTCGACGAGCTTCAGCTTCAGGTTGTCCACGGCACGCTGGATCAGCGCGGAGCGGTCGTAGGTCGTGACGATCTCGACGCCCTGCGGCAGGCCGGCCTCGAGTTCGTCGAGCTTCGCCTTGACGCGCTCGATCGTCGCGCGGGCGTTGTCGCCGTTGCGCATGACGATCACGCCGCCGACGGCCTCGCCCTGCCCGTCGAGTTCGCCGATGCCGCGGCGCATCTCGGGTCCGAGGCGCACTTCGGCGACGTCGCGCAGCAGCACGGGCGTCCCCTGCTTCGTGGACATGACCGGGATCCGCTCGAGGTCCTCGATGCTCTTCACGTAGCCCGTCGCGCGGACCATGTACTCGGCTTCGGCCATCTCGACGACCGAGCCGCCCGCTTCCCGGTTGCCTGCGCGGATCGCCTGCTCGATCATCATGAGCGACAGCCCGTAGCCGCGCAGCCGCAGCGGGTCCACGACCACCTGGTACTGCTTCACCATGCCGCCGACGGTCGCGACTTCGGCCACGCCGTCGAGCGCCTGCAGCTCGAACTTGAGGAACCAGTCCTGGATCGAGCGCAACTCGGCGAGGTCGTGCTTTCCCGTGCGATCCACGAGCGCGTACTGATAGATCCAGCCGACGCCCGTGGCGTCCGGGCCGAGTTCCGGTCGCACGCCTTCGGGCAGCCGCGCGGTCGCCTGGCTCAGGTACTCGAGCACGCGGGAGCGCGCCCAGTACGGGTCGGTGCCATCCGCGAACAGGACGTTCACGAACGAGTCGCCGTAGAACGAGTAGCCGCGCACGGTCGTCGCGCCCGGCACCGAGAGCAGCGCCGTCGTGAGCGGGTAGGTGACCTGGTCCTCGACGACTCGCGGGGCCTGGCCCGGATACGGCGTGCGCACGATCACCTGGACGTCCGAGAGGTCGGGCAGCGCGTCCACCGGCGTCCTGACGAACGAGTAGGCGCCGATGGCCGTGAGCATCGCCGCGAGCAGCAGCACGAGCGGCCGGTTCTCGAGCGATGCGCGAATGATCGCGTTGATCATGGGGATCGCCTCCGGTCAGTCGTGGGCCTCTTTGGGCGGGCTCGTCGTTGCCGGTGGCGACTCGCTGCCGAGCCGGCCGAGACCGGCCCGCAGGTTCGCCTCCGAGTCGAGCAGGAACTGCCCCGCGACGACGACGTTCTCGCCCGCGGCGAGGCCTTCCCTGATCGCAACGCGCTCGCCGCTCTCGGCGCCGGCGACGACTCGACGCGGCTCGAACCGCCCCTCGCCCAGGGCGACCACCACGCGGTCCTCCGTGCCGCTGCGTATGAGGGCGCTGCGCGGGATGTTCACGATCTCGGGACCACCGGCACCGACGAGGCTCACCGATGCGAGCATGTTGGGTCGAATCGCCCCCGGCGGGCGGTCGAGAACGATCCTCGCCTCGAGCGTCCGGGTTTCCATGTCGAGCTCCGGATAGACGTACTCGACGTGGCCCGTCACCCGCTCGCCCGGCAATGACGGGAAGCGCATCTCGGCCGCCGTCCCTGCGACGACCCAGCCGGCCTGCGCCTCCGGCACCTCGGCGATCACCCACAGGCTGCCGAGTTCCGTGATGGTCAGCGCAACCATCTCCGGCGTCACCATCGACCCCTCCTTGAGTTCGAGCTCGGTCACGACGCCCGAGATCGGCGCCGTGTACGCAACCCGGCCGGAAGGCCGGCCGGTCTTCGCAATCCGGGCGGCGGTGCCGGCATCGAGGCCGAGCGCGCGCAGGCGATCCTTCGATGCCTCGATCAGGTCGCGATTGCCGACCTTGAGCGCATCGAGGTACTCCTGCTGCGCGCTTTCCAGCATCGGCGAGTAGAGGGTGAACAGCACCTGCCCGGCGCGCACGCTCTCACCCATGCTGCGCACCGTGAGGCCTTCGACCCAGCCTTCGGCCCGCGGGCGCACCTGCTGCACCTTGTGCTGGTCGAAGCCCACGTACCCGACCGTATCGGCGCGGCGCGGCAGGCTGCCGAGCACGGCAGGTTCGGTGCGCACACCGAGGTTATTGACGACCGTCGGGGAGATCCGGACTTCGGCCCCCGCCGCCTCGGCGTACACGGGAACGTAGTCCATGCCCATCTCGTCCTTCATCGGTACCGGCGAGGTGCGGGCCGGGTCCATCGGATTGCGGTAGTAAAGCGGCTTCCGGGCTTTCGCGGCGACGCTGGCGGGCTCGGACGTCGGCTGCTTCGAACAGCCCGCCAAGAGCGATGCCAGCAGCACCAGCCCCACCGCCACCATGCGAGACCCGCGGCCGCCCGCTCCCTGCCCACACGTCACTTTCCGGTCGGCGCTCATGGCTGTTCTCCCACGAGGTAGTCCACTTCGTACTGGGCCTGCGCACGGTCCGCGGACAACCGCAGGTGCTTCATGTTGGTCTCGAGTGCGGTTCGGCGCGCCGCCACGACTTCGTCCACCATCGCGCGATTGTTGCGATAGGCGAGCAGCGCCGCCTGCACCGACTGGTCGGCGAGCGGCAGGAGATCGGTCTCGTAGAAGTGCTCGAGGTCGCCGATGCGCCGCACCACGCCGTACGCCTCGTCGAGCATCGCGCGCATCTCGCGCTGGTGGTCGGCGTGCATTTCATGCAGCCCCTGCTCCTCCGCCCTCGCGGCCGCGATCTCGCGGTCCTGGCGATTGGAGCGGAACAGCGGCAGGTCCATGCTGACCATCGCCGTCAGCATGTCCGGCCGGTCCTTGCCGTCCATCTGGCCACCGCGGATGCCGTAACCGAGGTCGAGCATCCAGCCGGGCTTGTTCGACTGGCGAGCGAGGTCCACCGCGGTCCGCGCCGCCTCGATGCGGCGTTCGTAGTCGAGTTGCGCGGGATGCTGTGCGAGCCGGCCCTCGAGTTCGGGAAGCGGCGCGACCTCTGCGCGGGCCGGCAGCTTGAAAGGCCCGGCACGCGCGGCATCCTCCTCGCCCAGCCAGCGGACGAGCTTCGCGCGCTGCATGGTCTCGTCCTTGTCGAGGTCGAGCTGCTGCTCGTGCAGCATCGCGACGTCGAGCCCGGCCTGAAGCACCTCGAGCTGCTTGCCCTCGCCGGACGCATAACGCGCGCGGGCGGCGTTGCGCATCTGCTCGACCCAGCTCTCCTGGCTGGCCAGCAGTTCGCGCGCGGCCGCAAGGTAGGCGAGTTCGACCCACACGCGCCGCACCTCCCGCTGCACCACGCGACGCCGGTCGCTGGCAGACGCCTCCGAGGCGGTAGCGACCTGGGTCATGCGCTTGCGCGAGAGTTCGCGGGTACGCCCCGACGGGAACTCCTGGGTCACGCCGATCTCGACCATCGTCATGTCCTCGGCCGTGAGGCTGAACGAGTTGGTCGGGACGTTGACGGCGCCGAACCGGAGCCTCGGGTCCATGAGCTGGCCTTCGGCGATGGCCCGTTCGCGCATGCCCGCAGCCTCGGCCGAGAGTTGCTGAAGCACGCCGTCGCGCTCGATGGCGAGCCGCGCGGCGTCGGCCAGCGAGAGCGTTGGCTCCGCACGCGGGGCGGTCGCCCAGGCGCCGAACACGACGCAGGCCACGAGCACTCGCAGCGGGGATGAAAGCCTGTCGATCAACCGGCCTTGTGCAGGCGCCGGACGTACCTGTGCCATGTGTGAGCCTCCCGGAGAACGAGACGGATACGCGTCCTCGACGGACGTGACCGGGAAGGGCTCTACTCGATGAAGCGGCAGTAACTGACCGAGAGAGGAACCCGGGGCACGGGCTCGGGCGCGGCGTTCTCCACCACCGACCGCATACTCGCCGACGCCAAGGCAGGCGGAAGAAACTGGACTGGCGCGATCGCGACGAACAGCGACGCGGCGACGCGGGCGTCCACCTGCGGCTCGTGCGGATAGGCGCAGTCGGCGCCGTCATGGCACGTCGTTGCGGGCGAGTCCGCCGGCGGACAGTACGGGCAATGCTCCGCCTGGGCGCCGGTCGGCATCGGTCCCGAGTGGGCCATGGCGCACGGCAGGGCGGCGGTCTGCAGCCACGCCAGGCAGAACAGTGCCAGCATCGCCCGTGCCAGGGCGCGCTGACGCCGTCTCACCCAATGCAATGCCTGGTCCAGGGGCCGTGCCTCTCGATGCAGTCGCGGCAAACTATCCCGATATCGGCGGTGTGGCAAGGAACCGCCGGCCGGGCGACGGAAAATGCCTAGGATTCCGTCACGGTCGAGGGCCCGGGCCGCGACCCTCGGGCCATGCACGGGCGGCGCAGGAAGGACGTCCGGCTCGGTCGCCGGCGCGGCCGTGTGTTAGGATTTCACCCCCGATTTTTCCCGGTTTCCGCGAATAACTGGAGCTCGACACATGTCAAGCGCGCTCAAGCTGAACGTGCCCGCCCAGGGCCAGAAGATCGCCATCGCCAACGGCCGCCTGCAGGTTCCCGACCAGCCGATCATCCCCTTCATCGAGGGCGACGGCACCGGCCCCGACATCTGGCGGGCGTCGGTGCGCGTGCTCGACGCCGCGGTCGCCAAGGCCTACGGCGGCAAGCGCAAGATCCACTGGATGGAGGTGTACGCGGGCCAGAAGGCGAACGACCTGTTCAACACCTGGCTGCCGGACGAGACGGTCGAGGCGTGCCGCGAATACCTCGTCTCGATCAAGGGCCCGCTCACCACGCCGATCGGCGGCGGCATCCGCTCGCTGAACGTCGCGCTGCGCCAGATGCTCGACCTGTACGTCTGCCTGCGCCCGGTGCGCTGGTTCG
>VEPJ01000100.1 GCA_012026925.1 Gammaproteobacteria bacterium | reverse complement strand
GCCGAGGATGTCGGCCGCGCGGCTCTGGTTGCCCTCCGCGTAGTCGAGCACCGCGCGGAACAGCGGCTCCTCGACCTCGCGCAGCACCAGGTCGTAGAGGTGCCCGGGCGCGTGCCCGTTCAGGTTCGTGAAATAGGTGTCGAGCGCCTGCTCGGTCATCGAGCGCAGCGGGATGCTGCGACCCGCCGGGTGTGCCGCGGGTCTCGTCTCCCTGCGGGTGCGTGTCTTCTTGCGCAACGCCATGACCCCTGTCCTCGAATTCCCGTTCGTTCCTTGTCTCAGGCGGCTGCGGCGGGCATGCATTCGAGCGAGGAGAAATAATGCTCCACCGCCGCGAGTTGCTCCCCGGCCGAAGCGACCTGCATGACGGACTGACGGAAGGCCTGCGCGTGCGGGCGCTCCCGGCAATACCAGCCGATGTGCTTGCGCGCGATCCTGGCCCCCGCTTCCACGCCGTAGAAGTCGTACAAGTCGCGCAAGTGAGCGGCGATGATATCACGCACCGCGGCCGGCGACGGCTCCGGCGGCACCGCCTTGCCGTCGAGCGCCAGCTCGATTTCACGGAAGATCCAGGGTCGTCCCTGGGCTGCGCGCCCGATCATGACGCCGTCCGCGCCGGTGGCGCGCATCACCTCCACGGCCCGCTGGGCCGAGTCGATGTCGCCGTTCGCGATCACCGGGATGCCGACCGCCTGCTTGATCTCCGCGATCGTGGCGTATTCCGCGACACCCTCGAACCGGCACGCGCGGGTCCGGCCGTGCACGGCGAGCGCGCGGACTCCGGCCGACTCGGCGATCCTCGCGATGGCGACGCCGTTGCGCCGCTCGCGGCTCCAGCCCGTGCGGATCTTGAGCGTGACGGGCACGTCCACCGATCGCACGGTGGCTTCCAGGATCGACGCGACGAGGCGCTCGTCGCGCAACAGCGCCGACCCGGCGTCCTTGTTGCAGACCTTCTTCGCCGGGCAGCCCATGTTGATGTCGATGACCTGTGCGCCGGCATCGACGTTGCGCCGCGCCGCGTCCGCCATCATCTGCGGGTCGCCGCCGGCGATCTGCACGACCCGCGGCTCGTCCTCGCCGGCGTGGTCGCGGCGCCGCTGCGATTCCCCGGTGTCCCACAGGCGCGGATCGGCGGACAGCATTTCGCCAGCCGCGAGCGCGGCCCCCATGCCGCGGCACAGGCGCCGGAAGGGCAGGTCGGTGATGCCCGCCATCGGAGCGAGGAAAGCGCGGCCGCTCAGCCGATACGGGCCGATCTGGATGGGGGCCATGGTGATTCAGCCGGGGCCCTGGGCGCAGCGCAGCAGGGTGGCCGATTCGCGCAGGCAGAGGTCGAGCTGGTAGCCGACTGCCTCCCGCCCGGGATCCGCGATCTCGAGGTCGGCCTCGGTGGTCGCGCCGGCGCCGAGCATGCGGGACGCTTCGGCCGGGTTCTTGAGGTACTCACGCGGCTCGAAGTCCCGCACGGCGATGGACTCCCCGAACCGATCGTCGAGCTCGAGCCTGAGGATCGGGTAGGGCTGCGCGAACGCCGCGCGATTCGTGAGGCTGGCGCGAACGCTCATGCGCCCGTCCATGTCGGCCGCGCTGCCGTTGCCCCATTGACGGAGCTCGAAGGCCGCGAGGTCCCAGTTCGGCGACAACGGCAATCCGAGCCGGTCGTAGACATTGCGCAGGAGCGGGCCGAGTTGCGGATGACGCACGAGGTCCTGCCGGTAGTAGTGGGTGACCTGCGCAAGCAGCACCACCGCGAGCACGAGGCAACCGAGGCTCCAGGCCAGCGTCCGCCACCCGGATCGCTCGTGGCGCGCGGCCTCTGCGGGCTCCGCAGCCGATTCAGCAGTCGACGTGCGGTGCCAGCGCTGCTCGGCCAGCGTCTGCGGCGGCGACGCGGTGATGCCCGTGGCCAGCGGCTCGGGCTCCGCAGTGCCCACCATGACGAGGCCCGGCGTCTCGTCCGTCCCGTCGTCCTGCGGATACGCGGACTCCGGCACCTCGGAGAGCGCCTCGAACTCGTCCGTCGCATCGAGGTCCACCGCTTCGAGCTCTTCGGCGGGCCAGTCGGCTGGAACCTCGATGCTGATCCGCTCGCCTTCGAGAGTGATGTCCTCGAGCGGCACGCTTTCGGCCACTTCGACGGCCGTCGCTTCGGGGAGCGGCGCCGCCGTCGACTCCTCGATGGGTTCGTTGGCGGTTTCCCCGGGCTTCTCCGTGCCGAACTGCTGCTGCCAGTCGCGGGCGTCGATGAATACTTTCTCGAGATCGTCTGCGGTGAAGTGATACTCGGCGGCGGTCATGACCTCGGGCGCCGCGGCCGCGGTCGCTGCGACGCCGAGCAGCGGGGCGCCAGGCACGGTTTCCCTCGCCGGCGGAACGGTGTCGCTCAATCGCGCCAGGGCATCGAACGCGCTGCCGCAGCGCCCGCAGCGCACGGTCCCGTGCGCGGCGCGCAGGGCGTCCGCGGTCACGCGGAAGCGCGTGTGACATTCAGGGCACTGGGAATACATCGGGCCGTTCGTTTCTCGTCATTCCGCGCGTCGCCGTCCGCTGAGCAGTCCCCAACCGTCTCGCGCCGCGGTGCGGGCGATATCAAACCACGGCTGGTAAGCCGCTGTCACGGCGCGGGCCTGGTCGGCCAGGATGCCGCTCAGCACGATTGAGCCGCCGGAGCGGACGGCGGCCGCAAACCGCGGCGCCAGCTCGACCAGTGGCCCGGCCAGGATGTTGGCGACGAGCAGGTCGGCCGACCGGTCGGTGAGCACCGGGTCGTCGGTGACGTCGAGTCCCGACGTGATGCCGTTGCGCAACGCGTTCTCGCGCGTGGCGATGAGCGCCTGGGGGTCGATGTCCATCGCCAGGACCGTCGCGGCCCCGAGCTTCAGGGCGGCGATCGCGAGAATGCCGCTCCCGCAGCCATAGTCCACGACGTCACGGCCGAGGAGTTCGGCGCCGTCCAGCCATTCGAGGCACATAGCGGTGGTCGGGTGGGTGCCGGTGCCGAAGGCGAGGCCCGGGTCCAGTTCGACGCGAACCGCGTCCGGATCGCCGGCCGGCATTCCTCCCGGACAGACCCAGAGCCGCCGGCCGAAACGCATCGGTGCGAAGTCCTTCAGCCACTCGCGCTCCCAGGCCTTGTCGGCGATTGCTTCGAACCTGGGCGGCGGCGCGCCGGGAGCGAGGACCGCCAATCGCTGCGAAAGATCCGCCCGGTCCGTGTCCACGTCGAAGAGCGCTTTCACCCTGACGGTCGGCCAGAGTGGCGTCTCGCCGGGCGCCGGCTCGAGCACTGGATCGTCCGCCGCGTCCTCGAGGGTGACGGAGACCGCGCCCAGTTCGAACAGGGCGTCCTCGCAGGTCCCTGGGTCGGCCCGCCCGATGTCGAGCGTGAGTTGCAGGAAAGGCATGGGGCGTGAAGTATCGCCCATCGCGTCCCGTAGCTCTCGACCAGGCGCCCCCCTCGACTCGGGTAGGCATCGCATGTCCGTCGCCCGGTAGTATCCGGCGCTCGTCTTGCAACTCCCTCGGGACGCCTCCATGAGTGACCTCGACCTGCCCGGATCCCGGCCGACCGCCGTCAAGGTCTATGCGGCCCTGCTGGTGCTGAGCGCCATTTTCATGGCGCTGCTCGGTTGGTCGGCGAGCGCGTACTACTTCCCGGCGGCCTGCCTGCTGCTGCAGGCGCTGCTGCTCTGGTCCGGGAAGGGGCAGGCCCTCTTCAAGTGGATCGTGCTCGTGAACCAGCTGAGCGGACTCGTGCTGATCCTGGTGCTCTGGCTGGGCGACGGGCTGGGCCGCGCCAAGCTCGACATCTCCGGCGTTGCGCTGCTGGTGAATCTCCTGTGTGGCGGGCCACTCATGGCGATCTGGGGCGGCGCGATGTTGCCCGGGCTGCGGCGCGGCAGGCGACTGTTCCGCTGGTTCAACCCGCAGACGGCCTGAGGCGCGACGACCATGAACCTGGCAAGACTGCAGCAGATCTTCGTCGGCGCCCTGATGGTCTCGGCGGGGGCGGGGCCGCTTCAAGCGGCATCGCTGGGCGGTACCGTGACCCTGCCCGACGGCCGTCCCGCGTTCGGCGCCATGGTCAGCGTCTTCAATGACGCGAAGAACCAGAAGCAGACCGTGTACACCGCGGCCGACGGCAGCTACGCGATCGTGACGCCCTACGCCGGCAAGCTCGACGTGCGCGCCCGCCTCGCGAACTACGACGACGTGCTCGTGACCGTGGACGCGGCCTCCGACCAGGCAAGCAGGCTCGACCTGAAGCTCCGGAATTTCGCCAGCGACCAGGCTGCGTCGGATGCGCTCTCGGCCTCGGCGCACAATGCCGTGCTGCCGTGGCGGCGGGCGGACGATCGCCACAACTTCGTCAGCCAGTGCAACTACTGCCACCAGATCGGCAACATGACGACGCGCGCGCCGCGCAGCCACGACGCGTGGCTGGCCACCATCAACAAGATGGAGGGCTATCTCGCGATGCTGACGCGCGCCCAGGCGAACCGCATCGCTGCCGTGTTCGAGAAGGGTTTCGACGGCAATCCGGTCAAGGCGCACCACGACTACGGGGCGACGGACGAGCTCGCGCGCGCCAAGGTCGAGGAGTGGCAGGTCGGCGACGGGTTCTCGTTCATCCACGACATGGACGTCGCCGAGGACGGCAAGTTCTACGGCACCGACGAAGGGCACGACGTGCTGTGGGTGCTCGATCCGCGTACGGGTGGCGTCGAGAGGATCGACCTGCCGAAGAGCGACCTGCCGCGCGGCGGCCTGTTCTCCGGCATGCATCTCGCGATCGGCATCTTCACGGGCAGCCACGGCCCGCACAGCATGGCGCAGACGAAGGACGGCCGGATCTGGGTCACGAACGCGCTGTCCTCGACGATCATGTCCTTCGACCCGAAGACGAAGCAGTTCAAGACGTATCCCGTGCCGGGCGACGCCCTCTATCCGCACACTATCCGCGTCGACAAGGACGACATCGTCTGGTTCACCATCGTGGCGTCGAACCAGATCGGGCGTTTCGATCCGAAGACCGAGCAGATGACCGTGATGCGGCTGCCGCACAACGGCTTCTTCCGCTGGGTCACCGACATGCTGTTCCCGACGCTGCTCCGGATCTCGTCGTGGTTCCCGGACCACGCGTACCTGCTCGATTTCTCGCACCATCGCTTCCTCGGTTACACCGTGCTCGCGTTCCCGTACGGCATCGACGTGAACCCGAAGGACGGCAGCATCTGGTACGCGAAGCTGTACGCGAACCGGATCGGCCGCATCGATCCGAAGACGATGCAGGTCAAGGAATACGACACGCCGATGAGCGGCCCGCGCCGGCCGCGCTTCGACAACGACGGCATCTTCTGGATCCCGGCGTTCGACGAGGGCGCGCTGATGCGCTTCGACCCGGCGACGGAGAAGTTCGAGACGTACAAGATCCCCGGCGTCGCGCCAGGCGAGTACGAGACGCCGTACGCGCTGAACGTCTATCGGCCGACCGGCGAGATCTGGATGGCGGCGAACAACTCCGACCGCGTGATCCGCTTCTCGCCGGCGACGAAGACGTTCCGCAGTTACCCGAGCCCGACGCGCGTCACCGTGCTGCGGGACTTCTCGTTCACGAAGGACGGCAAGGTCTGCTCGTCACAGTCCAACCTGCCGGCTTACGCAATCGAGGGTGCGGTGCCGAGCTACCTGTGCATCGATCCGACGGGCGGCGAGCGGGATCGGGCGGCGTTCGCGGCGGCGGCGCAGTCGGTGCACTAGCGGCATCTGCATGGCGCGTCGCGCGGCGGCCTTTTCGGCTAGTGTGGCGAACGGCCGTATTCGGCCACGAGCGGACAGCAAAGGGCTCGAGCTCGAACGTCCAAGAGGGACATGGCCGCTGCGTATACCGGGCCGACTGGCGAGCTAGAGTTTCATCGCGTGACACGACGGACCGACCTCGAAATTCGATCAGGGATCGTGGCGCTTCTGGCGCTCGGCACGTCGCTGATGGCACCGTCGGCGGTGCACGCGGCGGGGGTGGCCACTCCTCCGGCTCCGAACTCGCAAGGCGTCGCGACGATCGACGATCGCGAAATCGCGGAGCTCGTGCGCTTCCGAATCGAAAAGCAGCGTCGCGCGACTGCCGCGGTCGTCGGCGTGCTGCGCCCTTCCGGCCGGAGCATCATCGCGTATCAGTCGACACGCGGACCGCACGCCTTCGAACCGGGCGGCGACACAATCTTCGAGATCGCCTCGCTCACGAAGGTCTTCACTGCGTTGCTCCTGGCGGATGCGGTGACGCGAAACGAGGTCCGCTTCGACGATCCGCTCTCGAAGATCATCCCCGCAGGTACGACGGTCCCCGAGTACGCCGGCCACGTGATCACGTTAGTGGATCTTGCAACACACACGTCTGGCTTGCCGCTTCGACCTGCTAATCTGCGTGCGCTGCCAGACGCATCGAATAAGTACGCGGGCTACACACTCGACCAACTCTACGACGGATTAGCGGCGATCCGCCTCGCGCGCGATCCGGGCGTTCAGTTCGAGTATTCGAATCTCGGGTTTGCGTTGCTCGGTCAAGGGCTGGCCCGCCACGCCGGGCTGCCGTTCGCGGACTTGCTGTCAGATCGGATCGCTACGCCGCTCGGATTGTCTGACACGCGGTTCGACGACGATCCGGCGGCCCGCGCACGTCGCGCTCAGGGCCACGACGTGGATCTAAATCCGATCGGTCCGAGTGGTGACGGCGCGCTGAGTCCAGCCGGCGGTTTGCGCTCGACCGCGGACGACTTGCTGCGTTTTCTGGAACTGTTCGTGCATTCAGCGGGCCCCGGTCGACTATCAGGCGCCGCTCGGGCCATGCTCGAAGTTGACCGGCCAGGCGAAGCACCGGACACGCGCATGGCGCTCGGCTGGCGGAAAACCACTGCGCGCGGCGAGACTTACTACTGGTCTAACGGCAGCAGCGACGGGTCGCGCACGTTCATGGGGTTCAATCCGGCGCGCGGCGTGGCGGTCGTCGCGCTTGCGGATGCCGCGAGCGGCGGCGGCCTCGACGACATCGCTAGGAGCATCCTCGATCCCGGCGAACCGATCGATCGTAAAGTGGTGCCACGCCCGCGCTTGGTCACTCTTCCTTCGTGGGCAATAGATCGTGTGCTCGGCACGTATCAATACGCGCCCGACGACGAGATGACGATCACTCGGGGCGCAACGGGTCTCGTCGTGACGGCGGGCATGTCGCAGTTTCTTGTCAAACCGACGTCACGGACGCGTTTCGTTGCACCGGACGCGATGGATCTGTACCTGGAGTTTCCGGGACCAGCCGCAGAGACAGCGCCGCTTATGGTGTTCCATCAGGACGGCAAGCGTTGGGCATACGCGCGTGTGAAGGTCGCCGCAGACCGCCACGATTGATCTGCCGAAAGCGGGCGCTTCGGCCCGGCGGATTCGGGTCGAACTTGTGCCTTGAGCGGCCGCCACTGGCTGAAGATCCGGCGTTGATCGCACGAGAGTCTGGAATGGGTCGATATTGCCCGTACAACGTCCGCTTCTGGGGGGGCGACTCGTTGAACCACCTGCGGGGCGTCCCGACTTCACGTGGGGCGGGCCCGTGGCGCCCGCCCCACGTACAGTCTTGTTGCGTGACGCGCAACGCAATACACTGGGCCATGATCCAGTCGTTCCGGCACAAGGGACTGCGACGGTTCTACGAATCGGGATCCCTGGCTGGAATACAGCCTCAGCATGCGAAGCGACTGAGGATGCAACTGGCCGCCCTCGACTCGGCGCAGGTCATCGATGACATGGACATAGCCGGATTCCGCCTGCACCCGCTGAAGGGCGCTGACCGCGGACGGTGGTCGATCTGGGTCAACGGCAACTGGCGGCTGACCTTCGAATTTCGCGACGGGCAGGCGTACGTGCTCGACTACGAGGACTACCACTGATGGCCATGCACAATCCTCCGCATCCGGGCGAGTTCATCACTGAGGTGTACCTGGAACCCAATGGACTGAGCGGCCGTGAACTGGCTGCCAAGCTGGGGGTCGCGCCCTCGACCCTGAATCGGGTGCTGACCGGCGCCAGTGGCATTAGCCCGGAGATGGCGTTGCGGTTGTCGAAGTGCCTCGGCCGTTCGCCGGAGAGCTGGCTGGCGATGCAGTACAGCCATGATCTCTGGCGTGCAAAGCAGCAGGTGGACCTGAGCCGCGTTGCCAAGGTGCGACTCACGGCCGCCTGATCGTGCGGCTCACGTGGGTTCGATTCCCATCACCCGCTCCAGTCCCGCATCTCATCCCGCGATCGGGCTGTCCCGCGACGCAGTCAGCTCTGACGCCCCTCGGCAATCTCCTTGAGCCGGTCCGCATCGACAATCCGCAGTGCACGGTAAGCCTGCTCGACCACGCCTCGTTCTTCGAAGCGACGCAGGATCTGCAGCAGTGTCGTCCGCGAGACGTTGACCAGCGTCGCGAGTTCATCCTGCGTGATCGGCACCGACCGTCGCTCGGGGCGGGAGCGCCGCGGGAACCGCAGTCCTGCGATCCGCAGCAGCGTGCACGCGCAGCGCCGTTCGCTGTCCGGGATCAGCGAATCGGCGTAGCCGCTGATCGCGATGTCACCGTACTCGAGGCACGCGTGTGCGATGAATTGCCACCACTCCGGTCGCTCCCGCAGCAGCTCCTGCATTGCGCGCCAGGGGACGCACGCGAGCAGCACGTTCGTCCGGGCCACTGTCGTGACGCGCAGCGGTTGTCCGCGGACGGCGGCGCCGTAGCCGATCCAGGAGCCTTCGTGGGCGAGGTGCACCATCGGGTTGTCGCCCGCGCCGTACCTCGAGTAGATCTCGACGGACCCGTCCACGATGCCGCAGGGGTCCGTCTGGACGTCGCTCGCACTGTAGATGGGCTGCCCGGCCGCGACTTCCCGCCATCCGCAGCGCGACAGCACCGCCTGCTGAAACTCCGCCGCGGCGCTTCCGAACCAGCCCTCGTTGTCCGTGAGAATCGCAAAGCGCTCTGCAGGGGCCATCGCCTTCATTTTTATGCCATCGGCTTGAATTGCACGGATCCGCGCAATTTTCGGCGGCACGACTCGTAGAATCAAGGCACGACTGCCCACCTTGGATGGACCGCGGCGGGCGCCATTGGACAGGAGAAATCGATGCTGTTGATTCTGCGACGGTGTGCAATCTCGATCGTCACGGGCCTGTTGCTCGTGACTGCGGCGTCGACGCCCG
>VEPJ01000001.1 GCA_012026925.1 Gammaproteobacteria bacterium | reverse complement strand
TCGAGCAGGCGCCCGTGTCCGTGTCGAGGCTCAGCATCTTGTAGTGCATGCCCTTCGGGAAACCGGGCAGCGTCATCTTCTTGAACGGGACCTCTCGGTCGACGAAAGGTTCGATGTGCGGGCGGGCCATCTGCGTCTCCTGCTGAAGCGCGTGCGTCAGAACACGACCTTGAACTTGCGCTTCGGCCGCTTCGGGATTTCATCGGGCTTGATGCGGCGCTGCATGTTGAAGTGCACGTGGTAGCCGCGCGTCTGGATCCGGTGCAGGAACTCGTCGATCCACTTGTCGCGCTGCTTCGCGATCGTCACGTTCATCTCGTGCTCGATCCTGCGGTAGCGCGCCTTCTGCTCGGAAATTTCCTTCTTGAGCCACGCCGCCGCCTCCCGGCTGCGGGCGTGCTTGATCAGGTTGGGCATCAGTCCTCCGTCACAGTCCCAGGAACACGATCCCCAGCCCGCAGAGGCTGAGGGCAGCGCCGGCGAGCGCGTGCGAATAGCGCTCGGCCGAATCGAGCGGCAGGTGCTCGAGGCCGCGCTGCGCAAGATAAACCCCCGTGAGCATCGTGGCGACGGTCGCGGCGGCAAACGCCGCCACGACCACCGCCAGCCCCCACCAACTGTGCTGCGACGCCGGGTACATCACGAGGGGGATGAGCGGCTCGCACGGTCCGAGGACGAAGATCACGAACAGCGCCCAGGGCGTGATGCTCCGGGCCTGGGCCGGGGACACGTGCGGGTGCAGGTGCCCGCCTTCGTGGCCGTGCTGGTGCCTGTGATGGGTGCCGTCGGCGTGCACGTGCTCGTGCGCGTGCGGTCGGGAACGCCACGCCTTCTTCAGGCCCCAGGCCAGGTACGCGAGTCCGAAACCGGTGAGCAGCCAGGCAGCGACGTCGCCGCGAAAGCTCTCGAGCCACTGCAGCTTGTGCAGCGACACGCCGATGCCGATCCCGACCAGGCCGATGGCGACCGAGCCCATTACGTGCGCTACGCCGCACATTGCGGTGATCCACAGGGTGCGCCGCTGGCTCCAGCCGCGGGCCGCCGACATCGCGACGAACGGCAGGTAATGGTCCGGTCCCAGCAGCGTGTGGATGAAGCCAATGGACGCGGCCGTGACGAGCAGCAACCCGATATCGACGTTCATGAGACTCGGCGTCCCCCCGCCCGTAGGTCCGGCCGAAATTAAACCGGGGGCACCGTGCCGGGCAAGCGCGGTAAAGACGTATGCCGCGCCCTGCTTGTACGGAGGGACGGGCGGCACCGGCCGTGCCGCGGGCTAAGATGCCTGCCGTGCCGCCGCAGAGGACCGGAGCATGTTGAGTGCGATCGTGGCAGTGACACTGGTGGTTCCCGACGTCGAGGCGGTCGAGCGGGCATATCGGCGCGAACTCGGCTACGAGACGGTCGAGCGCGGGAGGCTGGCCGAGGGAACCACGGCGACCTGGGGCGCCGCGGGGCTGACCGGCCGTTCCTACATCGTGATGAAGCCGGCGAGTGGCGAGCCAGTGTACCTGCGGGTCGTGAAGGCTGAAGCCGCGCCCCGCCCCGCCTTGAAGACCCTCGGCTGGAACGCAACGGAGATCCTCGTGGAGGACCCGTACGAGTTGTCGCGGCGGTTCGAGCGTTCACCCTTTCGCGTGATCGGTCCGCCGGCGCCGCTCGACGTGAATCCGGCGGTAGTCGCGATGCAGGCGCTCGGGCCGGCGGGTGAACTCTTCTATTTCACGCGCATCCCGCCGGGCAAGTCGAAGTTCAACCTGGGCTCGGCCACGAGCTTCGTGGACCGCGTGTTCATCGTCGTGCTCGGGGTGCACGATATACGAAAGACGCTCGACTTCTATGCCGGCACTTTCGGCCTGTCCGTGACCGATCCAGGGCTTTCGCACATCGGTGTGCTCGCGCAGGCGTGGGGGCTTTCGCCGGAGCAGACATTTCCGTTGGCGATCGTGCGCCTGCCGGAGCGCTTCCTGGTGGAAGTGGACGAGTACCCGGCCGAGGCTTCGTCACCCCCCGTCGCGACCGGAGAGATGCCCGCGGGCATGGCCCTCGTGAGTTTCGCCATCCCGTCACTCGAGCCGTTGAAGGACCGACTCGTCGCAGCACCACGCGTGCTGCAGGGTCTGCCCTATTCCGGACGCCGCGTCGGCGTGATGCGCGGTCCGAGCGGCGAATTGATGGAGCTGATCGAGTCGCCACCCGGCGACTCGAGCCAGCGGTGACAGGCGACCCACCGGCCCTCGCCCGCCGACTCGAGCGGCGGCGATTCGCTCCGGCATCGATCGGTCGCAAGGCTGCAGCGGGGCGCGAACGCGCAGCCGGACGCTGCCGCCGTGGCGTCGGAAACGTCGTCGATGGCCGCGACGACGCGCGCGTTCCGTGCCGCGCCCGGATCGGGTTCGGGCACCGCAGCGAGCAGCGCCTGGGTGTAGGGGTGGCGCGGCGACGCGAACAGCGCCTCGCGCGGCGCACGCTCCACGACCCGGCCGAGATACAGGACGACCACTTCCTCGCACAGGTGACGCACGACGGCGAGGTTGTGGCTGATGAACATCAGCCCCATGCGGTGCCTGCGGCAGAGGTCGTGCAGCAGGTTGACGATCTGCGCCTGCACCGAGACGTCGAGTGCGCTCACGGCTTCGTCGCAGATCAGGAGCCGCGGCCTGACCACGGTCGCGCGAGCGATCGCGACTCGCTGGCACTGGCCGCCGCTCAACTCATGCGGATAGCGCCCAGCGAGCGCGGGGTCGAGACCGACCTCCGAGAGTGCCGCCGCCACGCGTTTGCGGACGACGGCTCCGTCCCGTTCCCGCTCGAGAGCGGCGACGGCTTCGGCGATGCTGTCGCCGACGGTCATGCGCGGATCGAGACTGCCGAAAGGGTCCTGGAAGACGACCTGGAGTTCGCGACGCATTTCGCGCATGCGCGACGCATCGGACCGATCGATGCTCCAGCCACGCCAGCGTATCTCACCGGCGCTGGGCGCGACGAGGGCGAGGATGGCCCGCGCCAGCGTCGACTTGCCGCAGCCTGATTCGCCGACCACCCCGACCGAGGACGCTTCCTGGATCTCGAAGTCGACGCCGCATAACGCGCGCAGTCTGCGGCCGCGCCCGGTCAGCCAGCCGCTGGCGACACGGTATTCGACGTCGAGCCCCTGCACTTCGAGCAGGCTGCTCACGCGCCACCCCAGCCGCGCGGCAGCGGAGCGTGGCAGGCGACGCTTCGTGGACCGCTCTCGACCAACGATGGCGCCGTCGTCCGGCACAGGTCGCGAGCTGCGGGACAACGCGGCGCGAAGTGGCAGCCAGCCAGGCTATCGTGAGGGCGCGGCGGCTGCCCTTCGATGCTCGCCAGCCGCTCGGGCTGGGCACCCGACAGGCGTGGTACGGAGGCGAGAAGCGCCGCGGTGTAAGGGTGTGCGGGCGTCGAGAAGAGCGCGTCAACCGGGGCCGTCTCGACGACGCGGCCCGCGTACATGACGGCGACGCGATCGGCGATTCCGGCCACGACGCCGAGGTCGTGGGTGATCATGACGATCGCGAGTCCTCGCTCGCGCGATTGCCGCAGGACCCCGAGCACCTGCGCCTGCACGGTGACGTCGAGCGCCGTGGTCGGCTCGTCCGCGACCAGTAACGCGGGCTCCGCAATCAGCGCCATCGCAATGACGACGCGCTGGCGCTGACCACCGGACAGTTCGTGCGGGTACTGGTCGAGCCGGGTCTCCGGATCCGGCATGCCGACGGCGCGCAGGGCCTCGATCGCCTGCTGCCGCGCCCGGGGTTCATCCATCAGGCCGCGATCGGTCAGGTGCTCGGTGAGCTGGCGCCCGACGCGCAGGTGCGGCGTGAGCGCGTTCATCGGGTCCTGGAATACCATCGCGATCCGGCTGCCCCGGACCTCGTTGAGTTCGGCCTCGGTGCGGCCGATCAGTTCCTGACCGAGCACACGCGCAGAGCCGGCGGCTCGTCCGTTCCCGGCGAGCAGCCCGAGGCAGGCCAGGAACAGTTGCGTCTTGCCCGAGCCGGACTCCCCGACCACCGCCAGGCACTCCCCGGGCCTTACCTCGAGCGACACGCCGCCGACGGCCCGGACCCGGCCGTCCGGGGTGTCGAAGTCCACGGTCAGGTCGCGGATGGCGAGCAGTGGCGAGTCGCCCATCTCAGCGTTGCCTCGGATCGCGCGCGTCGCGCAGCCCGTCGCCCAGGAAATTAAGGCACAAGAGCAGCGCGGCGAGCAGCGCGGACGGCACGAGCAATTGCCAGGGTGCGCTCTCCATCTCGACGGCACCCTCGGCCACCAGGCGGCCGAGACTCGTGAGCGGCTCCTGGACGCCGAGCCCGAGAAAGCTCAGGAAGCTCTCGAAGAGGATCACCTGTGGCACGGTGAGCGTCGCGTAGACGATCACCGTGCCGGCGACGTTCGGGATGATGTGGCGCGCGATGATGCGGTGCGCGGGCAGGCCGAGAGTGATGGCCGCATCGACGAATGGCTGGTTTCGAAGCGCCAGCGCCTGGCCGCGCACGATGCGCGCCATGGTGAGCCAGCCGACGGCGCCGATGGCGAGGAAGATCAGGAACAGGCTGCGGCCGAAGACGACGGTGAGGATGATGACGAAGAACATGTACGGCAGCGCGTAGAGGACGTCCACGAACCGCATCATCCAGTCGTCCGTGCGTCCGCCGAGGTAGCCGGCCGTCGCGCCCCACGCGACGCCGATCACGAGGCTCACGGCCGTCGCGAGCAGCGCGACGAGCAGCGAGACCCGGGTTCCGGACCAGACGCGTACGAACAGGTCGCGGCCGTTGCTGTCCGTGCCGAACCAGTGCCCGTTGGCGAGCGACGGCGGGGAAGAGAGCGAACCCAGCGTCCAGTCCACGTGGTCGATGCTGTACGGACTCAGCGCCGGGCCGACCAGCGAGACGAGCACGATGGCCGTAAGCAGCACGGCCGCAGCGATCGCGGCGCGGTTGCGACGCAGCCGGCGCCAAGCGTCCGCCCAGAGGCCGCGCCGGCGCTCACTCATGGCGGATCCTCGGGTCGAGCCAGCCGTAGAGCAGGTCCACGGCGAGGTTGAGCAAGAGGATCAGTGCTGCGTAGAAGACCACCATGCCCATGACGAGCGTGTAGTCGCGATTGATCGCGCCCTGCACGAAGTAGCGGCCGACGCCCGGCAGCCCGAAGACCTGCTCGACGACGAGCGAACCGGTCAGCAGGGCCGCCGTCGCCGGCCCGAGAAAGCTCACCACCGGCAGCAGGGTCGGCTTGAGCGCGTGCCGCCGCAATATCGTGCTGCTGGCGAGCCCCTTGGCTCGGGCCGTGCGGATGTACGGCGCCTGCAGTACCTCGAGCAGGCTGCCCCGCGTGAGCCGCGCGATGTAAGCAATGAAAGGCAGGGCGAGCGTGATCGCGGGCAGCAGGACGAACTCGGGCCGGCCGGGTTCCCAGCCCGCGACGGGCAGCCAGTTGAGCCGGATGCCGAAGACGAGTGCGAGCACCGGGGCCACGACGAAATTCGGCACCGCGATTCCCACGAGCGCGGTCGCCATCACCGCGTGGTCCACCCAGCGGTTGTGCCTGCGCGCTGCAACGAGTCCGAGGGGGATGCCGAGCGTGAGCGCGAGCACGCGCGCGGCCACACCGACGCTCAGCGTCACCGGCAGGCCGCGCCCGATGAGCTCGGCGACGCCGAAATCCTTCATGCGGAACGACGGTCCCAGGTCGCCGTGCAGCAGGCCGCCGAGGTAGTGGCCGTATTGCACGATCACGGGCTGGTCGAGCCCGTAGGCGGCCTGCAGGTTCGCCGCAATCTCCGGTGGAATCGTCTGCTCCTCGTCGAACGGGCCGCCCGGCGCGAGGCGCATGAGGAAGAACGCGGCCGTCACGATCGCGAACAGCGTCGGGACGATGCCAGCCAGTCTCCTCAGCGCGTAGCGGAGCACGTGGCCGTCTCGTTCAACTGCGCCCGGGTCGTCCGAGCAACCGCAGGAACCCGGGCTCCTCGACGATGCGGACGCCAAGCTCGCGGGCCTTCTGCAACTTGGAGCCCGGTTCCGTGCCGGTGACGAGCAGCGTCGTCTTGCGCGAGACCGAGTCGGTGACTGTGGCACCGGCCGCGCGGGCCGCGTCGCGTGCTTCGTCGCGCGTCATCGATTCCAGTGTTCCGGTGATCACGACGACCTCTCCGGTGAGGGGGCCTTCCGCCGGCGCGTGCGTGCGCGTGCCCTCCGGCCAACGGACGCCGGCCTTGCGCAGGGCCGTGACTACCTTGCGGTTGTGGGGCTCGTCGAAGAAATCCCGGACGTGCGCCGCCACCACGGGTCCGACGTCCCTGACCTGCTGGATCTCCTCGACGGTGGCGTCCAACAGGAGCTCGAGACCGCCGAAATGCTCGGCGAGGGCCAGTGCCGTGGCCTCACCCACGTCGCGGATACCGAGGGCGAACAGGAACCGGGGCAACGTCGTCTGCTTGCTCCGCTCGAGCGCCTCGACGAGGTTCGCAGCCGACTTGGGTCCCATCCGCTCGAGCCCCGCGAGTTCGTCTTCCTCCAGGGCGTAGAGGTCCGCCGGGGTCTCGACGCGTCCCGCGTCCACGAGTTGCTCGACGAGCTTGTCGCCGAGCCCTTCTATGTCCATCGCCCGCCGCGACGCGAAATGTCGCAGGGCCTCGCGGCGCTGTGCCGGGCAGACGAGGCCGCCCGTGCAGCGGGCCACGGCCTCGCCTGCGGTCCGCGTCACGTGCGAGCCGCACACCGGGCAGCGCTTCGGCAGTTCGACCACGCGCGCGTGTTTCGGGCGCAGCTCGGGAACGACGCGCACGACCTCCGGGATGACGTCGCCGGCGCGGCGCACGACGACCGTGTCGCCGATGCGCACGTCCTTGCGCTCGAGGTCGTCCATGTTGTGCAGCGTCACGTTGCTCACGGTGACGCCGCCGACGAACACGGGCTCGAGGCGGGCGACCGGCGTGAGCGCCCCGGTCCGTCCGACCTGGAACTCGACGTCGCGCACCGTCGTGGTCTCTTCCTGCGCAGGGAACTTGTGCGCGACGGCCCAGCGCGGGGCGCGCGCGACGAAGCCGAGGTCGCGCTGCCAGTCGAGCCGGTCCACCTTGTAGACGACGCCGTCGATGTCGTAGCCGAGCGAGTCGCGCCTGCGGCCGATGCGTTCGTAGTACGCGAGGCAGCCTTGCACGCCGTCCACCACGTCGATCTCGGGACAGGTGCGGAGCCCGAGTTCGCGCAGGGCCGCGAGCACCTCGCTGTGCCGGCGCGGCATGTGCCAGCCCTCGGCCGCCCCGATGCCGTAGAAGAACAGGTCGAGCGACCGGCTCGCCGTGATGCGAGGATCGAGCTGCCGCAGGCTGCCGGCGGCGGCGTTGCGCGGGTTGGCGAAGGTCTTCTCGCCCTGCTCTTCCTGCCGGCGGTTGAGTTCCGTGAACGAGCGGCGCGTCATGAACACTTCGCCGCGCACCTCGAGGACGCCGGGCGCCGTCGCGCCGACCAGGTGCAGCGGGACGGAGCGGATCGCCCGGACGTTCGCAGTCACGTCCTCGCCCTTGGCGCCGTCCCCGCGCGTCGCGGCCTGCACCAGCCGGCCGCCCTCGTAGCGGACGCTGATGGCGAGCCCGTCGATCTTGGGCTCGGCCGAATACGCGATGGCGGCGACGTCGAGTCGCTCGCGGGCGCGGCGGTCGAAGTCGACGACGTCCTGCTCGCTGAAGGCGTTGTCCAGCGAGAGCATCGGCACGGCGTGCACGACCTCCGCGAATTCGCGCGACAGCGCCCCGCCGACGCGTTGCGTCGGCGAATCCGGCACGACGAGATCGGGATGAGCGTCCTCGAGGTCGCGCAGCTCGCGCATCAGGGCGTCGTAGCGCGCGTCGGAGACTTCCGGGTCGTCGAGGACGTAGTAGCGGTAGTTGTGGTGCTCGATCTGCCGGCGCAGTTCGTCGATGCGTTTCGCGGCGTCGCGAGCGGCCATTGCGGGCCTGTCAGCGACCGCGGTGCTGCGCGCGACCGCGATCGAACGCCAGCATCTCCTCGCGCAGCTGCGAGATGCGGTGCACGCTGAGCGGCGCGCCGCGGTCGTCCTGCACGTTGCCGCCGAGGCGCCCGGCGAGCGAACGCCCGACCGCGAGCAGTTCCTCGAACGCCTGCTGCGCCGGCATCGGCCCCGGTAGCACCGAGAACAGGGCGACGCCGGCGTATGCCGCGCCCGCCATCGTCGCCGGGTCGAACGTTCCGGGCTCGCGCAGGCTCGCGAGGCTGATCGCGGGACGGCCGACCGGATCGAGCCGGTGGAAAATCTGGTACCGCCCGAATTCAAAACCCTCGGCGAGCACCGCTTCGTGAAGCAGGGAACCCTCGAACCGTGACGGTGAAGGAGCGGTCACGCGAATGGCGATGATCCGCTGGGCGCGGGCGGCGACGGCGTCCTCGGACTCATCCTCGACCCCCGCAGCGGCCAAGTCCGGGCTCGCGCCGGGACGCGGGGGTTCGGCACGCTCCGCCTGCGGCTCTTCGGGCGGCAATGTCCGCGGCGTGTCGGTCGCGGGAGCGGTGAGCCGCTGCCCGAGCGTGGGCTCGCGGCGGCCCGCGGCCCGGCCGCCAGGTACCTCGAGGCCCGTGCCGAGTTCGACGACGGGGACGGTTTCGAGGACGGGCGGCGCATCGTCGTCCAGCCCCATCGCCGGCTCGACGCGTTCCTGTGCCGCGACCGGCTCGGGCGGCGGGGGCGGCTCCACGACCACCGTACGGCTCGCGGGCTCCGTCGCCGCCGACCGCCGGCTCGACCGAAGGCCCCAAAGGTAGATCCCCGCGATCAACGCGAGGCCGGCCCCAAGCAGTATCCAGCGCAGCTCGGACATCGTCCCTCGTCAGCCTGCCGCCATGCGCACCGCTTCCTCGACGTCCACCGCCACGAGGCGGGACACGCCGGGCTCGTGCATCGTGACCCCCAGCAGCTGGTTCGCGAGTTCCATGGTCGACTTGTTGTGGGTGACGAACACGAACTGCACGCGGTTCGACATCTCGCGCACGATGTCGCAGAAGCGGCCGACGTTGTTCTCGTCGAGCGGAGCGTCCACCTCGTCGAGCAGGCAGAACGGCGCCGGGTTCAGCTCGAAGATCGAGAACACGAGCGCCACGGCCGTGAGCGCCTTCTCGCCGCCGGAGAGCTGGCTGATCGAGCTGTTCCGCTTGCCGGGCGGACGCGCCATGATCGCCACGCCCGATTCGAGCACGTCCTCGCCCACGAGTTCGAGGTACGCGTGGCCGCCGCCGAAGAGCCGCGGGAACTTCTCCTTCAGCCCGGCATTGATCCGGTCGAAGGTGTCCTGGAACCTGCTGCGCGTCTCGCGATCGATCCGGCGCATGGCGTCCTCGAGGGTCGCGAGCGCGTCGTTCAGGTCGGCGAACTGGCGATCGAGGTACTCCTTGCGCTCCGACTGTTCCTTGAACTCGTCGATGGCCGCGAGGTTGACCTGGCCGAGGCGCTCGATCTTCTCGGTGGTCTCCGCGAGCCGCGTCTCCCACTCGGTCACGTTGGCTTCCGGCACGAGGGCTGCCACGACGTCCTGCAGCTGCAGCCGCGTCGAAGCGAACTGCTCGAGCAGCGACTCGCGCCGCACGCGCAGCTCCTGGACGGAGAACTTGACGTTCTCGAGCAGGTCGCGGGCCTCCTGCACGGCAGCCTCGGTGCCCATGCGCTGCTCCTCGAGCTGGCGCAGGTTGGCATCCACGGCTTCCATCGCCCGGCGCGCAGCCGCGAGCTCTTCCTCGACGGCGACGCGTTTCTGCAGCGCCGTCTCGAGCGACTGCCTGAGCTCGGTCTCGGCGGCCTCGCCGGCCTGGAGCTGGCTCTCGAGATCGGTGCGTCGCGCTGAGAACTGCCCGATCTGCCCGTCGAGACGCGCGATGCCCGCCAGCAGGGACTCGTGGCTCGTACGTCGCGACTCGACGCGGATCGCCACCTCGCGTGCCGAATTGCGATGCTCCTCGGCGCGCCCGCGCGCTTCGGCGAGTTGCTGGCGCAGATCTTCGCGCCGCGCCTCGAGTGTCTTGCGCCGCTCCTCGAGCTCGGCCATGGCCTCGACGGCCTCCTCCAGCCGCGCCCGCGCCGAGCGATTGCCCGCGTTGGCGACTTCGAGCGAGTTCTCCAGTTCGGCGAGCTCGGCGGCGAGCTGCTGCATCCGCGCGCTGCGCTGCTCGGCCCGCGCGCGCAGGCCGTCGAGCTGCGAACGAAGTGCCATGTGCGCGGCGCCCGTCTGCGACAGCTGGGCCTGGGCGCTTGCGAGGCGGTCCTCGATGTCGCGCACGCCGGACCGCTGCGATTCGAGCTGTGTCTCGAGCTCGACGTGCCGGCGCTGCAGGCGCTCGAGCGCGGCGCGCTGCCGGCGCAGGTCGTGCTCACGCTCGATCACGCCCTCGTGCGCGTCGCGGTCGCGGCTGACGCGCAACCAGTCCGGGCCGATCCAGATGCCCTGCCGGGTGATCACCGACTGGCCCGGGCGAAGCTTGCGGCGCACCGCGAGCGCGTCCGACAGCGAGTCCGTGGCGATGATGCCCTCGAAGAGCGCATCGAGGCCGCCCGGTCCCTGCACGCGCGAACGCAGTGACTGCGAGTCGTAGCCGCTGCCTGCCGGTCCCTGGCTGCCCGCGAAGAACGTCACCGTGCCGGACGCAAGGCTCTCGAGCATGCCCGCCACGTCGTCGATCGAGTCGACACAGACCGCTTCGAGGTAGGAGCCGAGCACGGTCTCGACGGCCCGCTCCCAGCCCGCGTCCACTGTGAGTTGCTGGGCGAGGCGCTGATTGCCCTCGAGCCCGCGCGACCGCAGCCAGTCCACGACCTTGCCCTGCCCCTGGCCGAGCGCCGCGCGCTGCAGGGCCTCGAGGGAAACGATGCGACCTTCGGCGAGCTCCCGCGCCCGGGTCCGCGGGGCCTGCAGCTAAGCGACGAACTCGTCGATCCCGCGGCGGGCGGCGTCGTGGCCGGCGCGCGCGCCGGCCTCGGCCGCTTCGATCTCGGCCAGCTTGCCGGCGACATCGGCCGCCGACAGGGTGCCGTGTTCCTGTGCCGCCCGCTCGCGCTGAGCGGCGAGGTGGCGCAGCTGGTTGTCCATTTCGCCGAGGCGCGCCCGCTCCGCCTCCGCCGCGGATGACGCCGCGCGCAGCGAATGGTTGAACGCCTCCCACTCTTCCTGCCAGGCGTGCATCGCGGTTTCCGATGCGGCGAGCTGCGCGGCCGAGCCCTCTTCCGCGGCACGCGCGGCCTCGAGGCTCGGTCCGAGCTCGGCGAGCACCGCCTCGAGGGCCGCCGCCTGCTCGACGTCTCGCACGCGATGAGCGCTCGCGTCCTGCAGTCCCTGCGCGACCTGCCCGAGTTCCTGGCGCTGGCGGCTGCGGATCTCCCGGGCGTGCTCGATGGCCTGTTCGGTGCGCGAGATTTCCGCGCCCACCTGGTAATAGCGGCCCTGCACTTCGCCGAGTACCTCGGCGTGCGCGTCGTGGTCGCTCCGCGCGCGCTCGATGGCCGCCTCGACCGACCGCTGCTCGGCGAGGGCCGACTGCAGGGCCAGGTCGCGTTCGCCGAGAATGGCCTGGCGGGCGCCGGCTTCGGTCTCGACCTCGCGCAACCGCAGCGCGAGGAGCTCCGCCTGCAGCTGGCGCTCCTCCTGCTTCAGGGCCTGGTAACGGCGCGCGGTCGCCGCCTGCCGCTGCAGGTGCCGGAGCTGCTTTTCCACTTCGTCGCGCAGGTCGCTCAGGCGCGCGAGGTTCTCGCGGGTGTGCGCGATGCGGCCCTCCGTCTCGCGACGCCGTTCCTTGTACCTCGAGATGCCCGCCGCCTCCTCGATGAAGGCACGCATCTCGTCCGCCTTGGCGTCGATGACGCGCGTGATCATGTTCTGCTCGATGATCGCGTAGCTGCGGGAGCCGAGGCCGGTGCCGAGGAACAGCTGCGTGATGTCCTTGCGGCGGCAGCGGACGCCGTTCAGGAAATAGGAGGACTGCCCGTCGCGCGAGACGACGCGCTTCAGGGACACCTCCGAGTAGCCCGCGTACTCGCCGCCGAGCTTGCCGTCCGAGTTGTCGAACACGAGTTCCACCGACGCGTGGCCGACCGGCTTGCGGGAGCCCGACCCGTTGAAGATGACGTCGGCCATCGAGTCGCCGCGCAGGTGCTTGGCGGACATCTCGCCCATGACCCAGCGGACCGCGTCGATGATGTTCGACTTGCCGCAACCGTTCGGTCCGACGACGCCCACCAGGCTGCTCGGGAAGCTGATCGCGGTCGGGTCCACGAATGACTTGAATCCGGCCAGCTTGATCTTGGTCAGGCGCATCGTTCACCCACGGTCAGGGGGTCCCGGGAAAGAAGCGCGAAGTGTAAAAGAAAGTGGGCGGCGTCACAGCACTCCGGGCCGCGCGACAGGCCGCCGCCGACGGCAATGCCCGGCTGTGCCAGGCCGGGTGGACCCGCCGCGGCGGGTCTGTATAATCCCGCGTCCTTCGACATCCCGCGGAGTCCGTAGATGCCCGTCAAGAAACCGTCTGCAAAGGCGACCAAGGCCAAGAAGACAGTTTCTGCCAAGCCGGCTGCCAAGGCGGCAGCGAAGCCCTCGGACAAGGCTGCGCCGAAGGCCAAGGCTGCGCCCGCTAAAGCGGTGTCAAAGGCTGCCGTGAAGGCGGCCGCGCCCACGGCTCCGCCCGCCAAGGTTGCAGCGAAGCCCAAGGCTGCGGCTCCTGCGCCCACGCCCGCGCCGGCCCCGGCGGCGGCAAAGGCCGCTCCCGCCCCGATCACCAGCGCCAGCCTGCTCGCGGGCCCGCGCAACGTCGAGCCGTACGTCCCGCGCAAGGGCGAGGAGTACATGAGCAAGGAGCAGCTCGAGCACTTCCGGGGGATCCTCTCCACGTGGAAGCAGGACCTCATGCAGGAGGTGGACCGCACGATGCTCCACATGAAGGACGAGGCGGCGAATTTCCCGGACCCCAACGACCGCGCGACCCAGGAGTCCGAGTTCAGCCTCGAGCTCAGGACGCGCGACCGCGAGCGCAAGCTCATCCGCAAGATCGACGAGGCGCTGAAGCGCATCGAGGACGGCACATATGGCTACTGCCTCGAGACCGGCGAGCCGATCGGGGTGAAGCGCCTCGAGGCCCGTCCCGTCGCCACGCTGAGCGTCGAGGCCCAGGAACGTCGTGAGCGGCGCGAGAAGCAGTTCGGCGACCGCGACGACTGGTACCGCTGAGCCCGCGCGCCCCTACCGGGGGCGGTTCGCGCCTTCCCCGACCGGTCCCTTGCACTTCGGGTCGCTGGTGGCGGCCGTCGCCAGCTGTCTCGAGGCGCGCATCCGTGGGGGTGAGTGGCTGGTCCGCATCGAGGACCTCGATCCGCCGCGCGAGCGGCCCGGCGCGGCCGACTCCATTCTCTTCGCCCTCGAGCGCCTCGGCTTCCGATGGGACGGACCCGTGTTGCGGCAGAGCACGCGCTCGGCCGCCTACCGGGCTGCGATCGAGCGACTGCGGCACGACGGCCGCATCCGGGAATGCCCGTGCTCACGTGCGGCACTCGCGGCCCTCCCGGAGAATCGCAGTCGTGCGCCGGGTGATGAACTCTTCCACCCGGCTGCCTGCCTTGCTTCCGTCGACCATTCGGCCGACGGCGTGGCGTGGCGCCTGCGCGTGCCGGACCGGTTCGTCGAGTTCGTGGACCGTGTCCAAGGTCGGCAGGTGACCAACGTGGCACGGACCGTCGGCGACTTCGTGTTGCGGCGGCGGGACGGCCTGTTCGCGTACCAGCTGGCGGTCGTCGTGGACGACGCGGACCAGGTCATCACGGACGTGGTCCGGGGCACGGACCTCCTCTCGAGCACGCCCCGCCAGATCCTGGTCCAGGAGGGTCTCGGTTTGCCGACGCCGACGTACATGCACGTCCCACTTGCCGTGGACGCCGGCGGCCTTAAGCTCTCCAAGTCGGACGATGCGCCCGGGCTGGCACTCGCCGAGCCGTCGATGCAACTGGTGTCGGCGTTGGAATTTCTCGGACAGGGGCCGCCATCGGAGCTGGCGCGTGGTACGGTCGGGGATGTGTGGGAGTGGGCGGTCCTGCACTGGGAGCCCGCGAGGTTCGCGGGGCAGATGACGCGGCGGACTCCCGATCACGTGTTGCGCCTGAAGGCACAGGAAGACAGCTAATGACGACCAGAACGAAGACCAAGCGGGCAAAGGGCGGTGCACACGGTGGCGAGGGCGGCAGGAACGCGCCGCGCGTGATCCGCAAGTACCCGAACCGCCGGCTCTACGACACCGTAGAGAGCCGCTACGTCACGCTTGCCGACATCCGGCGGCTGGTCGTCGAGCGCGTGGACTTCGTCGTGCTCGACCGCAAGACCCAGCAGGACATCACGCGCAGCATCCTGCTGCAGGTCATCGCCGAGCAGGAGGGTGGTGGCGAGTCGCTCATGACACGCGACTTCCTGTCACAGGTGATCCGCAGCTACGGGAGCGGCCTGCAGGACTTCGTTGCACGCTACCTCGACGAGAGCATCCAGCAGTTCGCGAAGGAGCAGCGCGAGTTGCGCGACCGCTTCAAGAGCGTCGTCGGCATCGACCCGCTCGAGACCGTCACTTCCGTGGCGCAGAAGAACTACCAGCGCTGGAAGTCGCTGCAGGAGGAAGTCTTCAGCCGCCTGCCCGGGCCCTTCGGGCGCAGCGAGAAGGACTAGGAACGAGGAAAGCGGATAGTGATCAGCGGTTAGCGGACAGTCAGAAAGAAGAAGGGCCGGCAATGCCGGCCCTCTTCACTATCCCCTAACCGCTAACCGCTAACCGCTAACCGCTTTCTTCAGGCGTCGACGTTGCGCATCGACAGGCGCACGCGCCCCTGGCGGTCGACCTCGAGCACCTTGACGCGCACGACGTCGCCTTCCTTCAGCTTGTCGCTCACGCGCTCGACGCGCTCGTCCGAGATCTGCGAGATGTGCACGAGGCCGTCCTTGCCCGGCAGGATCTGCACGAAGGCGCCGAAGTCCATCAGGCGGACGACCTTGCCCTCGTAGATACGGCCGACCTCGACCTCGGAGGTGATGAGCTCGATGCGGCGCTGCGCCTCCCGGCCCGCCGCGCCGTTCACCGACGCGATCTTGACCGTGCCGTCGTTCTCGATGTCGATCGTCGTACCGGTCTCCTCGGTGATGGCGCGGATGACCGCGCCACCCTTGCCGATGACCTCGCGGATCTTCTCCGGGTCGATCTTCATCGTGATGATCGTTGGCGCCCACTCCGACATCTGCGGGCGGGCCTCGGTGATGACCTTCGCCATCTCGCCGAGGATGTGCAGGCGCGCCTTGTGGGCGGACTCGAGCGCGACCTTCATGATCTCGCGCGTGATGCCCTCGATCTTGATGTCCATCTGCAGCGCGGTGACGCCGGTCGAGGTGCCTGCCACCTTGAAGTCCATGTCGCCGAGGTGATCCTCGTCGCCGAGGATGTCGGTGAGCACCTGGAACCTGCCGCCCTCGAGCACGAGGCCCATGGCCACGCCGGCGACCGGCGCCTTGAGGGGCACGCCCGCGTCCATCAGCGACAGGCTCGTGCCGCAGACCGAGGCCATCGAGCTCGAGCCGTTCGACTCGAGGATTTCCGACACCACGCGGATGATGTACGGGAAGGTGGACATGTCGGGCATCACGGCGTTGACGCCCCGTCGCGCGAGGTTGCCGTGGCCGATCTCGCGGCGCTTCGGCGAGCCCATCATGCCCGTCTCGCCCACCGAGAACGGCGGGAAGTTGTAGTGGAGCATGAACGGCTCTTTGCGTTCGCCCGAGAGCGCGTCGATGATCTGCGCGTCGCGGCCGGTGCCGAGCGTCGTGGTGACGAGCGCCTGCGTCTCACCGCGGGTGAACAGCGCCGAGCCGTGCGTGCGCGGCAGGACGCCGGTCTGCACGGTGATCTTGCGGACCGTGTGCATGTCACGGCCGTCGATGCGGGGCTCGCCCGCCAGGATGCGTCGACGGACGATGTCGTACTCGAGCATGCCGAGCTGGTCGCCGACCTTGCGCGCGTCGAACTTCGGCGACTCGCCGCCGGCGAGCGCCTCGACCGTGGCCTTCTTGATTTCGCCGATGCGCGCGTAGCGCTTCTGCTTGTCGGTGATCGTGTACGCCTCGCCGAGCGCGGTCCCGGCCTGCGCGGCGACCGCCGCGACCAGGGCGGCGTCGACGGCCGGCGCCGCCCACGTCCAGGCGGGCTTGCCCGCCTCGGCGGCGAGTTCGCGGATGGCCTTGATCGCGACCTGCATCTGCTCGTGGCCGAACACCACGGCGCCGAGCATGACGTCCTCGGGAAGCACCTTCGCCTCGGACTCGACCATCAGCACCGCGTCGGCCGTACCGGCCACCACGAGGTCGAGCTGCGAGGTCTGCAGGTCCTTGGCCGTTGGGTTCAGGAGGTACTGGCCGTCACGGTAGCCGACCTTGGCGGCTCCGATCGGGCCCTTGAACGGAATGCCCGACAGGCTGAGGGCCGCGGACGCGCCGAGCATCGCGGGGATGTCGGAGTCGATGTCGGGGTCGAGCGAGACGACCGTCGCCACGACCTGCACCTCGTTGAAGAAGCCTTCGGGGAACAGGGGCCGGATCGGACGGTCGATCAGGCGCGAGGTCAGCGTCTCCTTCTCGGACGGACGGCCTTCGCGCTTGAAGAAGCCGCCCGGGATGCGCCCCGCCGCGTACGTCTTCTCGACGTAGTTGACCGTCAGCGGGAAGAACTCCTTGTTGGGATCGGCATCCTTGCGGCCCACGGCCGTGACGAGGACGACGGTGTCGCCCATGGAAACGAGGACGGCGCCGTCGGCCTGGCGCGCGAGGCGGCCGGTCTCGAGCGTGACGGTGTGCGGACCGTACTGAAAAGTCTTCTTGTGGACGTTCACGATGGTGTCCCGTGCAGCAATGCGTTTGGGGTGTGCTGAAACGAATCCGGCCCGCGTTGCGGGCCGGTTCGGGGGAGTCAGCGGCGGAGGCCGAGCCGGCTCACTACTTCCTGGTAGCGCGTCGGGTCCGAGGCCTTCAGGTAATCGAGCAGCTTGCGGCGCTGCGTGACGAGCTTCAGGAGCCCGCGGCGCGAGGAGTGGTCGCGCTTGTGGGTCGTGAAGTGCTCGCCGAGTTCGTTGATGCGCGCGGACAGGAGGGCGATCTGGACTTCCGGCGATCCGGTGTCCTTCGTGCCGCGTCGGAAGCTGCCGACAATCTCGCCCTTGCGCTCGGTGGACAGTGCCATCGTTTGGAAACCTCGAAACCTTGTAGGCCCTTGAATTGAGCCGCGCATTTTACCCGTCGCCCGGTCGGAATCTCAAGTCGGCGGCTCTGGCCCGCCGGACCCGCTGACGAACAGGCGCTCGACGCGCACGGTGCGATCCGGCCCGACCGTCACGAGTCCGAGGAAGCGGCCCTCCGGGGCATAGGCGCGAACGGCCGGGCTGGCCGCGAGCGTGGCTGGAGCCGCCAGGACCCGGCCCTGGGTGAGGTGCAGGGCCTGCCGGGAGTCCAGGTCCAGTCGAGGCAGGGACTGGAAGGCGAGATCCACCGGCTCGAGCCAGGCGGGCCGTGCGGCCGGGGGCTCGCCCGCCCCGGCCCACTGCTCGATCGCCTCGAGCGAGACCATCGCGTCCGGCGCGAACGGTTCGACCCAGAGCCGCCTGAGCGCTGCCAGGTGACCGCAGGTCCCCAGGGCGACCGCAATTTCCTCGCCGAGCACGCGGACGTACGTGCCCTTCGAGCAGACGACGTCGAATTCGACGTCGCGCTCACCCAGGCGCAGGAGGGTCAGGCGATCGAAGCGGACCCGCCGTGGCTCGCGCGGTACCTCCTGGCCCGCCCTCGCGAGCTCGTAGAGCGGCCGGCCGCCGCGCTTCAGGGCCGAGTACATTGGCGGCAGCTGCTCGCGCTCTCCGACGAAGCTGCCGAGCACCGCTTCCACCCGGGCGCGCTGCAGGTTGGGCACGGCCGCCTCGCGGACGACCTCGCCTTCCGCGTCTCCGGTCGTGGTGGCGGCGCCGAGGCCGAGGCGGACCCGGTAGGCCTTGGACGAACCCAGCAGCTGCCCGCAGGCCTTGGTGGCCTGGCCGAAGCAGAGCGGCAGCATGCCGGTGGCCAGGGGGTCGAGGGTCCCGGCGTGCCCGCCCTTGGCTGCGAGGAGGAGCCGCCGCACGCGCTGCAGCGCCTGGTTCGAGCTCAAGCCCAGGGGCTTGTCGAGGAGGACGATGCCGTCCACGTCGCGCCAGCGGCGGCGTGGAGGCCCACCGCCAGCGCGCCCGGGAGCGCTCACTCGCCCTCGTCGCCCGGGGTGCCGCCGTCGTCGACGTGCCGCTCCCGGTCCTCGCGCACGGCCCGGGTGATCAGGTCGTCGAGGCGATTGCCGCGCTCGAGTTCCTCGTCGGGCTGGAAGTGCAGCTCGGGAGCGACGCGCAGGCGCAGTGCGCGCCCCAGCGGGCCGCGCAGGTAGCGCGCCGCCTCGGCAAGGATTTCACGCTGCAGAGGGTCGTGCGAGTCGCCGGTCAGGATCTCGTAGCTGACCCAGGCGTGCGTGAGGTCCGGCGACACGCGGACGTGGGTGATCGTGACCGGCTTCAGGCGCGGGTCACGGACCTCGCGCCGGAGCAGTTCGGCGAGCGTGCGCTGCACCTGCTCGGCGACGCGCCGGGCGCGAGGGACTTCACGCGGCATGGCGTCCCGTCACGCGGTGCGCGCGACCTCCACCCGGGCGAAGCACTCGATCTGGTCGCCCGCGCGGATGTCGTTGTAGTTGCGCACGCCGATGCCGCACTCGGTGCCCGCCCGCACCTCGCCCACGTCGTCCTTGAACCGCCGCAGCGAGTCGAGTTCGCCCTGGTGGATCACGACGTTGTCACGGAGCACGCGCACCGGGTTGCCGCGCTTGATGTAGCCCTCCACCACGAGACAGCCGGCAACCGTGCCGAACTTGCTCGAGCGGAACACCTCGCGGACCTCGGCGAGGCCCACGATCTGCTCCTTGATCTCCGGCTTGAGGAGGCCCGTCATGGCCGCCTTAACGTCGTCGATCGCCTCGTAGATGATGCTGTAGTACTGCACCTCGACGCCGGTGTCCTTCATGGCGGCGCGGGCCGCGCCGTCGGCGCGGACGTTGAAGCCGATGATGCGTGCCCTGGAGGCGGCCGCGAGCGTCACGTCCGACTCGGTGATGCCGCCCACGCCGCTCGCGATCACCTTGACGGCGACCTCGTCGGTCGAGAGCTTGGTGAGTGCGTCGCGCAGCGCCTCGGCGCTGCCCTGCACGTCGGCCTTGACGATGAGGGAGACCACCGCGCCCGCCTGCTCGCCCATCTGCGAGAAGACGTCCTCGACCTTCTTCGCAGCGCCGGCGAGGCGCACGTCGCGGAACTTGCCCTGGCGGTACAACGCGACTTCGCGCGCCTTGCGCTCGCTGTCCACGACAATCAGGTCGTCGCCCGCGTTCGGTGCATCCGACAGGCCGAGCACCGCGACCGGCACCGCCGGACCCGCCGCCTGGACCTGCTTGCCGGTGGCATCGAAGAGCGCGCGTACGCGGCCGAACTCCTGTCCCGCGATGATCGGGTCGCCCGACTTGAGGGTGCCGCGCTTGACGAGCACGGTCGCCACCGGGCCGCGACCCTTCTCGATCGCCGACTCGAGCACCACGCCCACGGCGGGGCCCTCCTTCGGGGCCTTGAGGTCGAGGACCTCGGCCTGCAGCAGGATGGACTCGAGCAGGTCATCCACGCCCTGGCCGGTGCGGGCCGACACGTTCACGAACATCGTGTCGCCGCCCCAGTCCTCGGGGATGACGTTCTGCTTGGCGAGGTCGTTGCGGACACGATCCGGGTCCGCGTCGCCCTTGTCGATCTTGTTGACCGCGACGACCATCGCCACGTTCGCGGCGCGCGCGTGCTGGATCGCCTCGATGGTCTGCGGCATGACGCCGTCGTCGGCCGCCACGACGAGGACGACGATGTCCGTCACGTGGGCGCCGCGCGCGCGCATCGCGGTGAATGCCGCGTGGCCCGGGGTGTCGATGAAGGTGATGAGGCCCTTCGGCGTCTCCACCTGGTACGCGCCGATGTGCTGCGTGATGCCGCCCGCCTCCCCGGCCGCGACCTTCGTGCGGCGGATGTAGTCGAGCAGCGAAGTCTTGCCGTGGTCCACGTGACCCATGATGGTCACGACCGGCGGACGCGGCACCGACTCGATCTCGGCGGCGGTCGCCTGCAGCTGGTCCTCGAGCGCGCTCTCCTTGAGGCGCACGGCGGTGTGGCCGAACTCCTCGATCACGAGCTGCGCGGTGTCCTGGTCGATGGGCTGGTTGATGGTGGCCATCACGCCCATCTTCATCATCGTCTTGATGACCTCGTTGGCCTTGACGGCCATCTTGGAGGCCAGCTCGCCCACCGTGATCGTCTCCGGGATCTGGACCTCGCGCTTGACTGGCGCAGTGGGCAGCTCGAAGCCGTGGCGCGAGTCGACGCTCACCTGCACGGGACGCCGCTGCCTGCTCGCCTGCTGGCGCTTCTTGAACCGCGCACTGGCGTCGCCAGCGACGTGCAGCTCCTGCCGACCGTACTTGGTCGTCGTGCCCTTGCGTGCCTCTGCGGCTTCGACGACGCGCGGCTTGGCCGGCTGCGCGACCCGCGGCGGTTCCGCCGCGCGGCGTTCCGCCTCGGCGCGCTCGCGCTCGGCACGTTCCCGTTCGCGGGTCTCCGCGGCGCGCGTGGCCTCCTCTTCGGCCCGGGCGCGGGCTTCTTCGTCGGCGCGGCGGCGGGCCTCCTGCTCGACGCGTTCGAGCTCGCGGCGCTCTGCGTCGCGCTGCTCCTGTTCGCGCCGCTCGGCCTCGAGCCGCACGGCCTCCTCGGCCTGCCGCTGCTTGTCGTGTTCTTCCTGCCGTTGCCGCTGCTCTTCCTCGAGCACGGTGCGGTTGAGGTAGGTCTTCTTCGCGCGCACTTCCACCGAGACGGTGCGGGCCCTGCCCTGCACCGAGGCGACCTTGATCTCCTGTTGCGCCTTGCGCTTCAGCGTGATCTTGCGCGGCGCGGCGGCATCCTCCTGCCGGCCGTGCGTGCGTCGCAGGTGGGTGAGGAGCTCCATCTTCGCCTCGTCGCTGATGATGTCATCGGCGCTCGAGACCTTGATGCCGGCCTCGTCGAGCTGCGTGAGCAGCTTGTCGACCGGGACCTTGAGGACCTCGGCAAATTGACTCACGGTCACTTCCGCCATGGGGTACCTCCGGTCAGGCCTGCTGGCTCTGCTCGAACCAATGTTTGCGCGCCGCCAGGATCAGCTCGCCGGCGCGCTGCGGGTCGAGGTCGGGAATCTCGGCCAGGTCGTCGACTGCCTGTTCCGCCAGGTCCTCGCGCGTGACGATGCCATGGCGGGCGAGCTCGTTCGCGAGGTCCTCGTCCATGCCGTCGACGTCGAGCAGGTCCTGCGAAGGCGACGAGGACTCGATCGTCTCCTCGCTCGCGATCGCCTGGGTCAGCAGCACGTCGCGGGCGCGGTTACGCAGTTCCTGCACGATCGTCTCGTCGAACTCCTCGATGGAGGCGAGTTCGCCCTGCGGCACGTAGGCGATCTCCTCGATGCTCGAGAAGCCCTCGCCCACGAGGATCGCGGCCACGTCCTCGTCCACGTCGAGCTGCTTCATGAAGAGCTCGCGCAGCTCGCGCTGCTCCGACTCGCTCTTCTCCTCGGCGGCCTGCTCGCTCATGATGTTGAGCTTCCAGCCGGTGAGCTCGCTTGCGAGCCGGATGTTCTGGCCGCCGCGGCCGATCGCCTGCGACAGCTTTTCCTCGGCCACCGCGATGTCCATGCTGTGCGCTTCCTCGTCGACGACGATCGAGCTCACCTCGGCCGGGGCCATCGCGTTGATCACGAACTGCGCCGGGTTGTCGTCGAACGGGATGATGTCGACGCGCTCGCCGGCGATCTCGTTCGAGACCGCCTGCACGCGCGAGCCGCGCATGCCGACGCAGGCACCGACCGGGTCGATGCGCGGGTCGTTCGAGCGCACGGCTATCTTCGCGCGCGCGCCCGGGTCGCGGGCCGCGCCGAGGATGTTGATCAGGCCCTGGCCGACTTCCGGGACCTCGAGCTTGAAGAGCTCGATCAGGAACTCCGGCGCGGTGCGGCTCAGGAACAGCTGTGGGCCGCGCAGTTCGGTGCGCACCTCCTTGAGGAACGCCTTGATGCGGTCCTGGGTGCGCACGGGCTCGCGCGGGATCATGTTCTCGCGCGGAATGAAGCCCTCGGCATTGCCGCCGAGGTCGACGAAGACGCCATTGCGGTCCACGCGCTTGACGATGCCCGAGACCAGCGTGCCGATGCGGCCCTTGTACTGGTCGACGACCTGCGCACGTTCCGCCTCGCGGACCTTCTGCACGATGACCTGCTTGGCGGTCTGCGCGGCGATGCGGCCGAACGCGATCGACTCCAGTGGCGTCTCCACGTAGCCGCCGACCTCGGCATCGGGCGTGACGTCGAGGGCGTCGTCAAGCCTGAGTTCCTTCTCGGGGAACTCGAGTTCCGTCGAATCGTCGGCAAAGACCTTCCAGCGGCGGAACGTGTCGTAGTCGCCCGTCTTGCGGTTGATCGCCACGCGGACGTCGATGTCCTCGCCGTACTTCTTGCGCGTGGCCGACGCCAGGGCCGCCTCGAGGGCCTCGAAGATGATCTCCTTGTCCACGCCCTTCTCGTTCGAGACGGCGTCGACGACCATCAGGATCTCTTTGTTCATCGCACGTACCTCCCGCCAGGCGGGGTTCAAGCGTCCGGCGCGAGGTGCGCCTTGCGTATTCCGGAGATCGGCAGCACGTAGCTGCGACCATCCACTTCGACTTCCACCGTTTCGGCACCCGCCGCTCGCAGCGGGCCCTTGTAGCGCCGCCGCCCGTCGAGCGGATGCGCGAGTTCCACGAACACCGTCTCGCCGACGTACGGCGCGAAATGCGCCGCCGTCCTGAGCGGCCGGTCGAGGCCGGGCGAGGACACCTCGAGCGTGTACTGGCCGGGCACAGGGTCCGCGGCGTCGAGCAGTTCGCTCACCTCGCGGCTGACCCGCTCGCAGTCGTCGAGCGTGATGCCGGGCTCGGCGTCGATGTACAGACGCACGAAGCTGTTGCCCCGACCCGGCGAGTACTCGAGGTCCCAGAGCGTGTAACCCAGGCCCTCGACCACCGGCCGTACCAGCCCAATCAACGTGTCCCTGAGCATCCGGTCATCCTTCCGTCGCGCGCAGAAACAAAAAATGGGCCGGCGGCCCATTCGTTCGTTCGCGTCCGGACCGGTCTTCTCGGCCCGCCGCAAATGAAAAATCCCCGCTCAGGGGGATTTCTCAGGCGAATCTCCCGCCGGACCGGCCGGCTCCTTTCCCGGAGCCTGCCCGCTCGGCCAAGAACCCGTGCCAATCAGAGACTTGGACCAGCCCCGGGATTCAAGGAGCCGGAATTCTATAGCAAGGGTCGCGCCGCGGCTAGTCTGCGAGTGCCCGGCCCCGCGTCTCCGTGATGAACGGGACGAGCAGCAACCCCGCGAGCGGCACGAGCGCGACGTAACTGATCGCCTGCAGGGCGTGGTCCACCCCGCGGGCCGCGATCGCCCCGACCACGAACGGCCCCGCCGAAGCGACCACCCGGCCGATGTTGTAGCAGAAGCCCGAGCCGGTCCCGCGCAGCCGGGTCGGGAAGAGCTCCGGCAGGTAGAAAGTGAAGCTGCCGAACACGCCGAACACCGACAGGCCGATGAAGAAGTAGAGGTAGAGCCTCACCTCCGGCGGCCAGTCCATGCCGAATGCCGCGTAGATGGCGGCGGCGGACATCGCGAAGTAGATCCCGAACATCGGCTTGCGACCGAGGTGCTTCGCCACGGGGACCGTGAGCAGCGTCCCGATGAGCCCGCCGAGGTTGAACCAGATCGTCGCGTGCGTCTTCCACGACTCCACGAGCGCGAGCGTCGCCGCGCGATCGAGGCCCGACGCCTGCGCCGATCCCTGCGCGAGGCCGGAGGCGATCGCCGGGATGAACGCGTTGCAGCTCCACCACGCGATCAGGGCGACGACCGCCATGAGCGTGCCGCGGATGGTGATGCCGCGCATGTCCGGGCCGAACAGGTCGCGCATGCCGGCCGGCGGCAGCTTCTCGCGCACCGCCTTCCAGCGCTCGGGCTCCTTGACGAACATCCGCACGACGAATGCGACCGCCGCGGGCACGAGGCCGAACAGGAACACGATGCGCCAGGAATGCTCGGGCGAGCCGGCGAGCCAGACGGCGGCCACCTGGTGGTTGACGAAGGTTGCGAGGAACAGTCCCAGCGGTGCCGCCGTGTAGAGCAGTGCCCCGGCCTCGACGCGCTTCTCCTCCGGTACGACCTCTGCGACCATCGAGGCGCCGGCCGCCCACTCGCCGCCGATGCCGAGGCTGGCGACGATGCGGAAGAAGGCCAGTACGCCGATGGTCGGCGCCGCGGCGCACGCCGCCGTGCCGAGCGCGTACAGCAGCATGGTCAGCATCAGCGTCCGGGTGCGGCCGATGCGGTCGGCGACCATGCCGAAGAGCACGCCGCCGGCCGCCCAGCCGAGGAGCAGCAGCGACGTCAGGAGCCCGGTCCAGTACAGCGTCGCCTGTTTCGCCGCGGGGCTGCCGATCTCGAGCCCGAGCAGCGTCGGCACGCAATTGGGGGCGACGTAATTGAAGAGGAAGGCATCGAACACGTCGAAGCCCCAGCCGAGCCACGCGGCCAGCAGCACCGTCCATTGATAACGCGTCAGGCTGATCATGAACTCCCGCCCGAAAACAGCTTATTCTGGCGCCTGTCTTGTTCTGCTCGGCGACCCGGCCGCAACCCTAGCATGAATCTGACCTCGTCCGAATTCCGCCGCGGGTGGACCGTGCTGCTGGCCGCCTCGCTCGGCACGGCGTGCGGCGCCTCGCCGATCCCGTTCAATTCGATCGGCCCGTTCACGAAGCCGCTGGCCGAAGAATTCGGCTGGGGGCGCGGCGACATCCAGCTCGCGCTGTTCTGTTTCACCGCCGCGGTGGTACTGACGGTCCCCTACATCGGCGGCCTCGCCGACCGCATCGGCGTGCGCAAGGTCGCGATCGGCACGCTGTTCCTGTTCGGCGTGAGCTGGGCGTCTCTCGCGCTCACGCCCGCATCGCTGCCCATCTTCTACCTGATGTTCGCGCTGGTCGGGGCGCTCGGAGGCGGCTCGACCCCGGTGTCGTGGACGCGCGGCGTGAATGCGTGGTTCGTGCACAACCGTGGGCTCGCGCTGGCGATAACCCTTCTCGGCACCGGCATCACGACTGCGTTGCTGCCGAGTCTCGCCACCTGGCTGATCGCGCAGTACGGGTGGCGACTGGCTTTCGTCGGGATCGCCCTCCTGCCGCTGGGGATCGCCCTTCCGGTGGTGATCCGGCTGTTCCGGGAACCGACCGCCGGGGAAGTCGTGCAGCGGGCCGCATCCGCCGGCCTCGCGGGCGCCTCGGTCGCGGCGGCGCTGAGGAACTACCGGTTCTGGATCATCGCGTTCTCCGTCCTCTGCGTCTCGATCGGCGTCGGTGGCTCCATCGCGAACTTCCAGCCGCTGCTGATCGACCGCGGCTTCCAGCCACAGGAGGCGGCGAAGGTCGCCGGTGCGATCGGGCTCAGCGTCATCTGCGGCCGGCTCGTCGCGGGGTACCTGATGGACCGCTTCTGGGCGCCGCTGGTGACGCTGCCGATGCTCGCCCTGCCCGCGGTGGCCTGCATCGTGCTGGCGAGGCCGGAGGTGCCGGCGTCGGCCGCGCTCCTGTCCGCGGTCCTGATCGGGCTTGCGGCCGGGGCGGAGACCGACCTCGTGGCCTACCTGACGGCCCGGTATTTCGGACTGGCCCATTACGGCCGGATCTACGGGCTGCAGTACTCGGTCTTCGGCTTCGCGTCGGGTTTCGCGCCGTTCCTGTTCGGCCGGGTCTTCGATCGGCTCGGCACTTACGGCCCGATCCTGCACCTCGCGGCGGCGCTGTTCGTCATCGGTGCCGTCGCCCTGCTCACGCTCGGTCGTTACCCGGACTACGAAGCACCGTCCGCCAGGTGACCCCGGTACAATCCGGCCGTCGCACCCCCGTCCAACAAGGAGAGAACGATGAAAGCGATCCTCGCCCGTACGCTTGCCGCGATCATTGCCTGTGGCTCCGTCCCTGCCGCCCTCGCCGGAGACAAGGTGATTGCGCCGGAGGTGAGCCTGTGCCAGCGCGACGTGATGTCGCAGATCACGCTCGAGCACCAGCATGCCAAGCTCGACTTCAACAACAAGGCGACGTCCGTCTCGGCGCCCGCGGGCAACGAAGTCAACGTCACCGGCAAGGGCAACTTCACCAAGAAGGACGGCACGGTGAAGAAGTTCGAGTACACGTGCCGCGTCAACACGGCCGAGGGACGCGTCGTGAGCGCGACCGTCACGAAGACCGGCGAGAAATAACCGGTCGTCAGTCGAGCACGGCTACGATCGCGTCCGCGACGCGATCCACGTTCCCGTCGCTGATGCCCGCGATGTTGATGCGACCGTCCGGCGGCACGTACACGTGGTGCTCCGACCGGAGGGCGACGATCGACTCGCGCTCGAGACCCACCAGCGAGAACATGCCGCGGTGGCGCGTCACCCAGGAGAAATCCACCTCGGGTCGCCGCGCCGACAGACGGTCCGCCAGGAGGGCGCGCAGCCATTTCATGCGGCGTACCATAGCGCGCACTTCGGACTCCCAGTCAGCGCGGAGCCGCGCATTCCCCAGCAGCCGGGCCACGATCGCCGCGCCGTGGTCCGGCGGCATCGAGTACATCCGGCGCGCCGTCCTGGCCTCGTGCGTCGCGATCGCGGCCGCGGCGTTCGCGTCCTGGGCGACGATGGCGAGCGCGCCCGTTCGTTCCCGGTAGAGTCCGAAATTCTTCGAACACGACATCGCGAGCAGCAACTGGGGCACGCGGGTGGCCAGCAGCCGCAGACCGACGACGTCGGTCTCGAGGTCGTCACCGAAGCCCTGGTAAGCCAGGTCCACGAATGGCACCAGCCCGCGTGCGTCGAAGACGTCCGCGACCGCGCGCCACTGGGAAGCATCCATGTCCGCGCCGGTCGGGTTGTGGCAGCAGGCGTGCAGCAGCACGACCGATCCCGAGGGCAGCCGCCCGAAGTGGTCCAGCATGCGTTCGAAAGCGACGCCGCGCGTGGCGGGATCGTAATAGGGGTAGCGTGCGAGCGAGAGCCCGGAGGTCCCGAGCAGGGGCTCGTGATTCGCCCACGTGGGATCGCTCACGTGCACGACGGCGCCCGGGCTCGACGCATGGATCAGCTCGGCGCCGCTGCGCAGGGCGCCGCAACCGCCGACCGTCTGTATCGTGGCCGTCCGCTCGCGGACTTCGCTCGCGACCGGCCCAAGGGCCAGCTCGACGATGCGCTCGTTGAACTCGAGGTTGCCGTGCGGGCCGATGTAGGTCTTGGTTCGCTGGTCCGCCAGCATGGTGCGCTCGGCCTCGCGCACGCCGGCCGGCACCGGAGTGTTGCCGTCCTCGTCCCGGTAGACGCCGACGCCGAGGTCGATCTTGTCCCGCGACGGATCGGCGCGGAACGCGGCCGTGACGCCGAGGATCGGGTCCGGGGGGAGCTTGTCGAGATTGGCGAAGATCATGTCCCGCCGATTCTCGCATGACGTTCAGCGTGCCGGCACGACCCGCTGGTCGATGGCCCCGAAAATGCTCCGGCCGTCGCGATCGAACATCTCGATGCGGACCCGGTCGCCGAACCGGAGGAACGGCGTGGACGGCCGGCCGTTCTCGAGCTGCTCCAGCATCCGCCGTTCGGCGATGCACGACGAGCCGAGCGACCGGTCGTAGTTCGAGACCGTGCCAGAGCCCACGATCGCGCCCGCGCCGAGCCGCCGCGTGCGCGTCGCGTGCTCGATCAGCCGCGGGAAGTCGAAAGTCATGTCCATGCCGGCCTCGGGGCGTCCGAACAGCGCGCCGTTCAGGTGCGAGACGAGCGGCAGGCAGGCCTTGCCGCCGTCCCAGGCCTCGCCGAGCTCGTCCGGCGTGACCGCGACGGGCGAGAAAGACGTGGCCGGCTTCGACTGGTAGAAGCCGAAACCCTTGGCGAGTTCTTCGGGGATGAGGTTCCTGAGCGACCAGTCGTTGACCAGCATCACGAGCTTGATGTGGGAACGCGCGTCATGCGCCGTCGCGCCCATGGCCACGTCGTCGGTCACGACCGCCACCTCGGCCTCGAAGTCGATGCCGAAGGACTCGCTCGGCACCGCGACGTCGGCGGTCGGCGCGATGAAGTCGTCCGATCCGCCCTGGTATACGAGTGGGTCGGTCCAGAAACTCGGCGGCATCTCCGCGCCTCGCGCCTTGCGTACCAGTTCCACGTGGTTCACGTAGGCGGAACCATCCACCCAGTGGTGCGCGCGGGGCAACGGTGCCAGCGCGTCCGTCGCGTGGAAAGGGATGTCGCCGCGGGCACGGCCGTCCTCGAGGGCGGCCGCCGCCTCCGCCAGGCGGGGTGCCGCGAGCGACCACTGGTCGAGCGCGGCCTGCAGCGTGGCACCGATGCGCGGTACAGGCAGCGCGCGGCTCAGGTCGGTGCTCACGACGACGAGTTGCCCGTCGCGCGAGCCGTCGCGCAGGGTCGCGAGCTTCATGGCTTCCAGCTGTCCACGTAACCGGTCCACTCCACCGCGCCCGCCGGGGGCATGACTTCGAGCGCGTCTCGCGTATCGATCATCACGGCGTACTCGTCGGTGCCGGGCTTTTCCTGCCGGAACATCCGCTCGAGCGCCTTCGGGTGCGGGCCGTGCGTGAAGCCGCACGGATGCAGCGTCAGCATGCCCGGGTGGATGTTGTCGCGGCTGAAGAAGTCGCCCGCGTGATAGAAGAGCACCTCGTCGTAGTCGTCGTTGTTGTGGAAGAACGGGACCTTGAGCGCGCCCGGGTCCGTCTCGAATGGTCGCGGCGCGAACGTGCAGACGACGAAGCGGTTCGCGATGAACGTCGTGTGCGCGGACGGCGGCAGGTGATAGCGGTGGCTCATGACGGGCCGGATGTCGCGGACGTTGATGCGGACGGCTGCGAGCTCGCCGTGCCAACCCACGACGTCGAGCGGATTGAACGGATAGGTGATCAGCGACACCAGGCTGCGGCGCTTGACCTCCACCTGCCAGGGGTCCGAGTCGCCCTGCTGTGCGACGAACGCCGCGTCCACCCTTGGCGTGTCGAGCAGCGCCGGGTCGAAGATCGCGTGGTTGCCGAGCAACCCCTTGTCCGGAAGCATGTAGCTCGAATTGGTCGCTTCCACCAGCAGCGCCTCGAGCGGCGCGGCGCACTCGATGCGCCACATCGTGCCCCGGGGCAGGACCACGTAGTCGCCAGCTGCGATGCCGAGGTGTCCGAAGTCGCAGTACAGGTCGCCCGCGCCGGAATGGACGAAAATCAGCTCGTCACCGTCCGCGTTGCGTGCGAGGCGCTCCATGCTCGAGCCCAGGCGCCAATAGCGGATGCGGGTGTGGGCGTTGGCGAGTAACTCCGACGCGGCCCAGGGGCTCGGCGACTCACCCGCGAGCCGCGCGAGGTCGAACGCGCGGGGCTGCAGCGGGCCGCTGAAGTCGGTCCAGCCGGTCGGCGGGTGACGGTGATGAAAGAACGCGGCCGGGCCGAAAAAGCCCTCCTTGCTCATCTCCCGCTCGTACGTCCCCTCGGGCAGGTCGCAATGCGCCTGCCGGGAGGCCGTGCCTTCCACCCTCGACACCGGGATGTATCGTTTCACTGGTCGCTCGCCTCAGATCACGCCGCGGCGCTCCTGGTCGAGCTCGATCGACTCGAACAGGGCACGGAAGTTGCCTTCACCGAATCCTTCGTTGCCCTTGCGCTGGATGATCTCGAAGAAGATCGGCCCGATCACGTTGCGCGTGAAGATCTGCAGCAGGATCCCGTCCTTGCGGCTGCCGTCGATCAGGATGCGGCGGCGCGCAAGTTCGCCGAGCGGCTCCTCGTGGCCCGCCACGCGCGCAGCGACGCCCTCGTAATACGTGTCGGGCGTGTCCTGGAAGTCGATGCCGTTGCGCCGCAGCTGGTCCACCGTCGAGTAGATGTCGTCCGTCGCGAGCGCGATGTGCTGGATGCCCTCCCCCCGGTACTCGCGCAGGTACTCCTCGATCTGCGACTTGTCGTCCTGCGACTCGTTGATCGGGATGCGGATCTTGCCGCACGGGCTCGTCATCGCGCGGCTGAGGAGCCCCGTCTTGCGACCCTCGATGTCGAAGTAACGGATCTCGCGGAAGTTGAACAGGCGCTCGTAGAAGCCCGCCCAGTGGTCCATGCGCCCCCGCGTCACGTTGTGCGTCAGGTGGTCGATGACCGTGAGACCGGCCGAGCGATTCACGACCGGCCGCTGCTCCGGGAGGAAGTCGACGTCGTAGATCGTGTGGTCGCCGTAGCGGTCCACGAGGTAGATCAGGCTGCCGCCGATCCCCTCGATGGCCGGGATGTTCAACTCCATGGGCCCGACGGGCGTGGACACCGGCCTGGCGCCGAGTTCGACGGCCCGCCTGAAGGCGCGGGCCGCGTCGCGGACCCGGAACGCCATTGCGCACGCGGACGGACCGTGCTGCTGCGCGAAGCGTTGGCCGAAGCTGCCGGGCTCGGCATTGATCACGAAGTTGACGTCGCCCTGCCGGTGCAGCGTCACGTTCTTGCTGCGGTGGCGCGCCGTGACCGGGAATCCCATGCGCTCGAAGAGCGTCCGCAGCAGCACCGGGTCCGGCGCCGTGTATTCGACGAACTCGAAGCCGTCGGTGCCCATCGGATTGTCGAACAGGTCGGCCATGGCCGCTCTCCTCGCGCCTCATTCATTGCAAATGAAACTAATGCGCGATTCTAGTCCTCGTGCGACGCAGCAATCCAGCGCGGCCCGGAAAAAGAAGAGGCCGGGGCTCGTGGCCCCGGCCTCCCGGTCTCAGCCCCGCTGTGCGGCGATCAGTTTCCCTTGATCGTGACCGTGCCGCCCGGCAGGACATTCGCGGCGATGTCGGCCTCGCTGAACAGGATCGGCCGCGGATCCTCGTCGGCGTAGCGCCGCTGCTGGTCGTTGAAGTACGGCGAGCTGCCGTCGGACGATTCCGAATAACTCAGCAGGCCGTAAGCCCGCGGGCCCGTCGCCGTGAACTCGAGCCCGAAGTGCCAGCTCGTCCCGTAGGCGACGAGCCAGCCCTCTCCGGGCTTCGTCGAGAGCCCCACGGTGTTGGCGATCGTCGCCGGGTTGTAGCGCGGGATGCGCGTGTCTTCCGCCACCGTCGAGTCGACCGTGCGCACGGCGTTGAACGTCCCGTCGATCGTTCCGTCTCCACCGTGCCACGGGAAGGACGCGCCAAGGCTCACGGCCGTACCGCCCGGCGGGACGCCGCCCGACGCCTGGAACACCTGCACGGTCCCGAACCGCGCGTTGTATGCGATGCCCGCCTGGTCGAGCCGTTGCAGCCCCGCGGCGAGCGACGTCAGCATCGGGTCGTTCGCGAGGTTGGCCGGGTCCGCCGGCTTCGGCGTGGATGGCGTGAAGACCGGGTTCGCCGGGTCGAACGGCTTGGTGAGGTCGGTGCCGAACTTGTTGCGGTAGTCCGCGATGAAGACGCGGAATACGTGCGCTCCGATGCTGCTCGCGTCGTAGTTGCCGCTCCAGGTCTTGAGCACCGCGCAACCCGCATCAACCTTGCGGGTCGCCCCTCCGCCGAGGCTGACCTCGCCGGCGCCGATCAGGTCGCAACGCGCGCGCAGCTCCGTCAGGAACTCCTCCGAGTACCAGGACCGGTCGTTGTAGATGGTCCGGATCAGGTCCTGCGCGCTGAACTTGCCGTCCTGGCCCGCCGGCGCTTCCGCGGCGTAGCCCTTTGCGGCCGGGTTCTGCAGCATGTTGATGCCGATGCGGGTGCGCGGGTTCAAGGCCGAGCGCTCGGGGCCGTAGAGCGGCGAGTAGCCCTCGAGCGGCGCCTTCGGGTTGGTTGCCCAGTGGCTGTCGTTCGAGTTCTGCACGAAGTCCGTGCGCACGAGCTGCGGCCGCTGGGCGAATGGCACGAGACCGTGGCACGTGCCTTCGATCCAGTCGTCCCGCGACGTGGAACCATCGAGCAGGGTCAGCCCCGCGTTGAAGAGCGCCGCATAGGCTGGGCTGGCCGCGCGCTTCTGGTTCAACACGGCGATCGCCTCGGCGGACAGGTTCGGTACGGAGGAGCTGTCCGTGTAGAAGGCGTTGCCCTTGTCATCCGCGTACGTGGTGTTGACCCACAGCGTACTGCCGCAGTTCTGGAATACGGCCTTCAGCTCGTCGAGCGTCGTGGCTCGCGCCATCTTGAGCCAGGTCGCGAGCAGGTCGTTCGTGTTGGCGTTGGCGTCGCGGTACGTATAGGCGGTGCCCACCGCGCCCCATGCCGGCAGCGCGCTGTTGATCGCATTGGCAGCGATCATCGGGCCGTACTCCGAGTAGTAGAACGTCCGCTGCAGCTTGGTCGGCGTCGGCGTGCCGTTCGCGACCTGGATCGTGATCACTTCCTGGGTGATCGGCTTTTCCTTGCCGTCCTTCACGTAGGTGAGGTTGTCGCCGGCCTTGAGCTTGAGCTCGTAGAGCGTGAAGCGGCGGCTCGCACTCACGGTGTGGGACCAGCCGAGGTTCTGGTTGAAGCCGATCTGCGGAATCGGCGAGCCGACCAGTCCGGCGCCGTGGAAATTGATGTAGTTCGGCACCGTCACCTGGCTCTCGTAGAACCGGCGCGAGCCCGTGTACGGGAAGTGCGGGTTCGCGAGCAGCGCGCCCTTCCCCGTCTCGGTAAGCGTCCCACCGACGCCCCACGCGTTGCTCGCGAGGCCGATGTCCGTGAAGTCGTGGCGCTGCGACGCGAAATTCCGGGCGAACCGCGTCGTGGCCTCACCGAGCCCCATCGATCGCTCGAGGTCGGCCGCCGCGACGGCGACCGGGACCGGGTTCGGGCTCACGCCGGGCGGCACCGCGAGGTACATCACGCCGGTGACGAAGTTCGCGCCGCTGGCGTACTGCGCGACGATGCGCAGATAAGCGACGAGATCCTCCGCTTCGATCGGGAACACCCACGGCTGGTTGCGGCACTCGGCCGGATAGTTCGCCGGGCTCGTCTCCTTGAGGTACTTGTTGTAGCCCGCAGTGAAGCCGTAGATCAGCGCCCGGCTCTCGTTACCCATGACCGACAGGTCTTCGAGCGCGCCGCTGCGGATGTGCTGCGCCCTGTAGCTGAAGTCGTTGATGATGTGGATGTTGCCGGGGCCGGGCCCGAGGTACTTCGCCCGTTCGCCGCGGGCCTTCAGGAACGAGTCCGCCAGCAGGCAGAGGTTGTCCTGCGCCTGCGCGTAACCGAGGCCGAAGGCGGCGGACTGCAGGTCGTCTGCCTTGACATGCGGAACCCCGCTGGTCGTACGGCGGATCGTTGCGACCGGCCCTGTGGCCGGTGCAAAAATGATGTCGGCCGGCTTGCTGACCGGCGGCGGCTCGACCACGGCGGGCGACTTGGGCGGATTGGAACTGTCGGAACAGCCGGCCACCACCGCGACGGCCACCAGCGATGCCAGCGAAACTCGGGTCGGCACCCAGCCCCGCCCCCGGGGGCTCGCGAGAAAACGACGCATTGCTACACCCTCTGAATCTGGTTATCGGTATCGGCGCCCTTCGGCACAGACATCGTTTACCAAAGGACGGGGTGGCGTGCAAATGAACGAGGCCCCGGGGTCGCCGGGGCCTCGGGTTGATCGACCCGGGCGATCAGCCCTTCGGCTTCACGAACATGGCGTCCACGACGCTCTTCACGCCCGAGACCCCGCGCGCCACGGCCATGGCGCGGTCCCGCATGCCCGCCGACTGCACGAATCCACCGAGCTGGACGATGCCGCCACGCGCTTCGACGTTGATCTGCCCGGCCTCGACGTCCTTGGTGTCGATCAGGGCCGACTTCACCTTGGCCACGAGTGCGGTGTCGTCGATCTTCGTGCCGACGGTGGTGGACGGATGCAGAGAGAGAGCGTTACGTACCTCCTTTACGCCCTTCACCTCCTTGGCCACCTTCACGGCGGTGTCGATCTGCGACTGCTTTACGACGAACCCGCTCAGCAGCACGACGCCCCTGTAGGTTTCGATGTTGATGTCGGTCGACGGGACGTCCTTGGCGACCAGCAGCTTCGACTTGACCTCCGTCGTGATCCAACCGTCGTCCACGTGTTCTCCAACGGTCTTCTGGGCGAGCGCCGGCATCGCGATCGCGAGCGCGATGGTGGCCAGCGAGCCAATGACTACGAGTCTCATGTTCTTCTCCAGGCGATGAGTGGGGGAATTGGTTTGCAGGATGCTCCTGCCTGCGACGAATCGTAGTCCCTCGACGGCCGCGCCGAGAATCAGGGCTTTCACACCCGGGGTACGACCGCGCCCGGCGCAGTCCTGCGCCCCTGCATCGAGGACGGAAGAATCCAAGGATGGTGGGCCGTGCGTGAATCGAACACGCGACCAACTGGTTAAAAGCCAGCTGCTCTACCGACTGAGCTAACGGCCCGCCCGGGAAGGGTCGCGAATGATACCGGATCGGCCTCCGGGCATCACCGGTAGCGGGTCGGGTCGGGGGTCTTGGCCGCGACGAAGCCCTCGCGACGCAGGCGGCAGGAATCGCAGCGCCCGCAGGCGCGACCGTCGTCGTCCGCCTGGTAGCAGGACACGGTGGCCGCGAAATCCACACCGAGCGCAAGCCCCCTGCGAATGATGTCGGCCTTGCTCAGGTCGATCAGGGGCGTCCGGATCCGGATCTGCTCGGAGCCCTCGACACCCGCGCGCGTCGCGAGGTTCGCGAGACGCTCGAACGCGGCGATGAACTCCGGCCGACAGTCCGGATAGCCCGAGTAGTCGACGGCGTTGACGCCGATGAAGATGTCCCGTGCCTGCAGGACTTCGGCCCACGCGAGCGCAAGCGAGAGAAAGACCGTGTTCCGCGCAGGAACGTAGGTCACCGGGATGCCCGGCGTGGCGGACTCCGGGACGGCGATGGTGCGATCGGTGAGCGCCGAGCCGCCGAAGGCAGCGAGGTCGATGCTCATGACGCGGTGCTGCTCTGCCCCAAGCGACCGGGCCACGCGCTCCGCCGCGCGCAACTCCGCCTCGTGCCGCTGGCCGTACGCGAAGCTCAACGCGAAGCAGCGGAATCCCCCGGCGCGGGCGATGGCGAGACAAGTCGCGGAATCGAGCCCGCCCGAGACGAGAACGACGGCAGCTGGCCCCGCGACGCCGGCCATGTGACCCGGCTCCGTCATCTTCCCGGCTCGTTTCCCCAGAGATACTTGTGCAGCTGCACCTGCAGCCGGACGTCGAGGCGATCGGCGAGAATCCACTCCGCGACGTCACGCGCCTCGACCTGTCCCCAGCTCGGTGAGAACAGCACCTGGCAACCGATCCTGGCCGCGTGCTGCCGCACGAGATCGCGCGCCCACTCGTAGTCGGATCGAGAGCAAAGCACGATCTTGAGCTGGTCCTTCGCCCCGAGGCGAGGGAGATTCTCCATGCGGTTGCGCCCCGCCTCGCCCGATCCCGGCGTCTTGATGTCCACGACGCGGCTGACCCTGGGATCCACCGGCGCGACATCCATGGCGCCGCTCGTCTCGAGCGAGACCGCGAGGCCCGCGTCGGACAGCGCGGTCAACAGCTCCAGACAGGATTTCTGGGCGAGCGGTTCGCCCCCCGTGACGCAGACGTGGCGCACCCCGCTGCCCCGGGCGATTTCCACCAGCTCGGCAACGGTGCGCCACTCGCCGCCGTGGAAGGCGTATTGCGTGTCGCAGTAGACGCATCGCAGCGGACAACCCGTGAGCCGCACGAACAGCGTCGGCCACCCGACTGCGTCCGCTTCTCCCTGGATCGAGACGAAGGTCTCAGTAACCTTGACGCGGCTCACCGCCCCTCGACGTCCATCTTGGCGAGTCGCTCCTCGGCCAGCCGGGCCGGTTCCGTGCCGGGAAACGTTGCCGCGACCTTCTGCAGCGTGGCGCGGGCATTTCGGAACGCCTTCAGCTCGTACTGGCAGTAACCCACCTTGAGCATGGCGTCCGGGACCTTGCGGGAATCCGGGAAGCCCGAGACGACCTTCTGGAAGGACCTGATCGCGCCCGTGTAGTCCCGCTGCACGTACTGCGCCTCGCCCAGCCAGTAGGTCGCGCTGTCGGCGCGCGGGCCGTCCGGGTACTTCGTGAGGTACAGCTGGAAGCCCTTGGCAGCCTCCTCGTAACGCCCGGCTTTCAGCGCTGCAAACGAATCGCCGTAAACGGTCGATTCATCCGCGGCGACGATGTCGGCCGACGGCTGCGCCGGTGCATCGGGGGTCGCGGACCCGGCTGCCGCGGGCGCGCCGGTTGACGCCGCGGCCGGATGACCCGCGCCGTTCTCGATCAGCAACAGCCGGCGATCGAGGTCGGAGTAGAGATCCCGCTGCTGCTGCTGCAGCGAGCCGAGATCGTGGCGGGTCTCCTCGATCTGGCCCCGCAGCGAACGCAACTCCTGGCGCAACGCCTCGATCTGCTGCTGCAACTGCACGAGCGTCTGGTTGGCGCGCTCGACTGCCGCGAGCCGCGCGTCCATCTCGTTGGCCCGGGCCTCGAGCTCCTTGTTGCTCGCCGTGGCATGGCTTGCCGCGCTCCAGGCGAGCAGGACCGCCGCCGTGAATGCGATTGCGCGGAACTTCATCGCCGGCTCACTGCGCGTACGCGAACTCGACGCGGCGGTTCTTCGCGTAGGCCGCCTCGTCGTGCCCCGGGACGGCGGGGCGCTCCTCGCCGTAGCTCACGGTCGTGATCTGTGCATCGGCCACGCCCTGGGCCTGCAGGGCCTTGCGTACCACCTGCGCGCGCCGCTCGCCGAGGCCGATGTTGTACTCGCGCGAACCACGTTCGTCCGTATGGCCCTCGAGGCGCACGCGCGCCGCCGGGTACTTGACGAGGTAAGCGGCGTTGGCCGAGACCACGGACAGGTATTGCGAGGGAATCTCGCTGCTGTCGTAGTCGAAGTAGACGAGGTTCATGTTCTTCAGTGCAGCCAGTGCCTGCTGCTGGGCCGTGAGCGTCGTGGAGCCCTTGCCCGCACCCGTCTCGCCGAGACCCGTGGTCTTCGTCCCGCCCGCCTCCGCCGCCGCGGGCGGCTGTTCCGTGGGCTTCGTCTGCTTCGGTTTCTGGCAAGCGGTGAGACCGACTGCGAGTAACGCGACCGCGACGACGTGCATGAACTTCATGGTGAGGAGACTCCTTGTTCGATCCGGCACCGGGGCGGCAGACGGCCCCGCGAAAAGTGCGCGCCTTTTACCACAACTGCAACGCCCGATCATCCGCCCGGCGGGTACGGCGACCAGACGGGCTCGCGCACGTCGCCCTGGTCGGAGCGCAGTCGCTCCTGGTAGCGACCATCGCTCGAGACCATCGCGAGGTCGCCGTTGCCGCGGCTCTCGGACGCGTAAATGATCGTGGCTCCGTTCGGCGCGAAGCTGGGCGACTCGTCCTGCCGACCGTCGGTCAGCACGCGCAGGTTGCGGGACTTCAGGTCCATCACCGCGATGCGGTAGCCGCCGCGGTCGAGGGTCACCATCGCGAGTTCCTGGCCGTTCGGCGAGACGCGCGGGCGCGCGTTATAGCCGTTGGTGAACGTGACGCGCTGCGCCTCGCCCGAGCCACCGAGATCCACGCGGTAGATCTGTGCGTTGCCGGCCCGGTCG
>VEPJ01000015.1 GCA_012026925.1 Gammaproteobacteria bacterium | reverse complement strand
CACTACACCGACTGGACGATCGGCCACGTGCACTCCGGCGCGCTCGGCTGGGTGGCGATGATCTCGATCGGCACGATGTACGCGCTGATCCCGAAGCTGTACGGCCGCACCGAGATGTACAGCACGAAGCTGATCGACGTGCACTTCTGGACGACCACCATCGGCGTGGTGCTCTACATCACCTCGATGTGGATCGCCGGCGTGATGCAGGGCCTCATGTGGCGCGCCACGAACGCGGACGGCACGCTGACCTACGCGTTCATCGAGTCGATCAAGTCCACGTACCCGTACTACGGCGTGCGCCTGCTCGGCGGCGTGCTGGTCCTCAGCGGCATGTTCATCATGGCCTACAACGTCTGGAAGACGGTCGCCGGCCGCACCACCACGGCCGATTCCCCGGTCGTCCAGCCGGCCTGAGGAACCCCACATGAATCACGAGAAAATCGAAAAAAACGTCGGCCTGATGGGCGTGCTGATCGCGCTCGTCATCTCCATCGGCGGCCTGGTGCAGATCGTGCCGCTGTACTTCCAGGGCGCGGGCACCCACCCGGCGCCGGGCGTGAAGCCGTACCCGGCGCTCAACCTCGCCGGCCGCGACGTGTACATACGCGAGGGCTGCTACGTCTGCCACTCGCAGATGATCCGTCCGTTCCGCTCCGAGACCGAGCGCTACGGGCCGTACTCGCTCGCGGGCGAGTCGGTGTACGACCACCCGTTCCAGTTCGGCTCCAAGCGCACGGGGCCCGACCTCGCGCGCGTCGGCGGCCGCTACACGGACGACTGGCACCGCGTGCACCTGATGAACCCGCGCGACGTCGTGCCGCAGTCGAACATGCCGCGGTTCCCGTGGCTGGCGGAAGCCAGGGTCGACGGCGCTTTGACGGCGAAGAAGATGGAAGCGCTGCGCGCGATCGGCGTGCCCTACTCGGATGCCGACATCGCGGGCGCCGCGGCGGCCGTCGAGGGCAAGTCCGAGCTGGACGCGCTCGTCGCGTACCTGCAGGGCCTCGGCACGAACCTCAAGACGGGCAGCTGACGGCATGGACATCGGCACGGTGCGCGGACTGATCACGCTGGCGTTGTTCGTCGCGTTCGTCGCGCTGGTGTTCTGGGCCTGGAGCAAGCGTCGTAAAGCGGACTTCGACCAGCTGGCACGCATGCCGCTCGAAGAAGACCCGCCGGCAAAAGATCAAGGGAGCAAGACCCAATGACTACTGGTTGGAGCCTCTGGATCGTCATCCTGACGATCGCCAATATCCTCGGCTGCTTCTGGCTGCTGCGCTGGACGGCCAAGCCGCGCACGGCCAACGAAAAGATCGGCGGCGGCGCCGACACGGGCCACGTCTGGGACAAGGACCTGCGCGAGTACAACAACCCGCTGCCGAAGTGGTGGCTGTGGCTGTTCTACATCACGATCGCGTTCGGCCTGCTGTACCTCGCGCTGTACCCCGGCCTCGGCAACTTCGCCGGCGTGAAGGGCTGGTCGCAGGCGTCGCAGTACCAGCAGGAGCGCGCGGCGGTCGAGGCCCGTGCCGAGGCGATCCTCGGCCCGCTCGCCGCGATGCCGGTCGCCGACCTCGTCAACAACGAGCAGGCGATGAAGACCGCACGCAACCTCTACCTGCAGAACTGCGCGCAGTGCCACGGCTCGGACGGCGGCGGCGCCAAGGGCTTCCCGAACCTCGCCAACTCCGACTGGCAGTGGGGCGGCGACGCGGATTCCGTGGTCGCCACGATCGCCAATGGCCGCGTGGCGGCCGGCATGATGGCCTGGGGCCCGGTGCTCGGCGAGCAGGGCGTCAACGAAGTCGTGGCGTACGTCCAGCAACTCAGCGGCCAGCCGCATGACGCGGCGCTCGCCGCGGCGGGGGCGGGGCGCTTCCAGACGACGGGCTGCATCGGCTGCCACGGCGTCGACGGCAAGGGCAATCCGCTGCTCGGTGCGCCGAACCTGACCGACGATGTCTGGCTGTACGGCGGCGACGCGGCGACGCTCAAGGAAACCGTCACCAACGGCCGCGCCGGCCAGATGCCCGCCTGGGGCGAAAAGCTCGGCGAACAGCGCGTCAAGCTGCTCGCGGCCTACGTCACCAAGCTCGCGCAGGAAGGCTCCCGGTAGTGTGGCGCGCCTCCGGCGAATACACGGGTAGGATGCGGTGGCCACGTCTCGGACAGGACGTGGCCATCGTGGCCTGGCCTTCGTTCCTCGTCGCCAGCGTGGCGACGATGGTGTGCTTCGCCTTCCTCGACCCGTTACTCGTCGGCAATGACGACTATCCGCCCCCCGCGTTCGCCACGCGCATGGGCGGCTACGCGGTCGGCTTCTTCTTTTTCTGGCTGGTGGCTTCGCTGTCCAGCCTGATGACCTTGTACCTGATCCGCACAGCGCATCCCGAACCGACAGACGAGGGGACTGACGACGGGACGCGGAGTCCCGAATGAACGACGTCCAGGCCCCCGCTGAAGGCGAGCTGTACGCGGCCCGCCAGAAGATCTATCCCCGCGAAATCGAAGGCCGCTTCCAGCGGCTGCGCGTCTTTGCCGTCTGGGCCCTGCTCGGGCTCTACTACGTGCTGCCCTGGGTGACGTGGAACGGGCGGCAGGCCGTGCTGTTCGACCTGCCGGCGCGCAAGTTCCACATCTTCGCCATGACGCTCTGGCCGCAGGATTTCTATTTCCTGACCTGGCTGCTGGTGATGGCGGCGCTGTCGCTGTTCTTCTTCACCGCGCTGGCCGGCCGGCTGTTCTGCGGCTACGCCTGCCCGCAGACCGTCTGGACCGAGGTCTTCCTCTGGATGGAGCGCTGGGTCGAGGGCAGCCGCTCGCAGCAGATGAAACTCGCGAGGGCGCCGTGGACCGGTGAAAAACTGGCCCGCAAGGCGGCGAAGCAGTTCCTCTGGATCACCTTCGCGCTGTGGACGGGATTCACGTTCGTCGGCTACTTCACGCCGGTCACCGAGCTCGCCGGCAAGGTCGTGTCGCTGTCGACAGGACCCTGGGAAACCTTCTGGGTCCTGTTCTACGGCGGCGCCACGTACTTCAACGCCGGCTTCATGCGCGAGCAGGTCTGCAAGTACATGTGCCCGTACGCGCGCTTCCAGAGCGCGATGTTCGACAAGGACACGCTGATCATCACCTACGACGACCGGCGCGGCGAGCCGCGTGGCGCGCGCAGGAAGGGCGTGGACCCCAAGGCGAAGGGCCTCGGCGACTGCGGGGACTGCACCCTGTGCGTGCAGGTGTGCCCGACCGGCATCGACATCCGCAAGGGCCTGCAGTACGAGTGCATCGCCTGCGCCGCCTGCATCGACGCCTGCGACGAGGTCATGGACAAGGTCGGCTACCCGCGCGGGCTGATCCGCTACGACACGCAGAACGGGCTGGAAGGCAAGCCGAAGCGGGTGCTGCGCCCGCGCACGGTGGTCTACGCCACGCTGCTCACGCTGCTGGCGGCGGGCTTCGTGTACACCATCACGCACCGCAATTTCGTCGGCGTGGACGTGCTGCGCGACCGCAATGCGCTGTTCCGCGAACGGTCGGACGGGCTGATCGAGAACGTCTACAACGTCAAGATCCTCAACAAGGACGCCGCGGCGCACGAGTTCGTGATCACCGCCACCGGCATCGACGGACTGCAGGTCGATTACGGCACGCCGACGGTCAAGGTCGGCCCGGGCGAAGTGCAGAGCGTGCCGGTGAAGATCCGCATGCCGCGCGGGGAACTGCACGGCGGCGCGGACATCCAAGTGACCATCCGCACGAACGACGCGCGGGCCCTCGAGGCGACGGGCAAGGCGCGCTTCCTCGCCCCGACCAACTGACAGGCTCACACCCCGCGATGACCACCGAAAAAGCCCGTCCCTGGTACCGCCAGCTCTGGCCGTGGCTGCTGATCATCCCGCCGGCCGGGGCGGTGATCGGCGGCATGATCACGCTCTACCTCGCGGTCACGCGCCCGGACATCCTCGTGCGCAAGGACTGCGTGCGTGACGGCGCCACCATGGTCTGCGGCGAGGACGCGCCCCGTCGTCCATGACCGCAGTGGCGGGCTCAGCTTGCTTCCACTGCGGCGAGCCCATCCCGGCCGGCCTGCGCATCCACGCGCGCATCGATGGACGTGAAGAAGCGGTCTGCTGCCACGGCTGCAAGGCCGTCGCTGAATTCATCACCGGCGCGGGGCTCGACGACTACTACAAGTATCGCGACGCGAGCGCAGCGCGGGCGGACGAGCCGCCCCGCTCCGACCGCTGGTCCGCCTACGACCGGCCCGAACTCGTCGAACGGCTGACGCGCGCCGAGCCCGACGGTGCGCGCTCGATCACGGTACTGCTCGAAGGCCTGCGCTGCTCCGCCTGCAGCTGGCTGGCCGACAAGGCGCTGCACCTGCAGAGCGGCGTGCTCGACGTCAGCGTGAATCCCGCCACGGCGCGCGCACGCCTGGTCTGGGACCCGTCCAGGGTGAAGCTCGGCGACCTGCTGCGCGTGCTCGAGCACGTCGGCCTGCGACCGCACCCGCTCGCCGGCGAGCCCGCGGAGCAACTGGCGCTGCTCGAGCGGCGCACGGCGCTCAAGCGCCTGGCCGTCGCGGGCTTCGGCATGATGCAGGTCATGATGTTCGCGCTGCCGATGTACGTCGGCGGCATGGAACGCGGCATGCACGAGTTCTTCCGGCTCGTCAGCATGCTGGTCTGCGTTCCGGTGGCGATTTATTCCGGCTGGCCCTTCTACGTCGGCGCCTGGCACGCGCTGAAGGCGCGCAGCGTCAGCATGGACGTGCCCGTCAGCCTCGGCATCATCGCCGCGTTCGTCGCGAGCGTCTGGAACACGCTCACGGGGAGCGGCGAGGTCTACTACGACTCGGTCACGATGTTCGTGTTCTTCCTCGCGCTCGGACGCTACGTCGAGATGGTTGCCCGGCATCGCGCCGGCAGCGTGGCCGACGCGCTCGCGCGGCTGGCCCCGGTCACGGCACGCCGCCTGCGCGGCGGCCAGGTCGAGGACGTGCAGGCGATCGAACTGGCGGTGGGCGACGCGATACTCGTGCGCACCGGCGAAGTCTTCCCGGCCGATGGCACCGTCGCCGCCGCAGCGGACGGGCGCGTCGACGAATCGATGCTGACCGGGGAATCGACGGCGATCGCCAAGGGCGAAGGTTCCGTCGTGCATGCGGGAACGCAGAACCTGGGCGCACCACTGCACGTTCGCGTCACGGCGGTCGCTGGCAATACGGTGCTCGCGGGCATCGTCGCGCTGCTCGAGCGGGCCCAGGCGGAGCGGCCGCGGCTCGCGCGGGCGGCGGATCGGGCGGCGGCGTGGTTCCTGAGCCGGATCCTCGTCGGCTCGGCGCTGGTGTTCGCCGCATGGTGGTTCGTCGATCCTTCGCGGGCCTTTCCGGCCACGCTCGCGGTGCTGGTCGTGACGTGCCCATGCGCACTCTCGCTCGCCACGCCCGCCGTGATCGCCGCGGCGACTGCGGATCTTGCGCGGCGCGGCGTGCTCGTCGCGCACTCGGATGCGTTCGAAGCGCTCGCGAAGGCCTCGTACGTGCTGTGGGACAAGACGGGGACGCTCACCCGCGGGCTCATCCGCGTCGAGGAGATCCGGGCGTTGCGTGATGTGCCTGCGGAGCAATGCTTCAAGCTCGCCGCGGCGCTCGAACGCCTGTCGGAACACCCGATCGCGAAGGCATTCCTGGCCAGCGAAGCCTCCGGTGCCACTGCGAGCGAGGCCTCGATCGTGGCCGGTGCCGGCCTCGAAGGAACGGTCGAGGGCCGCAGGCTGCGGATCGGCACGCGCGAGTTCGCTGCCGCGATGGGCACTGCCGGAACTTCGATCCCCGGCGAATCTTCCGACGGGCAGGCCTCGAGCTGGGTCTTCCTCGGCGATCCAGGCGGCCTGCTCGCAGCCTTCCGCCTGACGGATCCGCTGCGCGCCGAAGCCGCGGGCTGTGTCGGCGAACTCGCCGCCCTCGGCCTCCCTTCGGCAATCGTCAGTGGCGATGCCGAGGCCCCCGTGGCAGGGGTCGCCGCACGCAGCGGGATCGAACGATTCACTTCCCGCCTGACGCCGCAATCGAAAGTCGACGAGCTGCAGCGGCTGCAGGCCGCGGGCAACGTCGTGATCGCGATCGGCGACGGCATCAACGACGCACCGCTGCTTCGCGGCGCGGACGTTGCGATCGCCATGGGCCGCGGCTCGGCGCTCGCCCAGACCAGCGCCGACCTGATCCTCGTGCGCGATTCCCTCGACCAGCTGCCCGGCGTGGTCCTGCTCGCGCGGCGCGCGCAGCGCATCGTCCGCCAGAACCTGGCCTGGTCGATTGCCTACAACCTCGCGGCGCTGCCCCTCGCAGCGCTGGGTTTCGTGCCGGCGTGGCTCGCGGCCATCGGCATGTCGCTGAGTTCGGTGCTCGTCGTGCTGAATGCCACGCGCGTCGCACGTGGCGCGGGGCGCGCCGCTCGTGCACGCTGGACCGATCCAACGCCGGCCGGAGCCGCCTGATGGAAATCCTGTACCTGATGGTGCCGCTGGGACTGGTGCTGGTCGCGCTCGGCGTCTGGGCTTTTTTCTGGGCCGTGGGCAGCGGGCAGTTCGACGACCTCGACAGCCCGGGCTGGTCCGTCCTCGCGGACGAGACGAAAAAGCACAAGGACGATGCGCTGCAGGGGGACAACGAAGAACGGGAGTCGAAAGGCAAATGAACGTGGACGCGGGCTCGATCACCCTGGGCGCGGCACTGGTCGCGGGACTCGCCGGCAGCGGGCACTGCCTCGGGATGTGCGGCGGAATTGCCGGCGCACTCGCCATGCGAGGCGCGGCCGGCCCCCGGCAGCCGACGTTCGGCTCGAAGCTGCTGCTCGCCCTCGTCTACAACGTGTCGCGCGTGGCGAGTTACGCCGTGGCCGGCGCGCTGGCCGGCTTGCTGGGCCGCGCCCTGCTGCGCGCCGGGGACGTGGCGCCGCTCTCGATCGCGCTGCGCGTGGTCGCCGGCCTGGTCATGATCGCTGCGGCGGGACGGCTGCTGTTCGGGTGGCGCCTGCTCGATCCGCTCGAAGCCGCTGGCTCGAGGCTGTGGCGCCGCATCGCGCCCGGGGCCGGCCGGGGCGCACGACGCGACGGCGTGGCCGGCGCCATCAGCTTAGGGCTCGCCTGGGGTTGGCTGCCTTGCGGCATGACGTACTCGATGCTGCTGCTTGCCGCGACCACGGCCAGCGCCGGCATGGGCGCGCTCGTCATGGCCGCCTTCGGCCTCGGGACCCTGCCCGCCATGGTGTCCGCGACGGTCGCGTTCGAGCGTGCTGCCCGGCTGCTGTCCACCAAGGCGTCGCTGCGTGCGGCCGCCGGCCTGCTGCTGCTTGTCTTCGGCGCCTGGACCGGCGGCAATGCGCTGTATTCAGGCCTGACGCGAGGTGGTGGCCACGCGGGGCACGCTGGCCACGTCATGCCCGCCCCCTCCGCCGCACCCGCTGCCGCGGGCCACGAAGGTCACGTCATGACGCCCGGCATGGACATGTCCGGCATGGACATGGCGGAACACCCGGCGGGGCACGTGATGGAGCCCCCGGCAGATCAGGCGACTGCGACCGACCCGGACGCCACGAGCGCAGACCCGGCTCGATAGCGAGGCGGGCAGCTCCGCAGCCGCCGGACTCTCCGGCCGGCCTGACGGGCCGCCCGCTGGGGCGTCATCCCCCGAACCGGTCGTGCGTCACTGGATGGTGATCGCCAGCGGACGCGGCTTTTCCACTGCCACGCGCGGCAGGCGGACCATCAGCACGCCGTCCTTGCACTCGGCATGGATGCCCTTGGCATCGATGTCGTCCGGCAGCGCAAAGCTGCGCTCGAAGGTGCCGTAGAAACGCTCGGTGCGGTGCACCTTCTCGCCCTTCACTTCCTTCTCGACCTTGCGCTCACCCGTGATCGTGAGCATGCCGTCGTCGAACAGGACCTTGACGTCCTCCTTCCTCACGTCCGGCAGGTCCAGCTTGACCAGGTACTCTTTCTCCCGCTCGACGATATCGGCCGGCGGGATGAAGTCCATCTTGCCCTCGATGAGCGGCCTCCCGGGCATGCGGTCCAGCAGCGGGCCGAAGCCACGGAACAGGTCGTCCATCTCACGGAACGGTTCCCAACGCATGAGTCTCATGGCGCCCTCCTTGGGGGTCTCCCCACGTCAAACTGCCACGGGGCCGGCCCTCCCTCCCGGCCTCGGGTACATTCTGCGTCTTGCTTGCGGAATGGACGATTCGCGGCGTTGCCTAAACCCGGTTCCAGTAATACCTAGTCCGGCGGCGCGGGTTCACTTACGATTCGCATCTTTCGTGCCGAGCAGCAGGCAATCTTGTCCGAAACCCGCGCGACAACCCCCACGGAAGCCCGCAAGGCCGGTCGGCCGGCCCGGTCGAGCCAGGCGGAACTCGAGTTCCGCTCGCTGCTCGATGCGGCGGTCGACGCCATCATCGTCATCGACCACCGGGGCATCGTCGAGCAGTTCAGCCTGTCGGCTGAGCGCATCTTCGGCTACGCCGCCGAGGAAGTGGTCGGCCACAACGTCAGCATGCTGATGCCCGAGCCGTACCGGGGCGAGCACGACGGCTACCTGGAGCGTTACAGCGCGACGCGCGAGGCCCGCATCATCGGCATTGGCCGCGAGGTGCGGGCGCGCCGCAAGGACGGCGCCATCTTCCCGTGCGAACTGGCCGTGGGCCAGGTGACGGGGATCGAGCCGCCGCGCTTCATCGGCTTCATCCGCGACATCACGCTGCGCAAGCAGGCCGACGAGCGCCTGCGCCGCAGCGAGTCGGAGCTGCGCCTGGCGCAGGAACTCGCGAACCTGGGCAACTACGTCGTGCACCCGGACCGCTCGGAGGCCGATTACTTCTCGCCCCAGCTGTGCCGGATCCTCGGCATCGGCGTGTCGGACGAGGACGAGCCGTTCATGACGCTGCTCGACCGCTGGGTGCACCCGTCGGACCGCGAGAAGCTCGAGGACGCGTTCGCCGACTTCCACTCGACCGGCGCCTCGTGCGACGTGGAATACCGGGTCCTGCTGCAGGACGGCTCGACGCGGTACCTGCACCACATCGCGCAGCTCACGCGCGATCCGCACAGCGGCACGCTCAAGCACGTCGGCACGATCCACGACGTGACCGACCGCCGCCAGAGCGAGGACGAAGCGCGGCAGCTGCAGGAGCGGCTCACGCATTTCAGCCGGCTGTCGACCATGGGCGAGATGGCCGCGGGCCTCGCGCACGAGATCAACCAGCCGC
>VEPJ01000082.1 GCA_012026925.1 Gammaproteobacteria bacterium | reverse complement strand
TTCGGCTTCACCTTGGCCTGGCGCAGGGCCGTGAGGCCCGCGTGTGCCGCGATGCCGACGCCGACGATCGCGGCCGCCGTCGCGCCCACCTTGTCCGCGGTCGCGCCGATGCCGACCTGCGGGAAGGTCTTGAGCCTCTCGTAGAAGGGACCGTTGTCCCAGAAGTCCGGCTCGGAGCAGCCGATGCAGCCGTGGCCCGATCCGATCGGGAAGGACACCGCCTCGTTCCAGCGGATCGTCGAGCAGGCGTTGTACGTCGTGGGTCCCCTGCACCCGACCTTGTACAGGCAGTAACCCATGCGGGCGCCGGCGTCGTCGAACGTCTCGGCGAACTGGCCGGCGTCGAAGTGGCCCCGGCGGTAGCACTTGTCGTGCACGCGCTGGCTGTAGTACATGAGCGGGCGGCCCTGGCGGTCGAGCGCCGGCAGCTGTCCGAACGTCAGGTAGAAGGTGATGACGCCCGTCATCACTTCCGCGATCGGCGGGCAGCCCGGCACCTTGATGATCGGCTTGTTCGTGATCACCTTGTGGATCGGCGTCGCCTGCGTCGGGTTCGGCTTCGCGGCCTGCACGCAGCCACGCACCCCCAGGAGGCGCAAGAGCCCCAGGCGATGACCGCGGCGGAGTCCGCGGCAACTTCCTTCAGTCGATCCACGAACGGCCGGCCACCCGGGATGCAGAAGTGGCCGTCGCCGCCGAGCGGCGGGTTGCCCTCGACCGCCAGGATGAACTGGCCCTTGTAGTCGCGGCGGATGTCCTCGATGCACTGCTCGGCCTGGTGGCCTGCGGCGGCCATGATCGTGTCGTCATAGTCGAGGGAGATCATCGACAGGATGACGTCCTTGGCCAGCGGGTGCGCCGAGCGGATGAAGCTCTCCGTGCAGCACGTGCATTCGAGGCCGTGCATCCAGATCACCGGGACGCGCGGCTTGGTCTCGAGCGCGTGCGCGATGCGCGGCGCGAAGGCCGGTGCCAGCCCGAGCGACGCGGCGCTCAGCGAACAGAATTTCAGGAAACTGCGCCGGGAGATGCCCTGGCGACGGATCAGCTCATAGAAAGTCTCGGTACGACGCATGTCGTGCTCCCAGTGCTTGGTTGTTTTGTCAGTGCAACCGCGGAGGTTTGTGTCCGCGGCCGACGCTGGCACCTGCCCCGGATTGCGCGCCACGTGGCGACGCGCCGCCCGGCCTCGAAACGACACGCGGATGCTCCTGCCTGAGCGCCCGAAGGATCAATCGTAGATCTACTTAGATTTCTTGGAATTTCAGCGTGATGCGGCGCAACAAGCCGGGTGGCGCCGGGATGCGCGGGCTCAGCCGAACGGGACCTCGGCGTCCCACACGTCGTGGGGCAGCGGGAGGCCCTCGAGCAGCTCCGATCCCGGCAGGGGCGAGGCACCGTCCGCCCCCAGTCGCTGCGTCACGTAGTCGAGTTGTCGGACGTGCTGGGCGACGTGCCAGGTCGTCCGCTCGAGCGCCACGTCGAACGCCTGGGGCCCGTAGTACGTGTCGAGCACGGCCGGCGGTGAACGGCCGTTCGCCGCCCACCATTGCCCGAAGCTGCCTGCAACGCGTTCGATGGCCTCCGCGGCTCCGGTTGCGGTCGCGAGGCTCGCCGGCGGCTTGCGGTTGAAGTGCTCGAATGTCAGCGCGCCTCCGGCCGCCGCGTCGAGCAGCGCGACGACGACCTGGGCGACGTGGTACGCAAGGTCGAGGTACGTGCGCTTGCGGCCGGGCAACGGGGTCGCGAGCGCGTCGTCGGGAATGCGCCGGGCGAGTGCGGCGGCGGCGTCGAGGAGGCGCGGCAGGCGGTCTGCCAGGACTGCGGCCGGCAGGCGCACCCGCTCGAGCCGGGCGCCGACGAATCGCGCCACCTCGTCGAGGTCCTGCCCGAGCACGAAGGACCCGTCGCGCACGACCGCTGGTACGGAGCGGATCCCGAGCGCCGCGAGTGATTCGAGTGCGCCCGGCGATTCGCGCACGTTCACGGACTCGAATTCGATGCCTTGCGAGCGCAGGAACTCCTTCGTCCTCAGGCAGCTCGTGCAGCCCGGTTGCCAATAGACGGTGAAGGTCGGCGACATTACTTGGCTCGCGCCGGGCGGCTCAGCGGAAGATGCCCTTTTCCAGGATCGTGCCCTCGCCGACGGGTCGTCCCACGGCCAGCCACAGGCTGTAGGTATCGCGCGAGGTCGCACCCAGGCCGAGAGTCAGCGGGCCCACGGGCGTGCGGCCGACGAGATAGAGCGACCCACCGTAGATCGGCCTGAGCGGCGGCGTGATGTCCTGGGTCTGGCCGGCCTGCCAGTTCGCGATCTCGCCGGTCTCGAGTTGCGCGCCGAGGTAGATCGCCTGGCCGCGCAGCGTCTGCAGGTCGGCCAGCTTCCAGAGATAGCTGCCACTCAGGGTCCAGTACTCCGGCGCACGGTATTCGTTCAGCTGCAGGCCCGGGAAGCTGCCGGGACCGCCCAGCGTGAAGAACCGGTCGACCGGAAGGTTGCTGGCCAGGTTCGAGCCCCCGGCGGCCGAGAGCCATACCACGTCGCCGCGGACCGGCAGCGCCACGCGCATGCCGGCCTCGATGCGCTCCCAGCTGCGGTCCGCGCCCATCGACTCGCTGCTGTTCATGTACTCGACGACCGCCGCGACGCCGCGCGTCGGCGCGAAGGGCTGATCGCGCGTGTCGTAGGTCAGCTGAGCGACCATGCCGGCGTCGGTGGCGTCTACGCTGGGCAGGGCCGGCGGGCCGGTGTCGACCTTGACGGTGCGCCCGGTGTAGAGATATCCGCTGCGCAGCTGCATGCTCGAGCCGAAATTGATACCGAGGTCGACCATGCCGCCAAAATCCCGGAACTCGTAGTTCGCCAGGCGATTGTTCTGGTAGTAGACGAATTCCCGCGTCTGGTTGATGAAGGCCTTGGGCTCGACGAAGAACGTCTGCGAGACGTCGAGCGGCTGGTAGAGACTGGTCGAGAGGAAGTTGTTGTAGCCGAGCTGGACCTCGTTGCGCCATTGCAGCCCGAGCGAATTGAGCCAGCGCAGCTCCTGCTTGCCGTAGATCACGAAGCCGGCGTCGCCGCCCGCCGAAGCGTACAGGCCGAGATCGAACTTGAGGAAATTCGGGCCCCAGGTCTTCTCGCGGGGCAGCCATTGCAGCGTCGGGTTGGCCGGATCGCCCTGCAGCTCGTAGCCGACGGAAGCGAGATCCTCGACCGTGGACATCTTGCGCGCCTGGTTGCTGAGTTCCTGGTTGTCCACCACGTCGCCCTCGCGACTGCTGGTCATGTGCGCGAGATATGCGGGATTGACCCAGTCGAGGCCCTCGAACTGCACCGCGGCGAGCCGCGCCTCGATCTCCTGGCTCGCGGTGACGCGCTGGCGCCACGCGACGTACTCGGTCTCGGGCACCGCGTACTTCGCGAGCTGGTCGGCCACCGCGTGCGCTGCCTTCACGCCGAGCGGGATCGTCTCCGGGATGCGCGTGAAATCGGCCGTGCCGATGTCCCCGAGCTGCACGTCCACGCGCACGTCCCCCGGCTTCAGCGTCTGCAGTTGCAGCTCGACGTTCGCCTCGAGCATCACGTCCATGGCCCGGCCCGCGAGCTGGACGGCGGTCTGCAGCTTGTCGGGCTCGGTCGGCTGCTTGACGAGGTTCACGGCGATGACCACGTCGGCGCAGAGGTTGCGCGCGACGTCGATCGGGAGGTTCCGCACCATCCCGCCGTCGTTCAGGATGTACTTGTCGAGATGGACGGGCGCGAACGCTCCCGGGATGGCCATGCTCGCGCGCATCGCGGTCGCGAGGTCGCCGCTGCCGAGCACCACCATCTGGCCGGAGACCATGTCGGTCGCGACGGCCCGGTAGGGGATGGGCAGTTCGTCGAAATTGGACACGCCGCGCGCCCGGGCCACGTAGCTGCGCAAGAGGTCGTCGATGCCCGCGGTGTTGATGAGGCCGCCCGGCATCAGGACTGCGCCGTCCTTCAGCCCCATGTCGAGGCTGTTGCTGTACGTCACGCCGCCGCGCTTCTGCTCGATCGGCTGTTTCTCCCACAGGCCGACGCCGCCGATCACCTTCGGCCAGTCGATGTTGAGCAGGAACGTCTCGAGGCCCTTGGCGGGGATTCCGGATGCGTAGCCACCGGCCACCAGCGCTCCCATGCTCGTCCCGACGACGCAGTCGATCGGTACGTGCAGTTCCTCGAGCACCTTGAGCACGCCGACGTGCGCGCCACCCTTGGCGCCGCCTCCGGCGAGGACGAGGCCGATCCGCGGCCTGTGCGGCGCCGCGGATGCTGGCGGTGCCTGCGCGACCGGGACGGCCTGGCTGGCGAACGAGCCCGGCGCGCCGGCCGCTGTCTCGGTGGCGGCGGCACCGGCGCCGACGACGAGCAGGGCCGTGCCGAGCGCCAAGGCGGTGCCTCGTCGGAAGTGGTGGTGGAAATGGCGCCGCATGTCAGTCTCCACTGAGTCGCCGGCGCTGCCGGCCCGCGTCGTCGAAGTTGTCCGGATCGAGCCAGGCGAGGAACCGGGTTTCGAGCCTGGGCCACTCGCCGTCGATGACCGAGTACCACGCAGTGTCGCGGTTACGGCCCTTGTACACCACTGCCTGGCGGAATACGCCCTCGAACGTGAAGCCGAGCCGCTCGGCCGCACGCCGCGACGCCGAGTTGAGCGCGTCGCACTTCCACTCGTAGCGGCGGTAACCGAGTTCGAAGGCGTGCTTCATCATGAGGTACATGGCCTCGGTCGCCGTGCGGCTCTTCTGCAGCAGCGGCGAGAACGCCAGGTGACCCACCTCGAGCACGCCGTGCGTCGTGTCGATGCGCAGGTAGGAGGCGAGGCCCGTCGCCTGGCCCCGTGCTTCGTCCACGATGGCGAAGAACAGCGGGTCGAGCGAGTCCTCGCGCGCTTCGAGCCAGGCCGTGAATTCCCCGAGGGTGCCGAACGGGCCGCTGAACAGATACGTCCACATGCGGCCTGCGCGGTCGAGCGAGTTCGCGGCGTGCAGCTGGGCTGCGTGCCGCCCGCTGTCGAGCGGCTCGAGGCGGCAGTAGCGGCCCTGCAGCACGGTGCGTTGCGGCCGCGGGGGCGGCTGCCAGTCGATCACGGGCGGACCGATCGGTTGCCCAAGCTCGTTCATGTGCGTCTCCGTCCGTGTCATGGTGTCAGCTCGCGACGGCGCTGTCCGCAAACTGCAGCGCGGCGAGGCGGCCGTAGAGCTCGCTCGTGCGCACGAGCTCGCCGTGCGTCCCCTGGGCGACGATGCGGCCGTGGTCCATCACCACGATGCGGGCGGCCTCGAGCACCGTGGCGAGCCGGTGCGCGATGACGATGGTCGTGCGGCCGTGCATGAGCCGCTCGAGCGCGGCCTGCACGAGCCGTTCGCTCTCCGCGTCGAGCGCGCTCGTGGCTTCGTCGAGCAGGAGGATGGGCGGGTCGCGCAGGATCGCGCGCGCGATGGCGATGCGCTGTCGCTGCCCGCCCGAGAGCCGCGTGCCGCGCTCGCCGAGGAACGTGTCGTAGCCCTCCGGCAGCACGCGGATGAACTCGTCGGCGGCGGCGGCGCGGGCGGCCGCCTCGACCTGCTCGTCGCTCGCCCCGGGACGCCCGTAACGGATGTTCTCGCGCGCGCTGGCCGCGAACAGCACGGTGTCCTGTGGCACGAGTCCGATGCGCTGCCGCACCTGCGCCGGATCCGCCGTGGCGATGTCCACGCCGTCGATGAGGATGCGTCCCCGGGCCGGATCGTAGAAGCGCAGCAGCAGCTGGAATGTCGTGCTCTTGCCGGCGCCCGAGGGGCCGACGAACGCGACCGTCTCGCCCGGGCGGATGGCGAGGTCGAAGTCCGCGAGAGCGGCGGTCTCGGGCCGCGACGGGTAGCGGAACGTCACGCACTCGAAATGGATCTCCCCCCGGCCCGGGACGGGAAGGGCCACGGGCCGCTCGGGGGCGACGATGGCCGGCGTCGCACGCTCGAGCTCGATCAGGCGCTCCATGGCACCCGACGCGCGCTGCACCTCGCCCCACATCTCGCTCAGCGACGCCGCGGCCACGGCGACGTACACGGCATACAGCAGGAACTGGCCCAGCTGGCCACCCGTCATCTCGCCCCGCACGACCGCATGCGCGCCCATCCACAGCACGAAGGTGATCGCGCCGAACACCAGCATCGTCGCGATCGCGGTCAGCGTGGATCGGGTCTTCGTGCGGCGCACCGCGGCCGCGAACGAGTCCTCCACCGCCTCGCCGAAGCGCTTCGCATTGACGTCCTCGAGCGTGAACGCCTGCACGGTCTGGATCGCGTTCAGCGTCTCGTCGGCGATGCCGCTCGTATCCGCGATCCTGTCCTGCGAGGCCCGCGACAGCCTGCGCACGCGACGCCCGAGGACGATGAGCGGGACGATGACGACCGGCACGAGCACCACGATCATCGCCGTGAGCTTGACGCTGGTGATGGCGAGCATCACCAGGCTGCCGGCGAGCGAGATCGCGGAGCGCAGCGTGATGGAGAGGTTCACGCCCGCAATCGACTGCACGAGGGTCGTGTCCGCCGTCAGCCGCGACAGCACCTCGCCGATCCGCGTCACCTCGAAGAAGCTCGGGTCCATCCGGATCACCCGCGAGTACACGGCCTCGCGCAGGTCGGCGACGACCCGCTCGCCCAGCCAGGGCACGAGGTAGAAACGCAGCGCCGCGAACACGCCGAATACGCCGGCCGCGGCCATGAATGCCACGAAATAACGGTTGATGGTGTCCGTGCTGCGCGAGGCGAGCCCCTGGTCGATCAGGTGACGGAGCGCGATCGGCAGCGCCAGCATGGCGGCGGCGGCGACGAGCAGCGCGCCGAGCGCGAGCAGCAGCGTGCCGCGGTAGGGTTCGAGATAGGGCAGCAGGGCCCGCAGGGGCTTGAGCGAGCGGCTTCTCGGGCGGTCGGGCGTCGCGGCGTCGGGCATGTCGGGCTCGGCAGGTGCCCGCGCACTTTAGCGCAGGGTCGGGGGCCGCTGTTGGCAGGTAGGGACAATCCGCTGCACTGGCGTCCGGGGCGCCGGCCTGCGAGCATGGCCGCCCTCTCCATGGGGTGCAGGACATGGCATCGATCCAGGCGAACGGCATCACGCTCGAGTACGAGTCGCTGGGCGACCCGGCGCACCCCGCGGTGCTGCTCGTCATGGGCCTCGGCATGCAGATGATCGCGTGGCCGGACCCGCTCTGCGAGCGGCTGGTGCGCGACGGGTTCCGCGTGGTGAGGTTCGACAACCGCGACTGCGGCCTGTCGCAGAAGTTCGACGAGCACGGCAAGCCGAAAATGGGCCGCGCCGTGCTGCGGGCCCTGCTCGGCTTGCCGGTGCGCTCGCCCTACGGCCTCGAGGACATGGCGCGGGACACCGTCGGCCTGCTCGACGCGCTGCAGATCCCCGCGGCGCACGTCGTCGGCGCCTCGATGGGCGGGATGATCGGCCAGCTGGTGGCGGCCCTTTACCCGGAGCGGGTGCTGTCCTTGACCTCGATCATGTCCACGCCCGGCGCCCGTCACCTGCGCCAGCCCTCGACCAGGGTGCGGCGCGAGCTCCTGCGCCGTCCGCAGGACCCGTCCGACAAGGAGGCGGTCATCGCGCACTACGAGCATCTCTTCGCCGTCATCGGCAGCCCGGGGTACCCGACGCCTCCCGACGAGCTCCGTGCCCGCATGCGACGGTCGGTCGAGCGTGGCTATCACCCGGTCGGCGTCATGCGCCAGCTGGTCGCGGTCCTCGCGAACGGCGATCGCAGCGAGCTCCTGGCGCGCATCCAGTGCCCGACGCTCGTCATTCACGGCAAGGCGGACCCGCTCGTGCCCTACGAGGGCGGCGTGGACACGGCCTACAAGATCCGGGACGCCAGGCTCGCGCTGCTCGACGGGTTCGGGCACGACTTCCCGCCGCAGCTCTTCGAGCGTTTCGCGGGAATGATCGCGGACCACGCCCGGAGCGCGTCCCCCCCATCGGCCCCCCCGCAGGACGCTGCGACGGCCTGACCGGCTGGGCTACAGTTGGCATTCAGCCCGCGCTCGGCCTGCGAACGCGGATAACCAGGAGACGGATATGCGCGACTACCGCAAGTTCTACATCGACGGCCAGTGGGTCGACCCGGCCCAGCCCCACACTCTCGACGTCATCAACCCCGCCACCGAAGGCGTCGCGGGCGTGATCTCGCTCGGCACCCGGGCGGACGTCGATCGGGCGGTGGCGGCGGCACAGCGCGCGTTCGAGTCGTTCTCGCAGACGAGCCGCGAGGAGCGCATGGCGCTGCTCGGGCGGATCGTCGAGGTCTACAAGAGCCGCATGGCCGACATGGCGAGCGCCATCTCCGAGGAGATGGGCGCGCCGATGGCCACGGTCGCGCTGCCCCTGCAGGCACCGGCCGGCCTCGGTCACTTCATGGTCGCGCTCGGCGTGCTGAAGGACTTCGAGTTCGAGAAGCTGCAAGGCACCACCGGAGTCGTGCGCGAGCCGGTCGGCGTGTGCGGCCTCATCACGCCGTGGAACTGGCCGGCGAACCAGATCGCCTGCAAGGTCGCGCCGGCGCTGGCCTGCGGCTGCACGATGGTGCTGAAGCCCTCCGAGATCGCGCCGCTCTCCGGTCACGTGATGGCCGAGATCCTGCACGAGGCGGGCGTGCCGGCCGGCGTGTTCAACCTGGTGGACGGCGATGGCCCCACGGTGGGCGCCGCGCTCTCGTCGCACCCGGGCATCGACATGGTCTCGTTCACCGGCTCGACCCGCGCCGGCATCCTCGTGGACAAGGCGGCGGCCGATACCGTCAAGAAAGTCTCGCTCGAGCTCGGCGGCAAGTCGCCGAACATCATCCTCGAGGGTGCGCCGCTCGAGCAGGCCGTCGGGCACGGCGTGCTCGTGATGATGAACAACACGGGACAGAGCTGCAACGCGCCCTCGCGCATGCTCGTCCCGCGCCGGCACCTCGCCACGGTCGAGGCGATCGCGCAGGCGGTGGCTGCGACGGTGGTCACGGGCGATCCGGCCGACGAGAGGACGGGCATGGGTCCGCAGGCGAGCGAGGCCCAGTGGCGCAAGGTTCAGGGCCTGATCGAGCAGGGCATCAAGGAGGGCGCGAAGCTCGTGTGCGGCGGCCCGGGCCGGCCGGAGGGCGTGACGCGCGGCTACTACACGAAGCCCACGATCTTCAGCAACGTCACGAACGACATGGTCATCGCGCGCGAGGAGATCTTCGGGCCGGTGCTCTGCATCCTCCCGTACGACACGGAGGAGGAAGCGATCCGGATCGCCAACGACACGCCGTACGGGCTGTCGAGCTACGTCTTCGGCGACACGCACGAGCACGCGATGCGGGTCGGCCGGCGCCTCCGGGCGGGCAACGTGCACATCAACGGCGCGAGCCTCGACGTGTGCGGCTCATTCGGCGGCTACAAGCAGTCGGGCCTCGGGCGCGAGTGGGGC